>JBKQOO010000083.1:0-17731 GCA_052145475.1 Solirubrobacteraceae bacterium
GCGACAAGCGCGCCGCCTTCGGCGCAGGTGTTCTTGACGTAGTCGTCGTAGGCGCCGCCGGGGGCGAGCGTCCCACTCCACCCATCAACAGGCGCTGCCGCCCCGGATGGGGTCCGGCAGGAGTAGACGTGGTATTGACCGGCGCTGGCGGTCGTTGGGATCAGGCCGGCGATGATCGCTGCGGCCAGAGCTGCCTTCAGGGTTGTCTTTCGCATCTGGTCTCGTCCTTAACTCGATCTGGATGGCCTCATGCCATCCCCCTGTCTTCAGCCCTCCCTGTCAGAATTCCATTAGTTGAAAAAATCTCAACTGGCGTTTCTGACCCTAAGGCGGGCGCCAAGGGAGCGCGGCGGCTCGGCGTCCGACCGGGCGGTCGCTCAGATCGAGAAGCGCACGGGCAGCGCTTCCAGCCCGTAGATACCCGACACCGTGCCGAAGACCGGCTCGCCGTCGAGCTCCAGGCCGCGAAGCCGCTGGGACAGGAAGGTCAGACCCTCCTGCATCTCCAGCCGCGCCAGGTTGGCGCCCAGGCAGTAGTGGACACCCGCGCCGAAGGTCAGCGGACGGGCCCGTCCACGATCGGCTGTGATGTCGAAAAGGCCCGGATCCCCGCCGGCTCCCTGCTCGCTCACCTCGAGGTCGCGGTTGGCGGTGAAGGCGCAGACCATCACAACGGTGTCCTGCGGGAAGGTGACGTCGCGATAGACGATCTCCTCGGTGAGGATCCTGGCGGTGAAGGGGGTGATCGGCTCGTAGCGCAGAGCCTCCTCGACGGCGGCGTCGGCGAGGCTCGGATCCTCCGCGAGCAGCCGCCACTGCTCGGGGTGTTCGGCCAGTAGCCGGATCGCGTGGGCCATCTGGCTCTGGGTCGTGTCGACGCCCCCGGCCAGGATGTTGAAGACGAGGTTGATGCACTCCACGTCGGAGAGGCGGTCCCCCTCCTCTTCTGCTGCGATGAACATCGAGAGCAGGTCGTCGCCCGGGTCCTCGCGGCTTGCCTGCAACAGCCCTTCGGCGTACTCGTAGAACTCCTCGACCGCCTGCTCGATCTCCCCCTGCTCGCTCGCCATGCTGCCCGCGTCGAACTGCCTCTGGATCCAGTTGGACCAGTGGTGCAGCCGCGGCGCGTCCTCGAGCGGCGCGCCCATCACCGAGGCGATCACCTGTGACGGGTAGGGCTTGGCGAAGGCCTCGACGAAGTCACACCGCACGATCTCCCCGCTCGCGGCGTTCGACCCGCTCCCGTTCTCTCGCGCCCCGGCGACGGCGTCGTCCAGCAGTCCTTCCAGGAACGTGCGCATCCTCGGCCGGTAGCGCTCGACCGCACGCGGCGAGAGGGCCGGGTTGACCAGCCCCCGCAGCCGCGAGTGGTCGGGTCCGTTGACGTGCAGGATGTTGCGCTTCATCTGCTCGTACAGCGGGCCCTCGGTGACTCCGAAGATCTCGGCGATCTTCATGCCCGGGAAGATCGCAGAGCGTGTGCGCAGGAAGAACTCGCCCGCCTCGCGATCCAGGACCATGTAGCCGAACGGCGCCTGGACCAGCCAGCCGGAGGCCCGCGCCCGGGCCATCGCCGCGTGGAAGCTCTCGCCGCGCAGCGACTGGTCCGTGTAGTCGAACGCGGGAAGATCCAGCTCGCTGACCAGCGCCATGTCGGCGAGTCCTACTTCTTCTTCGGGCTGATCGCCTGCTTGAGCCCGGCGCCCGGGGAGAACTTGGGCGCCTTCGACGCTTTGATTTTCACGCGCTCTCCCGTCCTCGGGTTGACTCCCTGGCGCGCCGCTCGTTTGACGACCGAGAACTTGCCGAATCCCGTGATGCTGACCTCGTCGCCTTTCTTCAGCGACTTGGTGACCGTGTCGATGAGCGACTCGATCGCGCGGGCGGAGTCGGCCTTCGTCAGACCGCTGTCGGCGGCGACCGCGTCGATCAGCTGGGACTTGTTCATCTAGGGCTTTCCTTTCGGCTCGATGTCATGGGGACCGGGCAGGCTACCGTGCCAGCTTCTTGCCCGGGTTCATCAGCCCCTTGGGGTCGAAGGCCCGCTTGACGGCCTCGTGGAGCTCGAGCGCCTGCTCGCCCCATTGCAGCGCCAGGCGTCCCCGCTTGAGCAGCCCGACGCCGTGCTCGCCCGCGATCGAGCCGCCGAGCTGCGCGACCACGGCGAACAGCTCCTCGTCCACCTGCTCTGCTGCATCGAGCTCGCGCTCCGAAGAGGGATCCACCAGCACGGTCGCGTGGACGTTCCCCTCTCCCGCATGACCCCAGGCGCAGGAGCGAAGCCCGTGTCCCTGGGCGATCTCCTCGAACCGGCTCAGGCCTTCCAGGAGCCGCTCGACCGGCAGCACCACGTCGGCGCTCACCTTCGCTCCCCGCACGCCCGTGACCGCTGGGTTGATCCCGTCGCGCCATCTCCACAGCGCCTGCGCCTCGAGCGGCTCCTGAGCCGAGACGGTCGCATCGCGCAGCAGCTCCAGCAGCTCGCCTCGCTGCTCCTCGGCCTCGGCTCGCGTTCCGTCCAGCTCGACGATCAGGGCGAATCTCGCCCCCTGCGGAACTCCCTCGGTCCCGCCGGCCGGGCCGTCTCGGGTCGTCTCGCGGGAGGGGGGGTAGGCCGCGCCGACGATGTCGAGCGTCTCGCCGTCGGCGAAGTCGAGCACCGACGGGCGCATGCCGGCGGCGAACAGGTCGAGGACCGCCGCACAGCCCTCCCGGCGGTCGCGCAGGAACACGACCATCGGGATCGCCGCCTCGGGCGCGGGCAGCAGACGCAGCCTGACCGCCGTCACGACTCCAAGCGTGCCCTCGGCGCCGATCATCAGGTCCTTCAGGTCATAGCCCGCCACGTCCTTGCGGATCCACCCGCCCAGGCTCACCAGCTCGCCCGGCGCCAGGACGACCTCGAGCCCTGTCACCCACGCCCCCGTCACCCCGTACTTCAGTGCGTGCGGGCCGCCCGCGTTCGTCGCCACGTTGCCGCCGATCTGGGACTGCTCGGAGGCGCCCGGGTCCGGGCCGAACATCAGCCCGTTCTCCCGTGCCAGGCGTTGAACGTGCCGCGTCGTGACGCCGGCCTCCGCCAGCATCCGCCACAGGCCGGGCTCCAGCTCGCGCACCTTCCGCAACCGCTCCAGCGAGCACACCACGGCGCCCTCGCCGGGCACGGCCCCTCCCACCAGGCCTGTGCCACCGCCCCGTGGCACGATCGGCACGTCGTGCCGGTAACACCAGCCGACCACCGCCGCGACCTCCTCGGCGCTGCCCGGCAGCGCCACCGCGACGGCCCGCCCCTCCAGGCCACGCCGGCCGCTGGCGTCGCTGTTGTACGGCGATCCGCGGCTCGGCTCGAGCACGTGCTCCGAGCCCACCAGCCGACTGAGCTCACGGCCGATCACGAAGCGAGGCTACCGCGGCGGGTAGGATTCAGGAGAGATGGCCGTCAGCGCGAAGCCCACCACGCCGGCCACCGAGCCGAGCTTCAGGACGCTGTCGGGAGAGCCGGTGAAGGAGCTCTACACCCCGGCCGACCTGCCCGCCGGGATCGACGGCCCCGAGGATCCGATCGGCCGCCCCGGGGACTACCCCTACACCCGCGGGATCCACGAGTCGATGTACCGGGGGCGGCTGTGGACGATGCGCCAGTTCGCCGGCTTCGGCACCAGCGAGGAGACCAACGAGCGCTTCCACTACCTGCTCGAGCACGGCCAGACCGGTCTCTCGACCGCCTTCGACATGCCCTCGCTGATGGGGCACGACTCCGACCACGCACGCTCGCTGGGCGAGGTCGGGCGAGAGGGCGTCGCGGTCGACACGCTGGATGACATGCAGACCCTGTTCTCCGGCATCGACCTGGGCGAGGTCTCGGTGTCGATGACCATCAACGCGCCTGCCGCGATCATGCTCGCCTTCTACGTCGCCGCAGCCGAATCCGATCCGGCCCACCCGACCCCGCCGGAGCGGCTGTCCGGAACGATCCAGGCCGACATCCTCAAGGAGTACATCGCCCAGAAGGAGTGGTGCTTCCCGATCGACCCCGCGATGCGGCTGTGCGGGGACATGATCGAGTGGTGCACGCGCAACATGCCTCGCTGGCACCCCATCTCGATCTCCGGCTACCACATCAGGGAGGCCGGCTCGACGGCGCAGCAGGAGCTGGCCTTCACGCTCAAGGACGGCCTGACCTATGTCGAGCAGGCCGTCGAGCGCGGCCTGGACGTCGACGACTTCGCGCCGCGCCTGTCCTTCTTCTTCAACGCACAGATCGACTTCTTCGAGGAGATCGCCAAGTACCGGGCGGCGCGGAGGATCTGGGCGCGGGAGATGCGGGAGACGTTCGGCGCGAAGAACCCCCGCTCGTGGCAGATGCGCTTCCACTCCCAGACGGCCGGCGTCAGCCTCACGGCTCAGCAGCCCTTGAACAACATCGTCCGCACCGCGATCGAGGCGCTCGCCGCCGTGATGGGCGGCACCCAGTCCCTTCACACCAACTCCTACGACGAGGCGCTGGCGCTCCCGACCGAGGAGGCCGTCGCGATCGCCCTGCGCACCCAGCAGGTGATCGCCCACGAGACAGGCGTGACGAACACCGTCGACCCGCTCGGGGGCTCGTACTTCATCGAGGCGCTGACAGATCGGATGGAGCAGAGCGCCTACGAGTACTTCGGCAAGATCGACGAGCTCGGCGGGATGGTCGACGCGGTCAAGCTCAACTACCCCCAGCGGGAGATCGCCGACGCGTCCTTCGCCCTGCAGCAGGAGATCGACGCGGGCGAGCGGGTCGTCGTGGGTGTCAACAGCTTCACGGCCGGAGCGGAAGAGCCGATACCGACGCTGCGCGTCGACCCCGCCCTGGAGCGCAAGCAGATCGACCGCCTGCGCTCGGCCCGAGCCGGGCGCGACGGAGCCGAGGTCGAGCGCACGCTCGCGGAGCTGCGCGAGCAGGCCGCCGATGAGAGGCGCAACCTGATGGAGGCACTGCTCGCCTGCGCGCGGGCACACGCCAGCGAGGGCGAGATCGTCGAGTCCCTGCAGCAGGTCTTCGGCGACTACGCCGAGACCCCCGTCTTCTAGATCTCAGAGCCTCCGGGCTCTTCGCAAGTATTTACGCACGCCGTGTTCAGATCCATAGGATTCCCAACCGTCCCCGCCCGCGACCCTCGCGAGGAGCAGACTTGAGCACGAAGCCCGTTCCCGGGGCGCCCGCCCGACACGCCGAGCCGCGCGCCTCGCGGCCGACGCCAGCCGGAGGCTGCTGAGCTTGGCTGCGCTGCGCAGGCGCTGGCGCGGGCCCAACCGCCACCACCGCCGGCTGCTCGTCGGTGGCGGCATCCTGGTGCTGCTGGCCAGCGCCACGACGCTGGCGGTGGCCTCGCACCGGATCGAGGCCGAGCAGGCGGCCTTCGCCGCCCCCCCGGCCGGGCGCTGCGTGCCGACGACGCTCAACCGCTCAGCCGTGCTGCCCGGGACGAGCCTCGCCGTGAACCCCCTGCCCGACTCCTACGACGCGCTGCCCTGGACCCAGATCAGCCTGCTGGGTGCCCCCGCCTCGGCGCTTCACAAGGTCGTCGTGACCGGCTCCGTCAGCGGCCGGCATGCCGGCAGGCTACGCGCCTACTCGCAAGGGGACGGCGCGAGCTTCGTGCCGAGCGCCCCGTTCCTCTCGGGTGAGACGGTGACGGTGAAGGGAGTCGTCACCGTCGCCGGGCACGCCCAGGACTTCACCTTCCATTTCGTAGTGGCCAGCGAAGACGTCCTGCCCCACCCATCCGCGGTTCACCCCTCGCGGGATTACAACGAGAAGATGCACTTCCACTCGCGGCCCGACCTCGAACCGCCCGCCGTGCTCGTGACGGCTCACTCCGCCCAGGCCTCCCCGGGCGACATCTTCAGCGCCCCCTACAACGGACCCGGACAGGCCGGCCCGATGATCTTCGACGAAGCGGGCAGCCTCGTCTGGTTCCAGCCGGTCCCGGCTGAAGACGCCGCCGCGAACCTGCAGGTGCAGGAACTCGGCGGGGCGCCGGTCCTGACCTGGTGGCAGGGCTACATCCCGCCCCAGGGCTTCGGGCAGGGCGAAGAGATCATCGACAACACGGCCTACCAGCAGATCGGCCGGGTCCATGCGGGCAACGGCTACAAGACCGACCTGCACGACTTCCACCTCACGCCAGAGGGGACGGCCGTGCTGACAGCCTTCAGCCCCATCCACTGCGACCTGTCCGGTCTGGGCGGGCCGCGCGGTGGCGCGGTCACCGACAGCCTCTTCCAGGAAGTCGACCTGCGTACCGGCCTGGTCCGCCGGGAGTGGCACGCCATCGACCACGTCCCGTTCGGCGACTCCTATTCCTCCGCGGTCAACACGAGCACCGAATGGCCCTTCGACTACTTCCACCTCAACTCGGTCGACCAGCTCGCCGGCGGCTCGACCCTGATCTCGGCGCGCAACACCTGGGCGTTGTATGAACTGAACACCGAGACCGGGCAGATCATCGAGAGCATCGGCGGCAGGCATTCCAGCGTGAGCCTGCAGTCGGGCGCGCACACCGCCTACCAGCACGACGCGACCGTCCTGTCCGACGGCGACATCAGCGTCTTCGACAACGGTGGCGTGCCGTTCGTGCACCCGCAGTCGCGGGGGCTGATCGAGAGCGTCGACGAGGGCGCCGGGACAGCCCAGGTGGTTGCGCAGTACGAGCACCCGGACGGAGCTCTGCAGTCGGGCAGCCAGGGCAACCTGCAGACCATGGCGAACGGGAACGTGTTCATCGGCTGGGGCGCCGAGCCCTACTTCTCCGAACTCGGCTCCTCGGACCAACCGCTGTTCGACGCGCACTTCCACGGCTCCTACCAGTCCTATCGCGGCTACCGCTTCCAGTGGACCGGGGCGCCCAGCGGCCCGCCCACGGCAGTCGCCTCGAGCTCGGGCGGCCGCCAGACCGTCTACGTGAGCTGGAACGGAGACACGCGCACCGCCAGCTGGCGGCTCCTGGCCGGCCCGAGCGCGAAGCAGCTCGCACCCGTCGCCACGGCCGCCCGCAGCGGCTTCGAGACCGCGATCGGCTCTCCCGCGAGCGCGCCCTATCTGGCCGTTCAAGCGCTCGACAGTTCGGGCGCGGTGATCGGGACCAGCGCCACGATCCACGCCTGAGCGTCCCCCCGACCGCGGCTCGCTGAGCCCTCGGGAGTGTTTGGTAGGGTCGATCGCCCGCCCGGCCGCACGCCAGTCTCGTCGACAGCGGGTCTCCCGAGGTGACCGACAAGCCGCTGAGAACCAGCAAACGCCGACCCGCCCGCCGGAAGGCGGCTCCGTCGGTAGGGCAGTCCCAGAGTTACCGGCGACTGCCCAGTGGCAGCCACGGCCTCGACCCCGAGATGGTCCGGCTCGATCAGCGTCAACGGCTGCGCGCCGCAATGGTCGAGCTGATCGCGGCCAAGGGCTACCCCGCCGTTCGCATCGCCGACCTCTCACATCTGGCCCACGTCTCGCCGCCCACCCTCTACAGCCTCTACGCCGACAAGGAGCAGCTGTTCATCGGCACCTACGAGGACATCGCCAGGCGGGCCGCCGAGACGGTCCTCGGCTCCTACCGCCAGGACGATCGCCCCGAGCAGCGCCTGCGCGTCGCGATGCGAGCCTTCGCCGAGCTGGCCGTACGCGAGCCGCAGGCGGTCTCGCTGCTCGTGCTGGGTGCCTTCGGAGCGGGCCCCAAGGCGCTGACCAGGCGGCGCCGCATGCTCGACGCGCTCGAGGGCTTCGTCCATTCCACTCGCGATCCCGTCGCGCCGCCCGACGAGGGAGATCTGACGGTTCGCGCCCTGCTGGGCGGGATCCGCGAGGTGACGGCGACCCGCCTGCGCAGCGGCCGCGAGCGCGAGCTGCCCGCCCTGGCCGAGGCGCTGGCCGGCTGGGCCGACTGCTACCCGGCACGGCTGCCCGCAGGGCTCGCCGCGCCGCCACCACAGGCCGCGGCGCGCGGCGCGAAGCCGTCTGCGCGGGCACGCCGCGCCGAGGGGCCGCTCCCCAGCGGCCGCAGCGATCTCGCCCGCCGCGAGATCCGGAAAAGCCAGCAGGAGCGGATCGTCGACGCGACCGCGGCGATCGTCTCCGAGAAGGGCCTGGCGGCGCTGACGATCCCCGGGATCGTGCGACGGGCCAGCGTCTCCAACGAGGCCTTCTACGCGATCTACGACTCCAAGGACGACGCCTTCCTCGGCGCCCAGAAGGTGGGCATGCACCAGGCTCTGCGGGTCGCCGCCGAGGCCTCACGGGGGCGCGAGGACGACTGGCCGCGAGCCGTTGCACTGGGCATCCGGGCGCTGCTCGACTTCCTCGCTTCAGAGCCCGCGCACGCCCGCATGACGATGGTCGAGACCTTCGCGGCCAGCCCCCGCGCGATCGCGACCCGCGCGAACGCCATGATGTCCTTCCGCGGCTATCTCGCGCCGGGCCTCGAGCTGGCCGGCGCCCATGTGGCCGTTCCCGAGGTCACGACCGAGGCGATCGTGGGCGGCGTCTGGCAGGTGCTCCACCACTACGTCGAGAAGGACGCCGCAGCATCGCTGCCTGGGCTCGCGCCGCAACTGACCTACCTCGCCCTGGCGCCCTTCCTGGGCGCCGGCAGGGCCGCCGACACCGCCCTCACCGGCGGTTGACCCGCCCCCGGCCCGCCGCAGCGGTGGGGCGCGGCTCGTGCAGAGCGCTCCTCGCTCTAGCGCTCGGAGCTCAGCGCTGCGCCGTGCAGGCCTTCGCTCGGACGCTCGCGAGCGTCCCACCACTCGTTGAGGGCGTCCAGCGAGCCGCCGATCATCCCCTCCTGGAAGGACCTGCTGTCGTTCAGATGGGGCAGCTCATCGGCGGGAAACTCGATCTCGAGGAACTCGCACAGCGGCTCGAGGCCTTCCGACGGGTTCCAGACCAGCAGCCGGTCAGCCGGGACTTGGCTGATCACCGCGCTGTTCCAACGATCCATCGCCGCGATCAGACCTACCTGGTCGGTGGCGCCGTGGAAAGCCCCGCCCTCGTCGAAGTTGAGCCGGCCCATCAGCTTGATGTAGCGGTCCCAGAGCGGGTCGACGACAGTGCGCGCTTTGGTCAGGTAGTGCAGCACCGAGTCGCCGTGCCACATGCCCCAGATCGTCTTCTCCATGCTCCTCGCCCATTCCCCGCCGTCGCGCACGCTCAGCAGCACCTTCGCCTCGGGGTAGGCCTCCATCAGGTCGCGGTAGAAGAACGCGGAGGGCCAGTCCACGGTCGAGCAGGCCTCGCCGAAGACCGCCGGCCAGTCGGGCTTGCCGTCCGCGACGGCTTCCCACAGGGGCAGGCCGGTCTCCAGGTCCATCAGCAGGTCCCGCATGTGGTAACAGGGGCCGCAGTCGAGATGCTCGAGGGCGAACATCTGCGTCGTGGTGGCCGTTCGGGGAAGCCCGGCGCCGATGACCTTCATGGGAATCGCTGCTCCTTATCTCCCTGCCCCCTGCCGATCCCCCCCCGGGACAGCTCAGAGCGCCTGGGACTCGAGGGGGTCCTCTACCCTCGTACTGAGCCTAATCCTCGGCCCTGTCCGTAGCTGCGGTCGCAACGGAAGAATTTCGTAATTCTGGGCATGTCGGGCAACACCGGGCCCGCGCGTCGCGCGGGTCTCAGGACTCCGGGCGGACGTCCAGCACGACCTTCCCGGTCGCCAGGCGTCCCTCCAGGGTCGCCAGCGCCGCCGCCGCGTCCTGCAGCGGGAAGCGCGGTCCCACGACCGGGCGCACCACGCCCTCGTCGACCATCCGGTTCACGGCCGCGCCGATCTCCCGGTTCAGGTCGGGCCTGCCCATCACGTAGGCGCCCCATCCGGCGCCGATCACCTCGGTGTTGCGCAACAGCAGCCGATTGACCTTGACCTCCGGGATCGAGCCGCCGGTGAAGCCGACCACCACCAGGCGGCCGTCCTCGCGCAGCGAGCGCAGGCTGTCCAGAAAGCGATCGCCCCCGACCGGGTCGAGCACCATGTCGACGCCGCCGTCCGACAGCTCGAGGACCCGGTCCTTCCAACCCTCCTCGATCAACACGACCTGGTCGGCTCCGGCGGCTCGCGCCACGTCGGCCTTGGCCTCGGTCGAGACGGCGGCGATCGTGCGCGCTCCCAGCCCATGGGCGACCTGCAGCGAGGCCGTTCCGACCCCGCCGGCGGCGCCGTGGACAAGCACCGTCTCGCCCTCCTTCAGCCGCCCGCGCAGGCGCAGGCTGAAGTAGGCCGTGTGGTAGTTCAGGACCAGCCCGGCGCCCTGCGCGAAGTCGAGCTCCGGCGCGAGTGGGAAGGTGAGGAACTCGGGCGCCACGCACGTCTCGGCCCAGCCGCCCAGCGCGCAGAACGCGGCCACCCTGTCGCCCTGCTTGACGGCCGCTCCGTCCGGGGCACTGCGCACGACGCCGCCGACCTCGCTGCCCGGGACGAAGGGCAGCGGAGGTTTCATCTGGTACTGGCCACGTGTCTGCAGCAGCTCGGGGAAGGACACCCCGGCGACGTGGACGTCGACGATCACGCCCGACCCCGGGGTGAGCATGTGGGACGCCTCCGGCTCCGGCACCTCGACCAGGCGCAGCGCGCTCTCGGGTCCGGTCTCCTCGACTATCTGGATGGCTCGCATGGCCGGTGATTATGTCCGAGCGGCCCGCGCGGGGGCGGGTGGCGGCGCCGGGCGCGCCCGGCCGGGACCCCGCGCCGGCGCGCCTGGCTCATAATCGCCCCGACCGCACCGCTGCCGGCTGCGTGCCGGAGCGGGACACTTCGACGAGAGGGTGAGCCATGGCGAAGGTGCTTTGCGTGCTCTACGAGGACCCTGTTGACGGGTACCCGCCCGCATACGCTCGCGAGAGCATTCCGCGGATCGACGGCTACCACGACGGGCAGAGCGCCCCGACGCCGCGGGGACTGGGCTTCACGCCGGGCGAGCTGGTCGGCTGCGTGTCGGGCGAGCTGGGGCTGCGCGAGTTCCTCGAGGGGCTCGGCCACGAGCTGGTCGTGACCTCCGACAAGGACGGGCCCGACTCGGTCTTCGAGCGCGAGCTGCCAGACGCCGAGGTCGTGATCTCGCAGCCGTTCTGGCCCGCGTATCTGACGGCCGAGCGGATCGCCGCCGCGCCCGCGCTGAAGCTCGCCCTGACCGCCGGCATCGGATCCGATCACGTCGACCTGCAGGCGGCGATCGAGCGCGGCCTGACCGTCGCCAAGGTCACCTACTCGAACAGCATCAGCGTGGCCGAGCACGTCGTGATGATGATCCTCGCGCTTGTCCGCAACTACATCCCCTCCTATCAGTGGGTGATCGACGGCGGCTGGAACATCGCAGACTGCGTCTCGCGCTCCTACGACCTGGAGGGGATGCAGGTCGGCACGGTCGCGGCCGGTCGCATCGGCTCCGCGGTGCTGCGACGGCTGAAGCCCTTCGAGGTCGGGCTGCACTACACCGACCGGCACCGGCTGCCCGAGGAGGTCGAGCGTGAGCTGGGCGTGACGTTCCATCCCGACGCCGAGTCGATGGTCGGCGTCTGCGACGTCGTCACGATCAACGCCCCGCTTCACCCCGAGACGGAGAATCTGTTCGACGAGCGGATGCTCTCGAAGATGAAACGAGGCGCCTACCTGATCAACACGGCGCGGGGCAAGATCTGCGACCGCGACGCCGTCGTCCGGGCATGCCGCAGCGGGCAGCTGGCCGGGTACGCCGGCGACGTCTGGTTCCCGCAGCCGGCGCCCCGTGACCATCCCTGGCGGACGATGCCCCATCACGGCATGACGCCACACACCTCCGGGACGAGCCTCTCCGCACAGGCTCGCTACGCCGCGGGCACCAGGGAGATCCTGGAGTGCTGGTTCGAACAGCGCCCGATCCGCGAGGAGTACCTGATCGTCGACGGCGGCCGGCTCGCCGGGACGGGCGCGCACTCCTACAGCGAGGGCGACGCGACCGGTGGCTCGGAGGAGGCTGCGCGCTTCGGTCACACCTAGGCGCCGATCGCGGGCTCAGAAGATCCGATAGCTCTGGATGCTCAGGAAGAAGCCGTGCCCGTCCGAGCGCCGGGTGCAGGTGACGCCGGTCGAGCGGCTCAGGCAGAGGAACGGGCCGAACTGCGCCGCGGTCCCGTAGGCCAGCTTGGCGGCCGACGGTTCCCGGACGGTGTCGCCGGCGCAGACGAACCCTGCCGGCCCGCTGGCCCCGATCTCCAGCCCCTGGCCGAAGTCGACGACCTTCGGGCAGCTGGAAGGACGCGGGGGCGGGGACCAGCTGCGTCGTTCGATGTCGCAGCGAGCCAGGACGTCGAGGAGCATGCAGCCGATGTTGCCCGTGGGGCTTTGAAAGGCGCTCAGGTGCACCACCGTTTCACCCTCCGCAGGCTGAGCCGTGGTCGCAACGGGCGGCGGGGCCGTCGCCGTCGAGTGCGTGCTCAGCCCCCGTGGCGGCCCGCCGACGATCACGGTCTGCGTCTCGGCGCCGCAGCTGCTCAGCGCGCCGAGGAGCAGCACTGCCGCCGGGACAGCAGCCGCCCGGCCGATCCTCCCCGCCCCGAAGCTCCTCATCGGCGTGGCACCTTACGGGGCGCGGCGGCCGACCTCGCCTGCTCCCCGCGAGCGGGCTGCGCCGGCCCGCGCCGCACGCTCAGTCGACTTTGAGCACGGCCTTGCCCGCGATCCGCCGATCGATCAGCGCATCGATCGCCTCGGCCGCCCGGCGCCAGGATCCTTCGAAGTCGATCGAGCAGTCCAGTCGCCCTTCGCCCACCAGGTCGACCAGCCGGCCCAGATCGCGGGCGCCCGTGCGCTCGCGCGCCAGCTGTGCGAACACGAACAGCCCCTGCAGGCGTGCCCCTGGGGCGCGGCCGAAGAACGCGCGCGTCGGGAACTGAACCGGTCCGGGGTCGCTCGACGCGAAGGACACGATCACGCCGAAGGGGGCGATCCGCTGGATCGCCGCACCCAGCGACGCTCCCCCGACGCCCTCGACGATCGCATCGAACTCCGGGCCGGTCTCGTCCAGATCGTGGATCACCTCGTCGGCTCCCAGCTCGCGTAGCCCTCGCGCCCGCTCCGTGCTGGAGGAGACGCCGGTGACGTGGGCGCCGGCCAGGTTTGCCAGCTGCACCGCGAAACGCCCGACGCCGCCGCTGGCGCCCGTGACCAGCACGCGAGCACCGATCACCGAGCCGATGATGTCCAACGACTTCAGTGCGGTCAGCCCGGCCACCGGCAGGGTCGCCGCCTGCTCGTCGCTGACGCTTCCGCTCAACGGCGCGAGCATGTCGGTCTCGACCGCGACCCTCTGCGCCCAGGCGCCCGCCCCGACCAGACCGACGACGCGGGTGCCGGCGGGCGGCCCGCTGCCGTCGCCCGCGGCCTGCTCGACCACCCCGGCCAGATCCCAGCCGGTCGGCTCGCCGTCCTGCCTGTCGGGCAGTCGCCTGACCTCGCCGCGGTTCAGCGAGAACGCCTTGACCCGCACCAGCGCCTGCTGGGGGAGCGGCTCGGGCTCAGGCACCTCGCGCAGCTCGACGTTCCCCGGGCGGCCCGGGGCCGCGGTGAGAGCGAGCATGGGGCCGATCCTAGCGAGCGGCCGAAGCCCGGGCGCCTGGCGCACGGCTCGCGCACGCGCCGAGGACGCGCGGGGCCGGTGACCCTACCGGGAGAGCTCGACTGAGCCTTCGGGGCGCAGGCCCGAGGGGGCATCGGAGCGGACCCACACGATCGCACCCGTCACGGCAGCGACGCTCAGAACGGCCGGCCAGGCGCCGATCGCGAGCGCGAGCACGTGCGAGATGACGAACGCGGAGAGCCCGACGCCCGTCAGCGCGGCAGCCGTGCGCAGGCCGTGGCGACGGTTCCAGACGCGAGCGCAGCAGAGCCCGCCGGCGACCAGCACGACGCCGCCCAGCGGCCTCGAGCCCGTGCCGGCCGCGACGGCATAGCCCGCTACGAGCGAGCCGGCAGCCAGGACGGAGGTCGGCGTGCGGGCCATCACGGCAGCCTATCGGGCCGCGGCCAGCCGTCCGTCGGGTCCGAGCGCGAAGCCGGGCAGCTCGAAGCGCTCCTGCAGCAGCTCGGGCACCCGCTCGCGGGGCAGCGGCGTCGAGACGGTCCCCGCCGGGGTGCGCTCGAGGAGAGCCAGCTCCCCCCAGTCACTGAGGATCAGGCGCCGGCCGTCCGGCCACTGACGACTGACCAGGAAGCCCGTGACGAACGGCGAGCCCGGGTGGGTCGAGGTCCACCAGTTGCTCAACTCGACGTCGATCGCCAGCACCGGGATCGGCAGGAAGGCATAGACGTCGATCCACGCATCCCCCTCGAGGGTCTGCAGAATCCATTCGGGCGGGCGCTCCAGGACCCGGAAGCGCCAACCGGACTGCTCGCGCTCGCCGCCCGGCCCCCAGGGGAGCGGCTCGAGCAGCGTGCCACCGCCGAAGCCGACGTCGGCGTGCCAGCTCTGACCGTCGCCGTCCGTGACGCGGAGCAGGAGATGGGTGCGCCCGCGACTCTCCCCCGGCCGGACCCCGAGGAGCACCCGCGCCAGGAACAGCTCTACCCGCAGCCCCAGCGCTTCCAGCGCGGCCTTCAGCAGGAGGTTCTGCTCGAAGCAGTAACCGCCGCGCCGGCGCTCGACGAGCTTCTGCGCCAGCTCTTCGCCCCCCAGGGCGACGCGCCGGCCGAGGTGCGGGTCGAGGCCCTCGAAGGGGATGGACGTGCTGTGCGCGCGGTGGACCTCGGCCAGTCCGGGGCGCCCGCTCAGCCCGATCCGCTCCAGGTATGCCTCCAGCTCGAAGATTCGTCGCACATTAGCGGGCGCCCCCCGGCGGATCCGCGGCCCCCGACGGCTGCCCGCGCTGGGATACTGGATTCGTGGCATTCGCCCCGCCCGCACGACACCTGCTCCGCGCCAGGGACATGGCCGACGCCCGCTACGCCGAGCCGCTTACGGTGACTGAGATGGCCGCAGAGGCGGCGCTGTCTCGGGCGCATTTCATCCGCGAGTTCGGCAGGACGTTCGGCGAATCGCCCCACGCGTACCTGCTGACCAGGCGCCTGGAGAGGGCGGCGGCGCTGCTGCGCGGCACCGACCGTCCGATCGCAGACATCTGCCTCTCGGTCGGCCTGCGCAGCCTGGGCTCCTTCACGACCAGCTTCACCCGTACATTCGGGCTGTCCCCCGCGGCCTACCGTCGGCGCTTCCCCCCCGCGGCCGAGCGTGCATTGGTGCCGGGCTGCGTGGTGCGGGCCTACGGCCGACCGCAACGGCGCACTTTTCGAGAAGACAACCTGGACGGCGGGGGGTAGCTTCGCGGAAAGCCGATCGCGAAGGAAAGGAACGAACATGATCAAGGTCGCAAACGCACAGCTCTGGGTCGACGACCAGGACGAGGCGCTGGCCTTCTACACCGAGAAGGTGGGGATGGAGGTGCGAGCCGACGTGACCGTCGCCGAGCTGGGCGACTTCCGCTGGTTGACCGTCGGCATGCCCGGCCAGCCCGACTTCGCCGTCGTGTTGATGAAGATCCCGGGGCCGCCAGTGATGGACCCCGAGACGACGGAGCAGGTCCAGACGCTGATGTCGAAGGGGTTCGCCGGCACGGTGTTCCTGGAAACCGAGGACTGCCAGGCCGCCTACGAGCAGCTCAGCGCCCGCGGCGTCCAGTTCCACGAACCTCCCGAGGAGCGCCCCTACGGCATCGACTCGGGCTTCCGCGACCCGTCCGGGAACAGCATCAGGCTGGCCCAGGTGAGGGACCTGGCCGAGATCGGGTGACGAGGCGCAGCTACGAGCGGGGGCTTGCGGAGGTGGGGGACGGAGTCCACGCCTACCTGCAGCCCGACGGCGGCTGGGGCTGGAGCAACGCCGGGCTGGTCAGCGACGGCTCGAGCGCGCTGCTGATCGACACTCTGTTCGATCTCGATCTGACCGGCGCGATGCTGGCCGAGATGCGCCGGGCCGTACCGGCGGCGGCGCGAATCGAGACGGTCGTCAACACCCATGCCAACGGCGATCACTGCTACGGGAACCAGCTCCTCGGCGAGGCCAGGATCCTCGCCTCGGAGCGGACCGCGGCGGAGATGAGCGAGCTGCCCCCCGCGGCGATGGCGGCACTCGTCCAGCAGGCACCGGCGATGGGGACGCT
Source organism: Solirubrobacteraceae bacterium (assembly GCA_052145475.1). Lineage (GTDB taxonomy): Bacteria > Actinomycetota > Thermoleophilia > Solirubrobacterales > Solirubrobacteraceae > Palsa-744. Next base: position 16,151 of record JBKQOO010000083.1, read on the forward strand.
GGGCGAGTTCTTCCTCCACTGCTTCGGATCGTTCGCCTTCGACGGGATCGAGCTCGCGCTCCCAACCGAGACGTTCGCCGGTGAGCTGACGCTGCGCGTCGGCTCACGGGAGCTGCGGCTGATCGAGGTCGGCCCCGCCCACACCCGCGGCGACACGGTCGCGCTGTTGCCGGAGCAGCGGGTGCTGTTCAGCGGCGACATCCTCTTCAACGGCGCCCACCCGATCGCCTGGGCGGGGCCGGTGTCGAACTGGATCGCGGCCTGCGAGCGGATCGAGGCGATCGACCCCGTCGCGATCGTCCCGGGTCACGGGCCGCTCGCGGAGGTCGCGGACGTCAGGGAGCTGCGGGCCTATTTCGAATACCTATACGAGCGTGCCGGCGCAGCACATGCCGCCGGCCTGACCCCGCTGCAGGCAGCCAGGGAGATGGCCCTCGACCGCTGGGCCGACTGGGGCGAGCCCGAGCGGCTGGTCGTGAACCTCGCAAACATCTTCAGCGAGCTCTCGGGGACCGAGCCGCCCAACCCGCTGGAGGCCTTCCAGGCGATGGCCGATCTCGCCGCCGACGGTTCCGGCGCCGCCGACTCGTCGGACTGAGTCGCTCGCCGACCGTCGCCGCGCTCAGGCCACCAGGAGCGCGGATGACGTCGCGGCGGCGCGCGGCCGAGGCTGCTCCAGCGAGCCCCACAGGTGCTGGACCGCATAGGCACGGTATGGACGCCAGCGCCGTGCGATGCGCTCGGCCGGTCCGGGCCGGCCATCGACCCCGAGCCGCTCGAGGGCGTGACGGACGCCCAGGTCTCCCGGAAGGAACGCGTCGGGGTCGCGCAGCGCCCGCATCGCGATGTACTCGGCCGTCCAGGGCCCGATCCCGGGCAGCTCGAGCAGACGTGCTCGCGCCTCGCCGCGATCGGCGCCGACGTCGATCGCGAGGTGGTCTCCCGCCAGGGCCGAGCAGAGCGCCCCCAGCGCACGGCGCCGCGAGGCCGGCATGGCGAGCCCCTCCAGGTCCTCCCCTGCCAGCGCGGCGGCGGTCGGGAACAGCCGCGTCACCCGGCCCAGCGGGCGCTCCAACGGCTCGCCGAGCTGCGCGGTCAGGCGCCCCGCCAGCGTCGCAGCGGCGCGCAGCGAGACCTGCTGGCCGAGCAGCGCGCGAATGGCCAGCTCGTGGCCGTCGACCGCGCCCGGCACCCTGCGCCCCGGATTTCGCCGCACCAGCGCCCCCAGCAGCGGGTCTCCGCCGAGCGCATCGGCGACGCTGCTCGGATCGGAGTCGAGATCGAGCAGGGCGCGGGTGCGCTGCATGGCTGCGGATAGGTCGCGTGGGTCCTCGAGCCGGAAGCCGGCCAGCACGTGCCCCTCCTGCGGATGCACCTCCACCGTGCCGCAGCCGTGCGGCAGACGCAGGCTGCGACGGTATGCGCCGTCGTGTACCTCCTCGACGCCCGGCACGGCGCGACGGCCGAGGAAGCCGATCAGGCCCTCGCCGTCGAAGGGCGGCCGGTATGGAAGGCGAAGCACGATCGCGTCGCGGTCCTCGCATCGCACCTGCCGGCGCGCTCGCGTCCGCAGCAGGGTCG
>JBKQOO010000084.1:0-9279 GCA_052145475.1 Solirubrobacteraceae bacterium
GTCTTCTGGAACAGCGAAAACCACCTGTACATGCGCGACACGGTGCAGGGCCGCACCGTCGAGCTCGACGGCGACGGCGCAGAAAGAGGCACCGCCCTCTTCCAGGGCGCGAGTGTCGACGGCACGACGGCCTTCTTCACCGACGAAAGCCGGCTGACCCCCGAATCAGGCGCCGCCAATCACCGTCCCGACCTCTACGCGTGCGAAATCGGCCAAGAAGCCGAAACATGCGACCTCACCGACCTCACTCCCTCGGCCTCCGAACACGCCGACGTGCTCGGGCTCGCGCTCGGTCTCAACGACGCGGGCTCCACGGTCTACTTCGCCGCCAACGGCGCGCTCACGCCGCAGGCCAGCCCAGGTGACTGTCGCCCGACCCCCCAGCCCGGCGCGGAATGCAACCTCTACATAGCCGCACGCGAGGGGGAAGGGGCGACGGCACGCTGGGAAGCCCCGCGCCTGCTCGCGCGGCTCGCTAGCCAGGACAACCCCGACTGGGAACCGCGGCGCAGCCCGGTCGTACAGGCGGACCTCGGCGAAGTCACAGCGCGCGTCTCGCCCGACGGGCGCTACCTCGCCTTCATGTCCCAGCAAAGCCTCACCGGCTACGACAACCGGGACGCGAACCCCGCCGCGGACGGCGCACGCGACGAGGAGGTCTTCCTCTACGACGCGCAGAAGGAAACGATCACGTGCGTCTCGTGCGACCCGAGTGGAGCGCGGCCTCGAGGCGTGCTAGACCCGCCGGACTCCAAACCCGAGAACGAAGAAGGCTGGGGGCTTGTAGTCGATCGCATGAAAATCTGGCAGGGCCGCTGGCTCGCCGGGAGCCTCCCCGGCTGGACCAAATCCGAGCGAGGCGTCGCGACATATCAGTCCCGCTACCTCTCCGACAGCGGGCGACTGTACTTCGACAGTCCCGCCGACCTCTTGCCCGAAGCGACGAACGGCAAGGAGGACGTCTACGAGTACGAGCCGCTCGGTATCCCGCACGGCAGCCACGAATGTGCCCTCGTATCACCGACGTTCGTGGCGAGCACGGACGGGTGCCTGGGGCTCATCTCCTCGGGCGCCTCGCCAAGAGAAAGCGCGTTCCTCGACGCGAGCCTCAGCGGCGGCGAAGCCGCAGGCGGTGAAGAGGGCCAGGAAAACGGGGGCGAGGTCTTCTTCCTCTCCGCCGGGCTATCCGCTCAAGAACAGGGCGCGAGCTTCGCCGTCTACGACGCGCACGAATGCACGCTACAGAGGCCGTGCCTGTCTCCCGAAGGACCGCAGGCCGGGCGGTCGTGCACGACAAGCGAAACTTGCCGACCGTTCACGTACGCGCCCCCGGTCAGCGAAACGCCCGCAACGACGCTGCCGGCCCCCACCGGAAGCGTTCTGCCTTCAAAGACGACCGTCAAGCCAAAACCCACCCGCGCGCAGCAGCTCTCAGCGGCGCTGCAGGCGTGCCGCAAGCTCAAGCAGGCGAAAAAACGCCACCGCTGCGAAGCCCTCGCGCAGGCACGCTACGGCACACATAAGAAAAAGAAGAAGCAAGGCAAGCCGGTCTCGCACAAGACCGGGATCACGAGGGGCCGGTCGTGATTCGACGCGGACGCCCACGGAGTCGCTTCGTCCTCGCCCTCGCCGCGATGCTGGCCGCGGCGAGCGCCGGGGCCGCGCCCGCCGCCGCCCAGAGTCCCTGGTGGCAGCTGGACGCGACGAGCGCGCCGAGCAACCTGCAGCCGGCACACGAAGCGCAGTTCGTCGTTACCGCGACGAACATCGGCGACGCACCCGTCGACGCGACCTCGACGCATGTCCATTTCAGCTACGAGCTTCCGGCCGGGATCACAGTGCAAGGGATGCCCGAAGCCCTGGCTAGCAGGGGCGTCCCCGGCAGGGGTGCCGAAACGTCCGCGCTCAGCGGCTGCGCGGTCTCGGCGCTGCCGGGACAACAGTCGCTCGTCAGCTGCGAATTTGCCGAAGTGCTACCGCCGTTCGTGCGCCTGATGATGCGCATAAAGGCGAACGTCGCAGCAGCGGTGCAACAGCCGCTGGAAGCTGTCGCGCGTGTCGAAGGCGGCGCAACCACCGGCGCGCACCTCCTCGAGCCGCTGCACCTCAGCGAAGCCGCCGTCGCGTTCGGCGTGGAACATTACGAACTGACGCCCGAAGACGAAGGCGGCGCACCGGACCTGCAGGCGGGATCGCACCCGTTCCAGCTCACGACGACGCTGGACCTCGACCAGACACTCCAGGAATACGACACCCCCAGCGAGCAGGGCACCTTCCCCAGCGCGGTCGCGCTGCCGCGCAACCTGCATTTCAAGCTGCCGCCCGGCCTGATCGGGAACGTCGATACCGTCCCTCAATGCTCGAAGGTCGACTTCTCTACGCCCGTCGCCGAAGACACCGTCAACCTGTGCCCGCCCGACACCGCAATCGGCGTGGCATCGCTCGTCGCCAACGACCCGAAGCCGGCAGGATTCGAGTCCTGGTCGGTGCCGGTCTTCAACCTCACCCCCGAAGAAGGCGAACCGGCGCGGTTCGGCTTCCTCGTCGAGGGCGTACCCGTGATCCTGCGCACGGCCGTCCCGACCGGCGGCGAATACGGCGTCGAAGTGAGCGTCGAAGAAGTCTCCCAGGCGGTGCAGTTGCTCAGCAGCCAGGTCACGTTCTGGGGCGTACCGGCCGATCCGAGGCACGACACCGCCCGCGGCTGGGAATGCCTAGGCGAAGCCACCTGGTACGGGGGCCAGCCGCACGCCCCCTGTCCCAAAACGACCGCCGCCGAACCGCCCGCTTTCCTGACGCTCCCCACCTCGTGTGAACGAGCGCCGGAAACGACCGTCGAAGGCGACTCCTGGCCAGCAGGAGCACAGGCAGCCGCACAGCGCCTCGAAGGGCAGACCCGCTACGTGTTCCCGTCGGTGCTGAGCGACTGCGGGGCGCTCGCATTCGAACCCAGCCTGACGCTGACACCCGAACAGCTCTCGGCCAGCACCCCCACCGGGGTCACCGTCGGGGTCCGCATCCCCCAGGCAGGGCTCATCAGCGCCGGCGGTCACGCCGAGCCGGCGGTGAGGGACACAACCGTGACGCTGCCCGCCGGCCTACAACTGAGCCCACCCGCAGCCAACGGGCTGCAAGCCTGCTCAGCGGAAGCCTTCGGCTCACCGTTTACAGGCGCCGAAGAAGAACTGCAGGTCGCCAACGCTAGCTTCCTGCCTGGTTTCCCGACGTGCGCGGAAGCCGCGAAGGTCGGCAGCGTGACGATCACGACGCCGGTGCTACCTCAACCGCTCACCGGCGCCGTGTACCTCGCCGACGAGCACACCGCCCCATTCCGTCCCCCTCTCGTGCTCTACCTGGTCGCCGAAGATCACGCAGCGGGCGTGCTCGTCAAGCTCGCCGGCAGCGTCACGCCCAACCCCGTCACGGGACAGCTCATCTCGACGTTCGCCAACACGCCGCAGCTCCCATTCGAAGACCTCACGTTGCACTTCTTCGGCGGGCAGCGCGCCTCGCTGTCGACGCCGCCGCTCTGCGGCACCTACTCTGGCAGTGCCTCATTCACCCCCTGGTCCGGTGGCCAGGTCGCCGAACCCGGCTCCACGTTCAACGTCGACTCCGGCCCCGGGGGGGGAGCATGCCCGCCGAGCCCTCTCCCGCTAGCAGCCGGCTTCACGGCCGGTGCAAGCAACCGCGGCGCAGACGCCTTCACCGACTTCACGCTCTCGCTGAGCAAGCCAGACGGGCAGCAAGCGCTCACCGGAATCTCCGTGCACCTGCCGCCCGGGATCTCAGCGATGATCGCCAACGTCACGCCCTGCCCCGAACCCCCGGCGGGCGCCGAATGGGCCTGCGGTACCTCCAGCCTGATCGGCCACGCCACAGAGTCCTCCGGGCTCGGCGGAGAACCGGTCGTGCTCGGCGGCGACGTCTATCTGACGAGCGGCTACGACGGCGCACCATTTGGGCTGCTCGTCAGGACGCTCGTCGCCGTCGGGCCGTTCGACCTCGGCCACGTCGACGTGCGCTCCCGCATCAACGTCGACCCCAACACCGCCGCGGTATCCGTCACGACCGACCCGGGCCCCCGCGGAGAAGGGATCCCCACGATCCTCGACGGCGTTCCCGTGCAACTCAAAGCACTGCAGGTGACAGTCCAGCACGCAACCGGCGAGGGCAGACCGTTCGAGTTCAATCCAACGAATTGCAGGCCGATGGCAGTCACCGGGTCCTTCTCCGGTAGCGAAGGTGCCGTGCAGGCCGTAAGCGCCCCGTTCACAGTCACCGGGTGCGGCTCGCTGCCGTTCAAGCCCACACTCACCGCGACGACCGCCGGGCGGGCCAGCCGCGCGAACGGCGCGAGCCTCGTCGTCCGCGTCACCTCGAGCGCCGGACAGGCGAACATCGCCGGGACCGTGCTGACCCTACCCAAGGCGCTGCCCTCCCGCCAGAGCACGATCCGCCAGGCGTGTCCCGACACGACCTTCGACCAGAACCCGGCGGGCTGCCCGCAAGGCTCAGTGATCGGCAGCGCGACCGTCCACACGCCCGTGCTGCACTCGCCGCTCACCGGGCCGGGCTACCTCGTCTCCCACGGCGGCGCCGCGTTCCCCGACGTCGAGTTCGTGCTGCAGGGCGAAGGCATCCGGCTGATTCTCGACGGCCAGACCAACATCAGCAAAGGGATCACCACGTCAAGCTTCAAGTCCGTACCCGACGCTCCGATCGAAAGCTTCGAAGCGTCACTACCCGAGGGACCGCACTCGGCGCTCGGCGCGTACCTCAGCAGTGGAAGCTACGACCTGTGCGGCACCAAACTGACGATGCCGACGACCATCACGGGGCAGAACGGGCTCGCGCTCACGCAGACGACCAAGATCGCCGTCACGGGCTGCACCGGCGTTGCCAGCTACCACAACCGACGGCTGACCCGCGCCCAGAAGCTCCACCGCGCCCTGGCCGCCTGTCGAAAGCGCTACCGGCACGCACGCCACAGCCGTGCGCACTGCGAAGCACACGCCCGCACCGCCTACCAGGCACGCCGCAGCGCTCAGCGGCGAGCACCCAGGTGACCCGGTGCCCGACTCAGCCACCTCGGGAGCAGCGCACCAGACCCGACCAGGTCCCACGCCCGAGCGCGACAGCCAACGCGAGCGCCTCCTCGACGCGATGATCGATCTCACCGCCAGGGACGGCTACCACGGCGTCAGCGTCGCGCAGCTGAGCGCCCACGCGACCGTCTCGAGCGCCACCTTCTACACGCTCTTCACCGACAAGGAAGCTTGCGCGCTCGCCGCCTACAGGACGGCGACGGAGCGGATCCTGCGACGCATGGAGCCGCTGGACCCAGCGACAATCGCCACCACCGGGCAATGGTCCGCGGCGGCGGTCGCCGCACTACGTAGGCTGCTCGAGGCCGTACGCGACGAACCATGCGCGGCCCGGTTAATATTCGTCGAGTCGCTCGCGGGCGGTCCCCGCGTCCGTGAGGAGCGCAGAGCCGTGACCAGCGTCTTCCAGCGGCGAGCCCAGGCGCTGCTCGCCAGCACCCCCGACGGCGCGCAACGCCTGGACGTACCGCCCGCCGCGCTCCTAGGGGCGCTCCGCAGCATCGTCGCCCGGCATCTGCGCACCAGCGCCGAGGACCAACTCCCCGAACTCGCCGAGGACCTGGTCGCATGGGTCTCCTCCTACGCAGTCGCTCCGACACGCACGCCGTGGAGCACCGGGCCACGCGCCCGGCTGCGCGGCGGTGATGAGACGAGCACCCCGAAGCCGGCCACCACGAGGCGCCTGCCCCGCGGGCGCCACCGTCTGCCGCCGAGCGTCATCGCACGCAGTCACAGGACACGGCTGATCCACGCGATCGCACAGGTCACCTACCAGAAGGGCTATGCCGAGACCACGGTCGCCGACGTTGTCACCGCGGCCGGCGTCTCGCGTCACGTCTTCTACGAGCACTTCAGCGATAAGGAACACGCGTTCCTAGAGGCGCAGCAGTACCCCGCCCAGCACATCTTCGACGAGTGCGCCGCCGCCTACTTCGGCGCCCCTGACTGGCCCACGCGGGTGTGGAGCGGCCTCAAAGCACTGCTAGAGCTTGTCGTGGTGAACCCGGCTGTCTCCCACCTCCGACTCGTCGAGTGCTACGCAGCCGGACCCGCCGCCGCACGGCGCGCCGAGGACGTGACACGCTCGTTCACGATCTTCTTCGAGGAAGGCTTCGCCACACAACCACCCGGCCGACAGCTCCCGCGGCTCGCCGCGCAGGCGATCACGGGCGCGCTCTTCGAGATCATCCAGCGCCACGCCGTTCGCGCGGAGCTGAAACGGCTTCCACTGTTGCTCCCGCAGCTCACCTACATCGCTACGGCCCCGTTCATCGGCGCCGAGCAGGCGATCGACGCTATCGGCCTCCTAGTCTCGCGGCAGCGCGACGCAGGAAAACCCGACGACATCCAGAATCCGGGTTGACATCGATCTGCTGATCTGTAAGGCTGAACCCCAGGCTGGTCGTGCCCCGAGCGCGACGAGCGCGCGCGTCGCGTGATGCCTGATCGACATTGAGGCACCAAAAGGAAGGATTCGCTCCGATGAAGCGCCTGAGATTGGTGGTACTCGCGGCCTGCGTTTGCCTGATCGTCCTTGCCAGCGTGGTCCCAGCACTCGCCGGGTCCGGCGGTAACCCCCAATGGTCTGTCGCAGGCACGCAGCTCGCGCTCGGCGAAACCAAGTCCGTGACAGGCGAAGCGAGCGGTGCCCAAAAGCTGAAATCAGGCGAAACAACGATCGCATGCACAAGCCTCTCACTCGGAGCCGGATCTGCCATCACAGGCGGCAGTGGGGCAACACCGGGAACGGGCACCGAGCAACTCGTCTATGGCGGCTGCGTCGTCGAGAACACGACCAGCGAAGAAGTCTACGCCGGCTGCAAAGTCAACAGTGTCGGGGAAACGACCGGAACCCTGAAGACCGAACACCTCGCCGCGAAACTCGCCTACACCGGCAGCGGAGCAGCCGAACACGAAGAACCGAGCACCCTCACCGTGCTCAAACCCGAATCCGGCACCACGTTCCTCACGATCGAATACAGCGGCGAACACTGTCCGACACCCGGTAACGGCAAATACGTCGCCGAAGGCGAACTCGCGCTCAAGAACCCCGAAGGCAGCACCGAAAAAACGAAACACACCGCAGAAGCACCGCTGAGCTCGGTAAAAATCTATTACATCAACAGCGCCGGGGTCCCGGAAGAACACAAAGTGAAAGGCATCAAAGTCCAGAGCATGAGCAACGCCGTGTATTTCGGGAATTCGATCATGACCGTAAGCTCAGAACCGAACTGGTCCGCCGTCCACTAGCCGATCGATCCACCCGTCGAGCCGCGCGGCGCCGTCGTGTCCCGCTTCCCCGGCTCCTGACATCGGGGCAAGGTTCATCCCTTCCGCTTGACAGTCCGGCGCTCGCGCTGCTTAGATCGTCTTGTGATTGCGATTCCCGGACGGCGCCGATGGGCTGCCGTCCGGAAGAGGGAGGATCGCTGCCTTGGACGGAGAGAGCAAGACACCAGACGACAAGCCGGGAGAGGGCCCTGGCAAAAAGCACGCGGCCGGCTGCACCAGGCCTCGCATTCGCGCGGGTCGGGGGACACGTGTCTAGCTGGTCGCGATCAGCGCGGTCGGCGCCGGCGCGGCACCCCCCGCGCCGAGCGTCGCCTCGGACCCGCAATGGGGCAGGTGCGAAACAGCCGCTCCCGGGACCGCCGGACATTACAGCGATCCCGGATGCACCATCAGGTCTCCACGACACAGCGACCCCGGAGCCGCACGGTACGACTGGACGCCCCTCCAGCCGGATCAACGCCTGGTGCTGAGGCAGCTCCCCCTCACAGGCACGGTCCGCTTCGAAACGACAGCCGGCACCGCGATCGAGTGCTCAGCGCTTAGCGAGGAAGGAGAGACCCGACCCGACGGTGCGACCGGTGCGCTCACGCCCCTTTGGGAACTGCAGGGCTGCCAATCGGAAGGGCAGGAATGCCACACAACCACAGCAGCCCTTGTCGGAGAAATCAACGACGTCTTCCAGTGGCTGGAAGAACCCGCGGAACCATTCACTCCGAAGCCCGGCTGGACGGGGAAGCTCGGCTGGATCACGCGGTCGCCGGCCCGGGTGGGCATCGAGTACACCGCCGACGGCCACGAACGCCTGTTCGACCCGATCAGCTGCCGTGGGCCGCTGGGCGTCATCTGGGTCGGCGGCGAGGGCCGTCGGCGAACGTCGCTGATCGCGACGCTGACCCCGATTAACGAAATGACGAGCGAGATCGAAGAAAGCTACGCAGAGACACAGCCCGGCTCGCCCTCGCCGGCGAAGCTCGAACACCGCCGCGCCGCCGTCGCGCCCGTATTCGTGGACGGTCGCTGGGAACAGCTCGCGATCACCGCGACCTTCCAATACCGGGTGGAACCCGGCGAGCCGGCGCTCGAGATCAGGGCCATCGGCTGAACGGCGCCCCGTGGCCCGGCCAGCACAGCAGACCAGGCCACGCCACGCGCGTTCGGCGGCCGCTCGGGCTATTCGTGTTTGACGACTGCTTCGGAGCTCGTCAGCTCGACTTTCCCGTTCAGCACCGCGGTGTTGCTCCCAGCGGCGGAAGGAAGCCCGAGCCGGCTGTCGATGATCGGGTCGATCAGGAACGCGAACAGCCCGCCGCAGCCGCTCGCTTCGGGCGCGGCGAACGCGTTGTTCACAAGTGAGCTGTTCTCCAGATCGAGGATTTGGTCTTCGCCACGTTCGACCTGTTCTCCCGGAGTGCCCGTCACGATACCGCTCGTGCCCGTCGTCAGGTTGATGACGATCGGGTGCGAGTTCGATCCTACGTAGCAGCCGGAGCCAAGCAGCGGGTTTTCGAGGTGCACCTTCACCGGCAGCGACAGCGCCGTACCAGATTCGGAGAGATAGTTCCCGAAGTCGAGCGTCACCGCGCTCGCGGCACCGGCGAGTTCGGTCGTCGCGGTGACGCCCGTGATACCGTTTTCGAAGAACAATTCACACGAGGCACGCTCGAGGAAATTCGAGATTTCGTTGCACTTCACGAGCCCCGACAGGCCGCCCGGCACTTTCTGCGGCGATTTCGAGAGCGTATTTCCGTCCTTAGCTGCCACAAGCTGCAATTCACCTGACGGGAGTTCCTTCAGCCCGCCTTGCAGAACGATCGCTTTTTCGATCGGCACGGTTTCTTTGGAGATCACGATTTTTCCGGATTCCGTCTTCGCGTAAAGG
>JBKQOO010000085.1:0-11222 GCA_052145475.1 Solirubrobacteraceae bacterium
GGCGGCGGCCGCTACGACCGCCTCGTCGAGCAGCTCGGCGGACCGCCGACGCCGGGGATGGGCTGGGCCGCCGGCGTCGAGCGGATCCTGCTGGCCGGCGACCCTCCGCCCGTCGCCGCCGCCCCGCCGGTGGAGCTGTTCGTCGCGCTCGGCTCGAGCGCGACGACGGTGCGCCGAGCCGCCTTCGCCCTGCTCAGCGAGGCACGGTCGGCCGACCTGGCCGCACAGATGGAGCTGGGCGGGCGCTCCCTGAAAGGCCAGCTCAGCCACGCCTCGGCGCTCGGCGCGCGCTATGTCGCAATCGTCGGCGAGGAGGAGACGACGCTCAAGGACATGCAGGGCGGGGGCCAGGAGACGGTCCCGATCGACACCGTCGTACACGGCGTGCTGCGAAGCCACCACGACCTGTAGGCGCGGCGCGCCGCACTCGGTGCGGAGCGCTACAGCGTGTGCAGCCGGGCCCGTTCCCGCATCAGCGTCAACAGCTCCTGCTCCGTCCTCAAGGCCTCCGGCTGAACGAAGCTGGTGGCATACAGGTCGATCTCGGCCGGCCCGTAGGCGAACGAGACGGCGTCGGTGTACAGCGACACGGAGACGCCGCTGCCGTCGAGCGCCACCCGGGCCGCGATCCTGATCCCCGCCCCTTCCTGTCCGCCCGCTGCGGCGATCCTCAGAGGAGACAGCCGCACTCCGACCAGCCGCACGTGTTCGTGCTGTTCGCTGGCCAGGCTGCTGCGCAGCACCCGCGCGTAGCACTTCAGGCCGGCCTTGCTCTGAGCGTAGGCGAGGTCGCTCTGCACAACCTTGGCGTTCGGCAGAACCTCGACGCTCGAGGAGATCCCTTCCTGGTCCAGTCCCGCGCCGCGTCGAAGGTTCGGTGAGCGCCCGCCGCCGACAGCGCCGCCCCTCGGCCCGCCGCAGCGCGACGCTTCCCGTTCCCTTTCTGCCGGGCTGCTCGACGCCGGTGCGATCGACGCCCCCGGCACGTCTGCCGGGCCGAGCTCGACCCCCCGCGCGAACTCGGCTGCGCGCGACGCCGTCAGCGGCAGCACGACCTTCACGGCCGGCTGCTGAGGCGCCGCGATGCGAGGCGCATGGGGTGCCGACCCGCTGTCCTCGGCGCCGCGCGGGAGGGTGCCCTTGCCGCAGCCGCAGGCCAGCATCGCCGTTGCCACGGCGATCATCGTCGCCGCGCCCCAGCTAGGCGGGGACACTGTTGCTCCCCGTCGAGCACCGCGCATCCGGCACCAGGCAGGCCAGCGCGTCGACCGTTTCGAAGGCTCGCCTCAGCACCGGCGCCGAGGCCAGGCCCGCGCCGGCCGGTGCGTCCGCCACCCTGTAGACGCGCGCTCCCCGCGCAAGGTAGACGTCCGTCTCGATTACTCCGCCCGGATTGACCCAGGAGAGGTTCCGCGACAGCGGCGGTCGTTCTGAGGGCTCCTGCCTGGCAGCCCGCCGGCAGCCCGCAGTCGAGGCAAGCGCCAGAAAGCGCTGTGCTTCCGCAGGGTTGGAGAAGACGAACACGTCCGCGACCACGTCATCGCCGTTCGGAGCCCACCAGCGCATCTCGTAGCCGCCCGGGCGGGGGGCGCTCGGCGAAACCGCCGGCGGCGCGGGCGCGTCGTCGCTCCAGGCGTTCGCCGTCGTGATCGTCCCTTCTTCGTAGAGCCTGCCAACCCGCTGCGGAAGGACGCCGGCCACGCTTTCCCGCAGCCCCGACAGGCGGTGCGGCGTGACCATGGCGACCGCGGGCGTCGGCGGACCGCCGCAGGGACGGCCGCTGCGCGCCGTGGCGCCAGGCAGGACGATGTAGACGACCAGCCCCGCCAGGCACAGCGCCAGCAGCCAGGCGACGACCGTTCCGGACCGCCGGCGCCGGCGCGGTGATGCGTCCTGATGCCGCTTCTCGTTCATCGCTCCACTGAACGTACCGGCGCGAACCGTCCAAGCCGTATATCGGCATTCAACTTTTGCCGCCCAGATGCCGAAAAGGGGACGATGGCGCAGCTCTCACGTCCGTACCAGGTCGGTCTCCTGGCCGTCGCCCTGCTCGTGGCTGCATGGCTCGTGCTGCTCCAGGGGCACGGCGGTGGCAGCACACACGCGTCCGTTGCCGCCTCCGCGCCCACCGCGCCCACGGTCACCGCCCGCACGACACCGCCCCCGGCCCGCAAGGGCTCGAGCGCCGCCACTGCGAACAACGGCTCGACCATCTACCACGGCTCAGCCCCCGGCGTCGAGGGCCTGACCCGCGACATCGCCAAGGCGCACGGCGCCGTCGCGATCTCACAGAAGGAAGCCCATCAGGCCGAACACGAGACGGGCGAATCGACCCCGACCGCTGCGTCTGGCAGCGCGACGCCCAGCACCGTCACGAGCGCCGCGCCCAGCACCGCTGCGAGCGCCGCGCCGAGCGCGACCTCGACAACCTCCGCGAAGGCCCCCGCGAAGACGCCCGCCAAGTCCGCTGCGCCAGGCGCCGCCGGCAGCAACGCCTCGGTGAGCCGCCAGCGCGCCGTCGAAGCCCAGCTCGCCCGGGGCAAGACCGTCGTGATCCTGTTCTGGAACCCCAAGGGCGCCGACGATGTCGCCGTGCACAAAGCTGTCAACGAGCTGCGTTCTCAGCCCGGCGTCGCGATCCAGGAAGCCTCGGCCGGCGAGGTGGCCTCGTTCGGCACGATCACCCGCGGCGTGCAGGTCTACGGGACCCCGACGATCCTGATCGTGACCAAGAGCGGCAAGACGACCACGCTGACCGGCCTGCAGGACGCCTACGCGATCAGGCAGGCGATCGGGGAAGCCCGGCAGTCCTAGCCGTACACTCGCTCGGGTGAGCCCTGGCGAGACGCAGCTGATCGACCATCTCGAACACCCGCGCGGGCGCGGGCGCCTTCGCGACGGCGCCTTCACCGGCGCCGCCGGCGGCGCGGCCTGCGGCGATCTGGTGCGGATCTCGCTGGCCCTCGAGCCCGACGACCCCGACGGCCGGATCGCCGACGCCGGCTTCGACGCCAGCGGCTGCGGCGCGGCCCTGGCCGCCGGCAGCGCGACCGTCTCGCTGCTGCACGGGCGCGGACTGCTCGACGCAGCCCGGCTGGGCCCCGATGCGATCGCCGCGGAGCTCGGTGGGCTGAGCCCCGCCAAGCGCCACGCCGCCGAGCTCGCCGCCGACGCCCTGCACCGCGCGCTCGGCGCTGCCGCTCGCGACCAGGCCAGGCTCGCGCCCAGTCCCCACCGGGCGCTCGTCGCGATGAGCGGCGGCGTCGACAGCGCCGTCGCTGCGCTGCTCGCTGCGCAGGACGGAAAGGAGGCCGTCGGCGTCACGCTCGAGCTCTGGTCGGACCCCGAGTACGACGGCGAGCTGAGCTGCTGCTCCGCCCGGGCCGTCCGCGGTGCCCGCGAGCTGGCCCACCGTCTGGGCATGGCGCATCTCTCGATCGACCTGCGGGCCGAGTTCCGCGCCGGCGTGGTCGATCGGTGGCTCTCCGGGCACGCTGCCGGGTTGACCCCCAACCCGTGCATCCGCTGCAACGGCAACGTGCGCCTCGACGCGATGCTGGACCTCGGACGGCGCCTCGGCGCCGACACGCTTAGCACGGGCCACTACGCCCGCGTCGACTCCGCGGGGACGACGTCGCTGCTGAGGTGCGCGGTCGACCTCGCCAAGGACCAGAGCTACGTTCTCTCCGGCCTCGCGCCCGCCGCGCTGGCACGCCTGCGCTTCCCGCTGGGAGAGATGGAGAAGGCGCAGGTTCGCCTGCTCGCCGAGCAGGCCGGGCTGGCTGTCGCCAAACGCCCCGACTCGCAGGACCTGTGCTTCCTGGCGGGAACCCGCCGAGACGCCTTCCTCGAGCGCCACGGCGGCCTGCGCCGCCGGCCCGGCCCGATCCGCACGCGCGAGGGCGAGGTGCTCGGAGAGCACGCCGGCGCGCACCTCTACACCGTCGGACAGCGACATGGCCTCGGCATCTCAACGGGACGGCCGATCTACGTGCTCTCCACCGATGCCCGCTCGAACACGGTCACCGTCGGCCCCCGTACGGGCCTGCTCTCCTCGACCATCCCCGTGCGGGAGATCGTCCTGCATCGCCCCAGCGGCCACGTCGACCGGGTCCGGGTCCGCGCCCACGGGCGCCGCCTGCCCTGCCGCATCTCCGATCAGCTCGATCCCGGCAGCCACCCCACCGCGTGCATCGAGCTGCTCGAGCAGGCCGAGCGCACCGCCCCCGGTCAGCTCGCCTGCCTGTACTCCGGCGAGCTCGTCGTCGGACACGCCACGATCGTGGCCTAGCCGCGCAGGCTCGGCCTAAGATCACTCCCACATGACCTCCGACGAGATTCGCGAGCGCTTCCTGAGCTTCTTCGAGGAGCGCGGGCACAGGCGCATACCCTCCGCCTCGCTGGTGCCCAGCGCCCATGACCCGTCCGCGCTGTTGACGGTCGCCGGCATGCACCCGCTCAAGCCCTACTTCCTGGGCCAGGAGGCACCCCCGGCGCCGCGCCTGACCAGCTGCCAGAAGGTCTTCAGGACGGTCGACATCGACAACGTCGGCAACACCGCCAGGCACCTGACCTTCTTCGAGATGCTGGGCAACTTCTCGTTCGGCGACTACTTCAAGGACGAGGCGATCGAGCTCGCCTGGAGCCTCTCGCTCGAAGTCTTCGGCTTCGAGGCGCTCGACATCTGGGTCACCGTCTTCGCAGGCGACGAGGAGCTCGGCCTCGGCCCCGACCAGGAGGCGATCGACCGCTGGCTCCAGATCGGCCTGCCGCCCGAGCGGATCGTGCAGTGCCCGCGCTCGGAGAACTTCTGGCAGGCCGGCCCGACCGGGCCGTGCGGTCCCTGCTCGGAGCTCTACATCGATCGCGGCGTCGCCTACGGCGCCCCGGGGGACCTGCCCGGCGGCGAGAACGAGCGCTTCCTGGAGTACTGGAACCTGGTCTTCATGCAGTACGACCAGCAGGCTCTGCCCGGAGGCGGCACCGTGCTCGAGCCGCTGCCGGCCAACAACATCGACACCGGCCTCGGCCTGAACCGGATGGCGGCGATCCTGCAGGACAAGCCGTCGGTGTTCGAGACCGACCAGTTCGCGCCCCTGATCGAGCTGGGCGAGAGCCTCTCCGGTCGTACCTACGGCGCCGAGCACGAGACCGACCGGGCGCTGCGCATCCTCGCCGACCACAGCCGCGCGATGACCTTCCTGACAGCCGACGGCGTCGTGCCCTCCAACGAGGACCGCGGCTACGTGCTGCGGCGGGTGATGCGGCGCGCGATCCAGCAGGGCCGGATCCTCGGCCTCGAGCCCGGCTTTCTCACCCGCTACTCGAAAACGGTCCGCGAGATCATGGGCGGCGCCTACCCCGAACTGATCGAGCACGCCGAGTCGACCGACATGTGGCTGGCCGCCGAGGAGGAGGGCTTCGGGCGCACCCTCGCCCAGGGCATGGCGACCCTGCAGGAGCACATCGAACGGGCCCGTGAAAGCCGGACTGCGACCGTCCCGGCCGAGGAGGTCTTCCGCCTGCACGACACCTATGGCTTCCCTTTCGAGATGACCAGTGAGCTGCTGGCCGAGGAGGGGTTGGCGATCGAAGGCGACTTCGATGCCCTGATGGAGGAGCAGCGCGCCCGCGGCAGGGCCGGTGGCCGCGCCGCCAGAGACGGTGGCGACGCCGCCGGGACCCGCGCCGCGATCACCGCCTTCGCCGGGGAGAGCGGCTCCCCTACCCGCTTCACCGGCTACCAGACCGAGGAGCAGCCGACGACCCTGGCCGCCGTGCGCGGCCTCTCCGAGAACGGCGACGGCAGCGGCGGGCGCTACCTGGTGAAGCTCGCCGAGTCGCCCTTCTACCCGCCCGGCGGCGGGCAGGTCGGCGACGCTGGAACGATCGAATGTGCCGACGGCGACTGCCGCGCCCAGGTGCAGGACGTCTTCCGGGTCGGCGACGACCAGGCGCTCGAAGTCGTGCTCGAGCACGGCCAGCTGCACGAGGGCGAGCCCGTGCTGGCCAGAGTCGACCGCCGTGCCCGCCACGCCACCGAGGCCAACCACACCGCCACCCACCTGCTGCAGGCGGCGTTGCGGGAGCGTCTCGGCGGTCACATCCGCCAGGCAGGCTCCTACGTCGGCCCCGACAAGCTGCGTTTCGACTTCAGCCACGGCCAGGGACTCACCGCTCAGGAGCTGAGCGACGTCGAGGACCAGGTCAACGGCTGGATATCGCGCAACGACCCGGTGCGAGCCATCACGACCACGCTCGATGAGGCCAGGGCGCTGGGTGCGATGGCACTGTTCGGCGAGAAGTACGGTGATGTCGTGCGGATGGTCGAGGTGGGGGACGGCGATTACTCGCGCGAGCTGTGCGGCGGCACCCACGTGCGCAGCACCGCCGAGATCGGACCGTTCCGGATCCTCTCCGAGACCTCCAGCTCGGCCAACGTGAGGCGGATCGAGGCCGTCACGGGGCCCGCTGCGGTGGAGCTGCTGCGTGCCCACGACTCGATCCTGGGCGAGCTCGCCGCTGAGCTGCGCGCTCGGCCCGAGGATGCCGCCGCGGCGGTGCGGGCGCTCGCCCAGGAGCGCCGGCGGTTGGAGAAGGAGCTGCGCGACGCCGCCACCACGGGCGCGGCCGGCACCGACCTGGAGGAGCTCGCGGGGAGGGCTGCCCTGGTCTCCGGCGCCACCGTACTGGCCGGCACCGTCGAGGTTCCCGACGCGAAGGCGCTGCTCGAGCTCGTCGACCGCCTGAAGGGCAGGCTCGGCGAGTCCGCGATCCTGCTCGGCGCGGCCGCGGACGGGCGCGCGCACCTGATCGCCAGCGTCGCTCCCGAGCTTGTCTCCCGCGGCGTCAGGGCGGGCGAGGTCGTGAAGGCCGCCGCGCAGGTCGTCGGGGGCGGTGGCGGCGGGCGCGACACGATGGCCCAGGCGGGCGGGCGCGACCCGGATAAGCTCGACCAGGCCATCGCCGCCGGCCTCGGCGCGATCGAGGCGGCGCTGGCCGGCTGATGGGCGGCCTGCCCGCTCGCTTTCGGCGCGCGCGGCGCCCAGGCGCCGATCATCCCCCGGGAGCAGTGAGATGAGGGTGCTCGCGCTCGACTACGGCAGCGCCCGTTGCGGCTGCGCCGTGAGCGACCCGACCGAGACGATCGTGACCCCGATCGAGCCGGTCGAGCGGCCTGCCACCAAGCGCGGGCTTGCCAGGCTGCGCGAGCTGACCGTCCGGCTCGAGGCGCAGCTGGTGCTGGTCGGCCTGCCGCTCGGGCTCGATGGGGGGGAAACCGAGCAGACCCGCGAGACGCGCGCCTTCGCCGCCCGGCTCGCCGCCGGCCTGGGAGAGTCGATCCCGGTCGAGATGCACGACGAGCGCTTCACCACCCGTCTTGCCCAGCGCATGCCTGCGCCCGGGCGCTCGTTCCACACCAGCGAGGACTCCCGGGCGGCCGCCCACCTGCTGGAGAGCTGGCTGGCCGCCCGATCGCGTTAGGGTCCTCGCCTTGGCTCGCGGCGATCGATCACGGACCGAACGGACCACCGAGGAACGCGAACAGGACCGCGCCGAACGCGAGCGTCGGCGCGCAGCCCGCTCCGGCCGAGCTGCGCCGGCAGGCGACCAGGCGCCGGCGGAGTCGTCCCCCGTCGACGAGCCCTCCGATCAGATGGCCACGCCCGAGCAGCCGCTCGCCGAGCAGCCGAGCTTGCCCGAGGAGCCAGCTGCCGATGAGCAGCTCGCGCAGCACCCGAGTGTGCCCGAGCCGGCCGCCGGCGCTGCGGCCGAGGAGGAGCCGTGGCCGCTCGAGCCGCCTCTCTCCCCGCCCCCTGCGCCCGAGCCGTCAATCGAGGAGCCCGTGGCAGGCGCCGCCGAGCCACAGTCCGGAACACCACAGGCGCCCGCTCCGGCGCAGAGTGCGCCCACGGTGCCCGAGGCGGCCGATCCGCAGGCTCCGGTCGACCCGGAGCGCCAGGATTCCGGGGGCGCCGAGCGAGTGGGGGGGTACGCGATCAGCGGCTTGCCGCCGGCGGAGGAGGCGGCCGCCGAGCCGGACCGGCTGCCACCGGCGCCTCCCAGGGTGGGCTCGACGGAGAAGCCGCCGATGCGTCGCGCCTTTCGGCGCGGCCACGCCGGAGCCGCCGCCGGGGTCGCGGTCTCAGAGCCGAGGCGACGCGGTCGAGCACGCGCCTCGCGGCTGGCCGCCCTCGTCGCTCTCGCCGCGGTGGCCGTCGCGGTGGTGCTGCTGGTGCACTCGCTGAACCGCTCATCCGGCAAGCCGGTCGCGGCGATCCCGGTCGTGAAGGTGCTGATCCCCGAGGGCAAGACTCGTGTTCAGATCGCCCAGATCGCTGCCGCAGACGGCCTTACGGGGGACTACAGGCGGGCGTCCCGCAGCTCGCCGCTGCTCAACCCGATCCACTACGGGGCTCCGGCCGGGACCCCGGATCTCGAAGGCTTCCTGTTCCCCGCGACCTACGACATGGACCGCGGCGCGCCGGTCGGACGGCTGGTCGAAGAGCAGCTGACCGCCTTCCAGGAAAACTTCGGCGCCGAAGAGGTGGCCCGCGCCCGCGCACTCGGGGTGACGCCCTACCAGCTGCTGACGGTCGCCTCGATGGTTGAGCGCGAGGCGCAGGTGCCGGGAGACAGGGCGAAGATCGCAGCGGTCATCTACAACCGGCTGCAGGCCGGGATGCCGCTCGGCATCGACGCCTCGATCTACTACGCCGTCGAGCTGGAGAAGGGCATCCCGACCTATACGCAGGAACTGACCGAAGCCCAGCTCCACATCGACTCGCCCTACAACACCCGCACCCACCTGGGGCTTCCGCCCACGCCGATCTCGAACCCGGGAGCCGCGTCGATCTATGCGGCCGCCCACCCGGCTCACGTCCCCTACCTCTACTACGTCGCCGGCGCCGACGGCTGCGGGGAGCAGGTCTTCTCGGACACGCAGGCCGAGTTCGAAGCGAACGTCGCCGCCTACGAAGCAGCGAAGCGCAAGAACGGCGGACACCCGCCGACCTGCAAGCACGCCTGATGCGCCGGCTCGGCGTCCTCGGTTGGCCGGTCTCGCACAGCCGCTCGCCGGCGATGCACAACGCCGCGCTCGCCGACCTCGGCCTGGCGGACTGGCACTACCAGCGCCTGCCCGTCCCTCCGGAGCTGTTCGCCGAGACGACTCGCGCCCTGGGCGCCGCCGGCTTCCACGGCGCCAACGTCACGATCCCGCACAAGCAGGACGCGCTCGGGCTGGCCGACCAGGTCAGCCCGGCCGCCCGCGAGATCGGCGCCGCGAACACCCTGACCTTCGCCGATGACGGCACCGTCCTGGCGGAGAACACCGACGCGCCGGGCCTGATCGAGGCGCTCGGTTTCGCGCCGGCAGGGCTGCGCGCCCAGGTGCTCGGCGCCGGCGGCAGCGCGCGGGCTGTGGTGTGGGCGCTCCTGCATGCCGGCGCCGCCGAGGTGCTCGTCTGGAACCGCACGCCAGCGCGTGCCGTGCGGCTGGCCGAGGATCTCGGAGCGCGCCCGGTCGAGGCCCCGCAGCGGGCCGATCTGCTCGTCAACTGCACGTCGGTCGGGCTCGGCGTAGAACGCTCGGCCAGTGAGGATCGTGCGCTCAACCAACTCGGGCTGACGGGCGATCAGACCGGGGAGTACTCATATGTCGCCGATCTGGTCTATCGCTCAGGATCCACCCCACTGCTTGCCGCCGCCGGGGCGCGCGGGGCGAGCACCATCGACGGACTCGAGATCCTCGTCGCGCAGGGCGCCCTCAGCCTCGAGCTGTGGACCGGCCGGACGCCGTCCCGTGAGGTCATGCGCGAAGCCGCCCGCCGGGAGTGAGCGCAGCTCTGGCGCCGACGCCGAGAGGGGCCCGCGATGAGCGAGGCTCGTCAGCCGGCCGAGCCCGACCTGCACGCGATCTTCGGGATCGACGGCGACCCCGTCATCTCCGTGGAGCGGCCCGGGGAGGATCCCGAGATGGATGCTCCGGGCGGCGCCGACGCGGGACAGTTCGAAGTCTTCCCCGACGCTGACGGCGCGGGCGAGGGCGGCGCCCCCGCGATCGAGCTCGACGTCGAGGCCGGCTTCGGCGAGGAGCCGGGAGGCGAGGAGGGGTGGGCCACCGACGCGCCTGGACCGGCCGCCGGCGCGGGCGCCGCCCCGGTCGAGGGCGAGCCGGGCTGGGCCGGCATCACCAGCCCGAGCCAGCGAGGCTCCTCGGCCCGCTTCCTGACGGACGTGATCGTCGAGCTGCAGCTGGCCAGCAAGCGCCAGGTCGACGACGCGATCGAGACCTCGCGCAACTCGGGCACGCCGCCCGAGCGCATCCTGCTCGACCAGGGCATCATCACCGCCGACGGGCTGGCCCGTGCGCTCGCCGAGCGCTACGGGCTCGATCACCTCGATCTCGGCGTCTTCTCCGTCGACATGTCCGCCGCCAACCTGATCAGCACGACCGTCGCCAAGCGCTACCAGGCCGTGCCGGTCGCCTTCTCCGACAAGCGCACCCTGCTGGTCGCGATGGCCGACCCGTCCAACGTGCTGGCCGTCGACGACATCGCGATCATGACCGGTCACGAGGTCCGCGTCGCGGTCGCCCCGCCCGACGACATCGCCTCGCTGATCTCGCGCCTGGACCGGCTCGAAGACGTGGTCGGATCGCCCGAGGAGCTGGGCGAGGTCGAAGAGGACGGCGGCGAGGTCGTCGCGCTCCACGAGAGCTCCGAAGACGCGCCGGTGATCAAGCTGGTCAACCAGATCGTCGGCCAGGCCGTCGAGCGGGGAGCCTCCGACATCCACTTCGCCCCCGACGGCAAGGAAGTGCGGGTGCGCTTCCGCATCGACGGGGTGCTCCAGGACATCACCACCGTGCCGCGGCGGATGGCCGCCGGCGCGGTCTCGCGGGTGAAGATCATGGCCGAACTGAACATCGCCGAGAAGCGGCTACCCCAGGACGGGCGCATCGGGCTGGTCGTCGACGGCCGCCACGTCGACCTCCGCGTCGTGACGCTCCCGAGTGTGCACGGCGAGGGCATCGTGATGCGCGTGCTGGACAAGTCCAACGTCGTCGTGGACCTCGACAAGCTGGGGATGGCCGACAACGAGCGCGAGCAGTTCGAACGCTCCTGCCGGGAGACCCACGGCGCAGTCCTGGTCACGGGCCCGACCGGCTCGGGCAAGTCGACGACCCTGTACGCCGCCCTGCAGCTGCTCAACACCCC
>JBKQOO010000086.1:0-88159 GCA_052145475.1 Solirubrobacteraceae bacterium
CCGCCGCCCAACCGTTGACCAGTCCCTCGTGCCCAGATGTGCTAATGCCAGTGGCTCCAAGCGTGCGTCCCGGAGGGCCATAAGCCGCAATGCATGTTCTCTCTTTAGCCTCCTTATACTCCTGACAAATTCACGCGGGTCGGGCTGGTCCTCCATCACACGTCACAAGATTCTTATCCCCTCCACGATATTGCTTGGAACTCGGCCTGGCGCGCGTTACGATCAACTGTCTGCGTTTGTACACGGCGAATGGGAGCTCGGCGACGAGACTGGCCGAGAGTCGCATGTCACGTTGCGGACCCGAAGATTCTGAATCCTCCGACGGCGAAGGAATGAAGCCTTGGCCCGGCGATCGCGAACAATACTCAGCTTGCGCAGCACGAGCGCCGAGATCTCCTCGGGCGCGTACTCTTTGCCGCGTATCTCGAAGCGGACCGCGTCGTTTGGGCCCTTGACGACCTTGTAGGAGACCATCTTCGCCTCCTCGTCGACTTCGCCCCACTTGCGTCCGATGAACCTCTTGGCGGAGTAGATCGTCGCTTGCGGGTTGAGGATCGCCTGGCGCTTGGCGACCTGCCCCACCAGCCGCTGCCCGTCATCGGTGAAGGCCACGACCGACGGGGTCAGGCGGTTGCCTTCGGCGTTGGGGATGACCTCCGCCTGGCCGCCCTCCAACGTCGCTGCCACCACCGAGTTGGTGGTGCCCAGATCGATGCCTACCGCCTTAGCCATGACAGCTCCTCTCGGTCTCTCGGGCAGATCTCAGTTGTGTCCCTAGGGCGCCGGATGTCGCCGTCAAGCCGGTTCACAGGCCGGCGCTGACCTGCCCGCGCTTGCGTTCGTGCGCCGCGGCCTACCACCAGCCGTGCACCTTCCAGCGAACGGAGCAACGATGACGCGCATCGAGGTCGAGGCGGGATGAGCCCACCCGCCCCCCCACTGCGGCGCCGGCCCGTGCCCCCGGGCTGGCGCCGCGTCGAGATGCTCGCGCCGCTGATCGGCAGCAGTCGTCGGCTGCGCGCAGCACCTTGTCCAAGCCGACGGCCCGGGCACGCGGTCTGATGCCCGCGAAGGGCACGATCGTCACCTGCCCGAGCTGCGCCACCAGAAACCGGCTGCAACCGACACCGGCGGGGTTCCCGCGCTGCAGCGTCTGTCAGACGGTGCTGCCGTGGGTCGTGGAAGCCGGTCCGGACACGTTCGATCGGGAGATCACCTCGTCGCTCCCGGTGCTGGTGGACCTGTGGGCGCCGTGGTGCGGGCCCTGCCGGATGGTCTCTCCGTTGGTCGAGCGCCTGGGGCGGGAAAACGCGGGTCGCCTGAAGGTCGTCAAGCTGAACGTCGACGAGGCGCCCGCGATCGCGGCCCGCTACGAGGTGCGCGGGATCCCGCTGCTGCTCCTGATCAGCGATGGGACGGTCGTGGACAGGCTCACCGGAGCGGCGCCGCTCGAGCGCCTGCAGGCGTGGCTGGCCCCGCACCTCGCCCCGGTCCCGGAGGCCAGCTCCGCCTCGGGTTCGGCCTAGCCGACCCCCGCTGCCCGTCAAGGGGCAGGTGAGGCGCGCGATCCATGTCGACGGTCATCCACGCGTCCGGGATCCTCGCCACCGCGCGCCAGGTCGTGCCGGCACGAGCGCAGATGGCGACGACGCTGGGCTTTCACATCATCCTCGCCTGCTTCGGGATCGCGTTCCCGACGGTCTTGCTGGTCGCGGAGCACCGCGGGCTGAAGCGCTCGGACGAGGTCGCGATGACGCTGACTCGGCGCTGGTCGCAGGCGCTCGGCGTGCTCGTCGCCGTCGGCGCGGTGACCGGCACCGTCCTGTCCTTCGAGATGGGGCTGCTGTGGCCCGGCCTGATGCGCAGGTACGGCTCGGTGATCGGGTTGCCCTTCAGCGTCGAGGGGATCTTCTTCTTCCTGGAGGCGATCTTCACGGGGATCTATCTCTACGGCTGGCGCCGGCTCAGCGGTTGGGCGCACTTCTGGACGGGCATCCCGATCGCGGTGAGCGGAATCCTCGGTGCGATCTCGGTGGTGGCGGCGAACTCGTGGATGAACACGCCGGGCGGCTTCACCATGCGCGCGGGACGGGTCGTTGCGGTGGAACCGTGGTCGGTCTACTTCAACCGCGCGACCTACTACGAGATGCCGCACATGCTGCTCGCCGCCTACATGGTCACCGGCTTCGGGGTCGCATCCGTGTATGCCGTCGGCTACCTGCGCGGGCGACGCGACCGCTATCACCGGCTCGGCTTCGCGATCCCGTTCGTCATCGCCGCCGCGCTCACGCCGGCGCAGATCCTGATCGGCGACACGGCCGCGCGCGCCATCTCCAAGGACCAGCCGGTCAAGTTCGCCACGATGGAGTACGTCGCCCATACCTCCCGCGGCGTCCCCGAGTACATGGGCGGCATCTACGAGAACGGCCACGTCTACCTGGGCGTGGAAGTGCCCGACCTCGACTCGCTGCTGGTCGGGTTCAGCCCGCACACGAAGGTCATCGGCTGGGACTCGGTCGCGCCGGCAGATCGCCCACCGGCGCCGACGCTGATCCATCTCTCCTTCGACGCGATGGTGGGGCTGGCGTTCCTGCTGCTGCTGACGGGGGCGTGGGCCCTGCTGGCGTGGTGGCGGCGTCGCGCGCTGCCCGGGCGCAGGTTGTTCTGGTGGCTGGCCGTGGCGAGCGGGCCGGCGGCGCTCGTCGCGATGGAGTGCGGCTGGATCGTCACGGAGGTGGGACGCCAGCCCTGGATCGTCTATCGGCTGCTCACGACTGCGCAGGCGGCGACGACGAACCGAGGAGTGATCGCGACACTCACCGCGGTGATCGTGCTGTACGCCGTGCTCGGCCTCGCCACCGTCCTGATCCTGCGGCTGCTGTCCCGACACTGGCGTCAAGGCGACGAAGCCGAGTCCTCCGTCCCCTACGGTCCGCCGCTGCCGGCGCCGCTGCCAGGGGAGGGGAGGTGACCGCTGAACTCGTGGCGGCGATCCTGCTGCTGATCCTGAGCCTCTATGCGGTCCTTGCCGGTGCGGACTTCGGCGGCGGCCTCTGGGACCTGCTCGCCGGCGGCGCCGATCGCGGCCGGGCGCCGCGAGATCTGATCGACGAGACGATCACGCCGGTCTGGGAGGCCAACCACGTATGGCTCGTCTTCGCGCTGGTCGTCTTCTGGACCGCGTTTCCGACGGCGTTCGCGGCCGTGATGACGGCGGCCGCGCTGCCGCTCTGGCTGGCCGCGTTCGGGATCGTGTTGCGCGGGGCCGGTTTCGCCTTCCGCAAGGAGATCGAGGGATTGCAGTGGGAACGTCTGCTGGGCGCCACCTTC
This sequence comes from Solirubrobacteraceae bacterium, assembly GCA_052145475.1. Classification (GTDB taxonomy): domain Bacteria; phylum Actinomycetota; class Thermoleophilia; order Solirubrobacterales; family Solirubrobacteraceae; genus Palsa-744. The sequence continues at coordinate 3,331 of JBKQOO010000086.1, forward strand.
GCGTTCTCCTCGCTGATGACGCCCTTCTTCATGGGGACCGTCGTCGGTGCCGTCGCGGCCGGGAGGATCACGCTGGACGCGCAGCACACAACCCCGTCGGTCTGGACGAGCCCGACATCACTGCTGATCGGTGTGTTGTTCGTCGCGGTCTGCGGCTACCAGGCCGCGGTGTTCCTGATCGGGGAGGCGATCGGGCGCGAGGATCAGCGGCTCGAGCACTACTTCCGCCGCCGCGCCGCGATCGCGGGAGCGTTCGCCGGCGCGCTGTCGCTGGCCACTCTCGCCGAGCTGCACCACGCCGACCACGCGCTCTACCACGGCCTCACCGGCCGCGCGCTGCCGCTCGTTCTGCTCGCGACGGCCTGCGGGCTGGGCGTGCTCGTGCTGCTCGCGCTGGGCCGGACACAGGGGCTGCGGGTCGTGTCGGCACTGGGCGTGGCGGCGGTCGTCTGGGGGTGGGGGGTGGCGCAGTACCCAACGCTGCTGCCCGGCACCGGCCTGACCCTCTCGAATGGCTCGGCTCCCCACGGGGCGCTGGTCGGGACGATCGCGGTGGCGATCGTCGCGGTCGTGCTCGTCGGCCCCGCGTTCGCCCTGCTGTTCTGGCTACACGGACGCCGGCTGCTCGATTCCGGCGCGTCCTCCACGTCGGAGGGCTGAGGGCTCGGCGCTCATGCGCTCGTGCCGCCGTCGACCACGATCTCCGCCCCGGTCACGTAGACGCTCTCGTCGGAGGCGAGGTAGACGGCCGAGTCTGCGACCTCCTGAGCGGTGCCGATGCGCCGCATCGGGATCGCTCTGATCAGTCGTTCCACGAGCTCGGGCGTCTTCTCACGCTGGCGCGCGTTCATGTCGGTGTCGATCTGACCGGGGTGCAGGGAGTTAACCCGCACGCCGTCGGCCGCCAGCTCCTTGGCCGCGACCCTGGTCAGCCCGCGTACAGCCCACTTGCTGGCGGCGTAGGCCGACAGATGGGGGGTGCCGCCCAGGCCGGCCACCGAGGAGACGTTGATGATCGAGCCCGACTGGCGCTCGATCATCGACGGAGCGACGCTGCGCATGCCCAGGAACGGTCCCAGCGCGTTGACGCTCATCACGTGCTGGAACTGCTCGGGAGTGGTGTCCTGAAGCGACGCGGCCAGGAACACGCCGGCGTTGTTGAACAGCACGTCGATGCGCCCGTGCTGCTCGATTGCGGACCGCGTCACCGCCTCCCAGCCCTGCTCGCTGGTCACGTCGTGCGAGCACGCCAGCGCGCCGCCCAGCTCGGCCGCCACCCGGCCGGCCCCGGCGCCGTCGGCATCGCTGAGCACGAGGACGGCGCCCTCCTCGGCGAAGCGCCGAGCGGTCGCCGCCCCGATGCCTCCGGCCGCGCCGGTGATCAGCGCGACCTTTCCCTCCAGGCGTCCGCCCGGGCTCACGCCCGACGACCCATCAACGCGGTCCGAGCGGGCTGCGCCGGCGCGCGAACAGCCCAGCCGCGGCGGCCGGGCCTCACAGCTGGGCGGTGTTCGTCGGCACGCCCAGGAGCACCCGTCCGGCCAGCTCCCAGATCGCCGGATTGACCTGGAAGTGCGCGGTCGCGGCGTGGGCGTCACGGAAGCGCCGCTGGAGCGGCGAGTCCTCGTAGATCGCGGTGCCGCCGCCCAGGTCGTACATCGAGCGTGCGACGTCGGCGGACGTGCGGACGGCGTGCGTGGCGGCGAGCCGCAGCCCGAGACGCAGCGAGTCCTCGACCGGGCCCTCGTGCTGGGCCGCTTCCCACGCCTCATCGATCGCGCCGTAGTAGAGCGCCCGCGCGGCCCGGATCGCCGCCTCCGCCTCCCCGACCGCCGCCTGCGTGGCGGGGCGCTCGGCCAGGACCCGGCTCGAGCCCAGCGCCGTCTTCTCGACCGCCAGCCCGGTGAGGTCGTCGATCGCTCCACGCGCGTTGCCGAGCGCCGCCGCTGCGATCGAGAGCGCGAAGAAGCCGAAGATCGGAAAGCGGTAGAGGGGCTCCTCGACGCGGGGGGAGGAGTCGAGCAGCGAAAGCACGCGATGAGCGGGAACGAACAGCTCCTGCGCCACTGCGTCGTGGCTGCCCGTCCCGCGCAGGCCGCTGGTGTGCCACGTGTCGAGCACCTCCAGCTCGGCCGTCGGCAGCGCGACGACGCGCAGGACGGGAGCCTGCTCGCCGGCTCGATCAACCTGGAGCACGCATCCGGCGAACAGCCACTGCGAGTGTGAGATCCCGCTGCAGAACGACCAGCGGCCGGAGACCTGGAGCCCGCCCTCGACCGGGACCGCCCTGCCGCGGGGAGCCCAGACGCCGGCGGCGACGGTGTCGGGATCGGTGAAGATCTCGGCCGCGCCCGCGGCGGGTAGATACGCCGCCAGCAGGCTGCTGGTGGCAGCGATCGAGACGCACCAGCCCGCGGAGGCGTCGCCGCGGGCGATCCGCTCGGCTCCGCTCAGCGTCCGGGCGGGCGACGCTTCCAGCGCGCCCAGCTCGGCCGGCGCCCCGGCGCGCATCAGCCCTGTCGCCCGCAGCTGCTCGAGGAGCGTCTCGGGCAGGGCGCGGTCGCGCTCGGACGCCGGCGCGAGATCCCGGGCCAGGGCCGCGGCGCGCTCGATCGCGGCGTCGAGGTCACCGGGAGCCTTCGCCGGGGACGTGGAAGTCGATGGATTCGTGATCAGGCGCCTCGCGAGCTGTGCCGGTTGGAAACTACTACCGCCCGGGGCGTTCAGTCGTCCTGGTCGAGGTCGAGGTCGGTGGAGTCGAGCGGCCGGAAGGTCTCCTGGACGTCGTAGACGAGCAGCTCGGAGTCCCTGATCAGCAGCGGCTTGATGGCGCGCTGGTAGGCGGTGAACGATGGCGAGTGGAAGTGGGCGTCCAGCGCACCCCGGTCGCGCCAGCGCTGCACCACCACGAAGTGACCGGGCTCCTCGAGCGCCTGAGTGAACTGGTAGGAGAGGCAGCCGTCCTGTTCGCGCGCCCCCCTCTGTGCGTTCAGCATCGCCTCTTCGGCGGCGGTTCGCTGAGGGACCTGCGAGTAGATGTCTCCGACAGTGAGGATCATGCCGCCTCGTGGCGTGAGAGCCTATCGCCACCACGGCGCGCGCCTCAGCTCCGCGACCCGCTCGGCAGGATGCACGAGCTCGCCGAGGTGCTCGGCCAGGTGGTCCAGATGCTCGCAGAGCCAGACGCCGTATTGAGAGCCCGAAGACGCCGAGACGACGTCCTCCGCGCCGAAGGTGGGCGGCTGGATCGCGATCGGCGCACGGCCTGAGGGGCGGTCGACCAGCTCGGCGAGCTGTGCGTACCAAGCGGTCAGGGTGTCGGTGCGGCGTCTGATCGCGCCACGGTCCGCGGCGAGCGCGATCGGATCCTGAGGGAGATCGGCCACGGCGTGGGCGGTGAGGCGAAGACGCAGCGTGCCGCCGACCAGTCGCCACAGCTCCGTCTTCTCCATGCGCTTCGATCCGCGCTCGGTGAGGAAACCACGCAGGGCGTCGTCGAGCCGCAGTCCCGCCGCCGCCGCGCTGCCCTCGGAGTTGGGCTCCCGGCCGTCGAGGCCTGTGGTCCACGCGACGGCCTGGGCCAGGAACGCGGCGCCGGAGCGGAATGCGTCTGCGAGGTCGTCGCCCACCACGCCGGCAAGCCCGCGCGGCCAGAACATCACGCCGAACACGACGCTCACGGCGCAGCCGAGCGCCACGTCCTCGACCCGCACCAGGCCGACCTCCCAGCCGACGGGGGCGATCAGGTTGAAGAGCAGCGCCACGGTCACCGTGAACGCGGCCTGGCCGAGCGCGAACGGCGCGGTGCCGGGAGCGTAGGCGGCGACGAACACGGCGATCGGGAGCGCGGTCCAGAGCGCGGCCGTGCTCGTTCCGATCAGGACCAGCAGCGCCCCGCCGATCACGAACCCGATCACCGTGCCGGTCAGCGCCTGCAACGCTGTGGCGCGCGTCGAGGCGGCGTTCGTGCGCAGCACCGACAGCGTTCCCAGCACGACCCAGAAGCCGTGCTGGACGCTGCTCAGGTCCGCGACGGCGACCGCGACGCCGAGGGCGAGCGACACGCGCAGGCTGTTGATGAACCAGACAGAGCGGACGCTTGCGTGCCGCACCGCGGCGGCGGCGAGCGCCGACACGCGCTGCGACGACCTCGCCACGCGAGCATGGGCGCCTTCGGTCAACCGGCGCGGATCGATCCGCCGCTCCGCCACCAGCGCATCCGTGGCGATCGCGAGCGTCGCGACCGCGATCGCCTGCGCGTGGAAGGAGATCTGGGCCTCCCGCTGGAAGTCGCTGCCGGAGGGCTGCAGCGAGCGCACCGCGGCCAGGCTCGCCTCGCGCCGTGCTTCCAGGAGCGCCAGGTCAGCACCCCCGCCCGCTCCGGCGAACAGCGACGCGGTGTCGCGCAGCGCCGCAGCCGCGGCCGCCAGCAGCTCGCGGTCGACGACGGGCGCCGAGCCGAGGTCGGGATGCTCGCGAACTGCGTCCGTGACCAGCGACACACCCCACTCCAGCAGCTCGACCACCTTGGCCAGTGCCTCGTCCGGAGCGGCCAGTCCGAGCGGGCGGTAGGGAGTCGAGTCGAAGCTGGCCAGGAGCTCGTGCTTGGCCGCGATCAGGCTCGACAGCCCCGCCTCGCGGTCGCCGTCGCCGCCGCCGCGCAGCGCCCGCTCGAGCTCCTCGCCGAGCGCGTCGGCCATCTTCGAGACGGCGCGCCGCAGCGCGTCGCCCGCGGAGCGTGGCGAGAGCGCCAGCACCGCCGCCGTCCCCGCGACGGACGCCAGCCACCAGCCCGCCAGGCGATCGGGGATCATCGCGGCGGTGCCCGGTGAGGCGGCGGGCAGCACGTAGGCGAGCAGCGCCCCGGTCGAGCCCGACGCCGCATTCGGGCCGGCGATGCCGGCGAAGAACACGATGAAGGTCACCGGCACCGTCACCACCGCCGCCAGGGCCGCCGAGTAGCTGACAACGGTGCCGATCGTCAGCAGCACGCTCCCGGCCAGGGCGAGCGCCGCGTGCGCCAGGAGTTTGTCCCGTCGCGTTCCGGCGAACGAGCTCAGCACGAGCGTCGCGAAGGTACCGAACGCCGCGAAGGTCGCCATCTGAACGTTGCCGATCACCAGGTCGGTGATCGCGAACAGGCCGACCAGGACGACGGTCGCGCGGATCGCTCGCAGCAGGGCGGGCAGCGAACGTGCAGGGATCCAGCTGGCGGCCGCGCGCCGGCCGCCGGTCCGCGGCTGCGCCTCGGCGTCGGCTCCCACCTCGACGGGCGCGGAGCGGACGGCAACAGAGCGCCTCTCCATCCCGCTTGACTGTAGCCAAGCCTGCTAGACGGCTGCCCCGCTGGCCGCCAGCTGGGCGGCTCGGATGCGCGCGGCGCGGACGGAGTCGCTGAGCGTTTGGACGTCATAGGCCCCGTAATGGCGGCGCCCGTTGATGAAGAAGGTCGGCGTTCCCGAGACCCCGCTTTCGTCGGCGCTCGCGACGTCCTCGCTCACCCGCCCGGCGAAGTCGCGTCGCCGCAGCTGCTCGGCGATCAGCTCGGCGTCCAGCCCCTGCTCGCGCGCGTAGGCGGCGACGTGCGCCGGATCGAGCTCGCCCTGGTGGGCCAGCAGCGCATCGTGCATCTCCCAGAATCCCCCCTGGGCGCCGGCGGCCTCCGACGCCTCGGCGGCGTACTGGGCGTTCGGGTGCACGTCGTTGAGCGGGAGATGGCGCCAGACGTAGCGGACGTCGTCGCCGAACGTCGCGAGCAGCTCGCGTATCACCATCTCGGCCCGTCCGCAGTAGGGGCACTCGAAGTCGCCGTACTCGACCAGCGTGACCAGCGCGTCGTCCGGACCGCGCACGTGGTCGCGCTCGGGGTCGACTTCGACGGCGAGGTCGAGGATGTCTTCGGCCGTGCCGGCGACCTGCCGCGCCCGCACCGATCCCGGCAGTCGCCGCACGACTCGGATGATGACCCATCCGAGCAGCGGAGCCAGCACCACCGAGGCGAGCGCGCCGAGCTTCGCCTCGTCGAGCCGTCTGCCCGTGAACGCCAGGCTCGAGATCAGCACCGATACGGTGAAGCCGATTCCCGCGAAGGCCCCGCCGGCGAGGAGCAGCGGCGGGCTCAGCGGCGAGCGAGGCCCGCGGAACACCGGTCGCGTCGCCAGCCACGTGGCGCCCGCGATGCCGACCGGCTTTCCGATCAGGTAGCCGAGCAGGATCCCGAGCGTGATCGGCGAGCTGACCGCGTCGCGGAGCAGGCCTCCGGTCAGGTGCACCCCGGCGTTGGCCAGGGCGAACAGCGGCACGACGACGTAGCTGGTCCACGGGTGCAGGCTGTACTGCAGGCGCTCGTTGGGCGAGATCGCCGAGATGACTCCGAGCTGCGCCGAGCGGGCCAGCTCCGGCGTGGGCTGCTCGCGAAACGAGCGCGCCAGCCCGGTGGCACGCTCGAGATCCTCGCGCGACGGAGGATAGGCGCTGGTCGCGAGCCCGACCGCCAGGCCGGAGATGACGGGGTCGACGCCCGATTCGAACATGGCCACCCACAGCGCCACGCCGAGCGCGATCGTGACCGGGCCACGCCACCGCTGAGGGGCGTAGCGCAGGGCGAGCATCGCGCAGAACAGCGCGACCGCGATCGCGAGCGCCACGACCGAGACGTGGGTCGTGTAGACCGTCGCGATCACGAGCAGGGCGCAGAGGTCGTCGACCACCGCCAGCGTCAACAGGAACACGCGCAGCCGCGTGGCGGCCCGCGGTGTCAGCAGTGCCAGCGCGCCCAGCGCGAAGGCGGTGTCGGTCGACATCGCCGCGCCCCATCCATGGGCACCCGGGCCACCCGCGTTGAAGGCCAGATAGATCGCAACCGGCACGGTCATCCCGCCGAGCGCGGCGATCACGGGGACCGCGACGCGACTGCGCTCGCGCAGCTCGCCGAGGTCCAGCTCGCGCTTCGCCTCGAGTCCCACGACGAGGAAGAACAGGGTCATCAGTCCCTCGTTGACCCAGTGGCGCAGGTCCAGCGAGATCGCGGCAGAGCCGAGGCTGATCGTCAGATGGGTGCTCCACAGCGATTCGTAGGAGTGACGGAGGGGAGAGTTCGCCCAGATGAGCGCCACGATCGTCGCCGCCAGCAGCACGCTGGCGCTGCCCGTCTCGGTGCCGAGGAAGTCACGTACGGGGCTGGCGAGGTTCCGCGCCCAGGCCGTCCGTCCTGCGTATGCCGCGCCGCTCTGCTCCACGTCGCGCGATTATCGCGGCGCTCGTGCCGCGGTGGGCGCCCCCGGGCCGCCGCGTTTGACAGCGCGCCGGCTCAGCGCATGGGAGCGACGAGGGTGATCTCGCCGATCCAGGTGACGACGTGGCGATCCGGAAGCGTCGCGATCCGCATCGCCACGTGGCCGCAGGCTGGGCAGCGCAGGACCGCGCCGGCGCCCCGATAGGCGCGATGGGCGCCGAGCGCGCTGCGCGTCCCGCACGACTGGCAGCGTCGCTGCGCGCTCGTCATGTCCGTGTCGAACACGGCCTGCAGCAGTCCCGCGAGCGCGTTGCCGTCGAGCCAGAGGTAGTCGGCGCTCATCTCATCCTCCCGTCGGTCCGAAGCGCTCGGCGTGTATCGCGGCGAACGGATGGCCAAGCCCGACCAGGGCGTCGGCCACCGACTCCACGAAGGGCGTGGGGCCGCACACGAAGATCCGCGGCCGCGCCTCGACCGGGGGCCCCACCGACGCGAGCATCTCCGCGTCGACGCGACGATCGAAGCCGGTCCAGCCCGGAGGGGTGGCCCGTGTCAGCGTCAGCTGGACGTTGACGCCGTGCTGGTCGGCCATTCGCGTCAGCTCGTCCCGGTACAGGAGGTCATCCAAGCTGCGGCTCGAGGCGAGCAGCCGCGCGTCGACGCCGTCCTGCCGAGCGGCGCGGTGGCGGAGCATGGCCATCAGCGGCACCAGACCCGACCCGCCGGCGACGAGCAGCAGCGGGCCGCCGTCCTCCACGCGCCAGGTGAAATGCCCGCCGACCGGACCGCGCACCTCGAGCTGATCTCCTGGCCGCAGCTCGTCGGCGAGGTAGGGAGAGACCTCGCCATCGTCGATCCGCTCCACCGTCAGGGCGAGCCCCGGTTCCTCCGGGGCCGAGGCGATCGAGTAGGAGCGCTCGGCCTGGTAGCCGTCCTCTGCGGTGAGGCGGACGTCGACGTGCTGACCGGCCAGCTGTCCGGGCCAGTCGGGGTCGCCGAGCTGGATGGTCTTCGCGTGCGTCGTCTCCTCAGCCGTCTCCAGGACGCTCATCGCCCGCCATATGATCGGCGTCCGCGCCAGGCTCAGTCGCTCCAATAGCGCTGCTCCTTCCACGGGTCCCCGTGGTTGTTGTAGCCGGCTGCCTCCCAGAAGCCCGGCTGGTCCGTCGTGGTGAACCGCAGGCCGCGCACCCACTTGGCGCTCTTCCAGAAGTACAGGTGCGGCACCAGCAATCGCGCCGGCCCGCCATGCTCGGCCTCCAGCGGCTTCCCGTCGAACTCGTAGGCGACCCACGCCTGGCCTGCCGTCAGGTCGCGCAGCGTGAGATTCGTCGTGTAGCCCCCGTCGCACCAGGCCGTCACGAACCCGGCCTCCGTCTCGACCGCCGCGAGCAGCGTGTCGATCGAGACGCCTGTCCAGCTCGTGCCGAGCTTCGACCACTTCGTCACGCAGTGGATGTCGACCGTGAAGGTCTCCGACGGGAGCGCCAGGAACTGCTCCCACGACCAGGACATCTCCGCGTCCACCGCACCGCCGATCGCGAAGCTCCAACGCTCGACCGGCGTGCGTGGCGTCGGTCCGGCCGAGAGCACCGGAAAGTCCTCGACGACGTACTGCCCCGGCGGGATGCGACCGGGGTCCACGTCGCGCCGCGGGCGGCCGTGAAAGCCACGGGAGATGAATGCCATCAGATCCTCCGTTCTCGCTTGGCCGACGACTGCCCCGCTACGTCGGTTGGCGGCGCGCCACTTCGCCGACCCTCCTCACCGCCACTCAGAATATCGCCACGCCGCATCGCGTCGCCGGCCGGCGCGCCGATGCCGGCGCACCGACGGGCCGCAGCGCACCCGCGCTTCCGAAGGCGCCAAATCCGTTCCCGCTTTGCATATGCAATGCTTATGCAGATGGCCCGGGATCTGTCGCTGGGGGAAGCCGCCAAGGCGCTTGGCGTGAGCGCCGACACGCTGCGCCGCTGGGACCGGGCCGGCAAGCTGCGCACGCATCGCGACGAGCGCAATCGCCGCCGCGTCTCGGAGGCGGAGATCCGCAGGCTCAGCTCGCGGCCGCGGCGTCACAAGACCGGGTCGCAGGGCTCGGCGCGCAATCGCTTCACCGGCACGATCAGCTCGGTCGAGGTCGACGGCGTGATGGCCCTTGTCGAGATGCGGGCGGGGCCGTTCTTCATCACGGCTGCGATCACCCGCGACTCGGTCCAGGAGCTGGGGCTCGCTGCCGGCCTCGAGGCCACCGCCATGGTCAAGGCGACGTCGGTGATGATCGAACGACACGAGTGAGAGGGAGAGGACGATGACACGAGTCACGGGCAAGGCGAGACGGCTACCGGCGATCGCATGCACGGTCGTCGTCCTGTCGGTCGGCGCGACGATCGCCGCAACCCCCGTGTCCGCTGCGCCGATGGCGAGGCATGTTGCAGGGACCGCCGCCAACGGGATGGTCTCGGCCCTGTTCGCGGGTTCTCTGCTCGACTACATGGAACACGACCTCGGGCCGGCCTTTCAGAAGTCCACCGGGATCGAATACAGGGGATACGGCGGCGGCTCGACCGAAGTGGCCGCCGAGATCAAGGGCGGAGTACGCCAGGGCGACGTCTTCATCAGCGCGTCGGCCTCCGCCGACAAGGAGCTGGAAGGCGCGACGAACGGGAGCTGGGTCTCGTGGTACTCGACCTTCGCGGCGTCGCCGCTGATGCTGGCGTACAACCCGAACAGCAGGTTCGGCAAGGAACTCGCCCACGGCAAGCCGTGGTACGAGGTCCTCACGGAGCCCGGGATCCTCGTCGGGCGCACCGACCCGAAGCTCGACCCCAAGGGGGTCCTGACGGTCGAAGCCGTCACGAACGCCGCGCGCAAGCTGCACCGGCCCGCGCTCGTCACTGCGCTCGGCTCGTTTCCGGTCTACCCGGAGACGGCGCTGGTCGGGCGCCTGCAGTCGGGGCAGCTCGACGCCGGCTTCTTCTATCAGGTCGAGGCTGCCTCGGCGCACCTGGCGACGGTCAGCCTCTCCCCGGTCTACAAGTACGCCGACTACACCGTCACGATCCTGCACCGCGATCCGGATCCGGGCGGAGCGGCTGCGCTCGTGCGCTTCCTGCTGAACGCCCAGCGTTCCTTCACGCTGAAGAGGAACGGCTTGACCGCGTTGAAGCCGCAGTTCTCGGGCAGCGCGACGAGCGTCCCTGCAAGCCTGCGCAGCGTGGTTGGCGCGCACTGAGGTGATCGCGCGGGCGCGGAGCCCGCTGCCCTGGCTGGGCGGGCTGCTCGCTCTCTATCTGCTCGCCCCGATCGCCGCCTTCGTGGTGCGACTCGGCGGCGGCGTCTCCTCGGCGCCGGGGGTCGGATCGGCGCTGCTGACATCGCTGCTCACGGCGACGGTCTCCGCCACCGTGATCGCGCTGCTCGGGACGCCTCTGGCATACCTGCTGGCGCGGGCCGGCGGCGCCGGCGGGAGGGTCCTGACCGCGCTCGTGGCGCTGCCGCTGGCGCTGCCGCCGCTGATGAGCGGGCTGCTGCTGCTCTACGTCGTCGGTCCCTACACGACGTTGGGACGCCTGTTCGGCGGCGAGCTGACTGAAACGCGCCTCGGCATCGTGCTCGCCCAGACCTTCGTTGCCGCTCCGTTCCTGGTGATCGCCGCCCGCTCGGCCTTCCTCGCGGTCGACCCGGCCCTGGAAGAGGTTGCCGCCTCGCTGGGTCACGGACGACTGGCTCGATTCGCCCGCGTCGCCGTCCCGGCGGCGCTCCCTGGCATCGGCGCCGGGTTGCTGCTGGCCTGGCTGCGTGCCTTCGGGGAGTTCGGCGCGACGGTGATCCTCGCCTACCACCCTTACTCGCTGCCGGTGTTCACGTTCGTGCAGTTCGACGAGACGGGGCTGCCCGCGACGATGCTGCCGATCGCCGTCGCGCTCGGCGCGGCGCTCGCGATTCTCCTGCTCCTTGCCGCTCGCTCTCCCCGGCGCCGGCGCCGTCGGCGCCCCAAGGCAGTGGCACGTCCGCCGAGCAGGGCGCAGCCGCCGGCTGCGATGGACTTCGCGGTGGCAAAGCGCCTGGGCAGCTTCTCCCTGCAGGTCTCGCACCGGGCCGACGGTTCGCGGCTCGCGCTGCTCGGCCCCTCGGGTGCCGGCAAGACCCTCACCCTGCGTCTGCTCGCGGGATTGGCCGCCAGATCCGGGATCGGGCACGTCCGGGTCGGCGAGCGCAGCCTCGACTCGTTGCCGGCGGAGCGCCGGGAGGTGGGCTACGTGCCCCAGCAGTCGGCGCTGCTGCCGCGGCGCACGGTCTGGCAGCAGGTCACCTTCGGCGTCCACGCGCGGCCCGAGCTGGCGGCCTGGTGGATCGAGCGGCTGGGTCTGGCCGGGCTGGAGGATCGCTACCCCGACGAGCTGTCGGGAGGGCAGCAGCGGCGCGTCGCGCTGGCCCGAGCGCTCGCCGTCGAACCCCGGATCCTGCTCCTCGACGAGCCATTCGCCGGTCTCGACGCGCCGGTCCGCGACCGGCTGCGCCGCGAGCTGCGCCGCCTGCAGCGCGAGGCGCGGCTGAGCACCGTGATCGTCACCCACGACCCCGAGGAGGCTGCGCTGCTGGCCGACGAGATCGTGATCCTGGACCGGGGCCGAGTGCTCCAGGCCGGCACTCGCGAATCCGTCTTCCGCGAGCCGGGCTCGCCCGACGTGGCCGCACTGCTGGGCATCGCCAATGCGCAGCGCGGAGTCGTCGTCGCGACGGATCGGATCGCGAGCGCCGGCATCGAGCTCGATGCCCCCACCGGCGGGATCGCGCCGGGTACAGAGGTCATCTGGTCGGTGCGCCCCGAGCACGTCGCGCTGAACCCCGATGGGCGCTATCGGGCGGTGCTGCTCGACGACGCCGACCTCGGCACGGTCCGTGAGCTCACCGTCTCGCTGGGGACGAGTACGGAGCTGACAGCGCGTACGCTCGAACGCGGCGCGCTCCCGGTCGGCGCGATCGTCGGCTTGGATCTGTCGCCCGCCGACGTCTCGGTGTGGGCGCGGGGAGCGAGCTCGCCCGATGCGGTCCTCGCGGCGGCTCAGCCGCCGATGTAGGACATCTCGACCCGGCCGGCTGCAGACCCGGCCGCGCTCGGGTCGGCGGAGCGCTCGCTGCGCCCCTCTGCGAGTGAGCTGCGCAGCTCCGAGTAGCGATCGGCACGGGCGGTCCAGATCGCGCGCAGGCGCGTCTCGATCTCCTGGTCGTCGGCGCCGCTGCGCAGGAGCGTGCGGAGATCGTGTCCCCGAGCAGCGAACAGGCAGGTGTACAGGCGACCGTCGGCAGAGAGCCGCGCCCTGGCGCAGCCGTCACAGAAGGGCTTGGTCACCGAATGGATCACTCCGATCTCGCCCGCGCCGTCGCGGTAGCCCCACCGCGAGGCGACTTCGCCCTCGCGCTCCGGCACCAGCGGCTCGAGCGGCCAGCGTGCCCCGATCGTGGCCAGGATCTCGCTCGCCGGGACCACCTGCTCGCGCTGCCAGCCGTTCGTCTCGCCGACGTCCATGTACTCGATGAAGCGCAGCGTCTGGGGGCGTCCGCGGAAGTGCTCGGCCATCTCCAGCAGGCAATGGTCGTTGACGCCACGCCGCACGACCATGTTGATCTTGACCGGCCCGAGGCCCGCCTGCTGAGCGGCCTCGATGCCCTCCAGCACCCGCGCGACCGGGAAGCGGCTGTCGCTCATCGAGCGAAACGCGCGCTCCTCCAGCGCGTCCAGGCTGACCGTCACGCGGCGCAGGCCGGCCCGCGCCAGGGCCGCCGCCGCCGGCGCGAGAGCGGTCCCGTTCGTCGTCATCGCGATGTCCTCGATCCCCTCGACGCCGGCCAGCATTCCGACCAGCCGCTCGAGCTCCCGGCGCAACAGCGGCTCGCCCCCCGTGATCCGGATCTTCCCGACCCCGAGCGCGGCCGCGATCCCGGCCAGCCGCGTGATCTCCTCGAAGGACAGCAGCTCGGAGTCCTCGATGAAACGGAACCCGGCTCCGAAGACCTCCCGCGGCATGCAGTAGGGGCAGCGCAGGTTGCAGCGATCGGTGACCGAGACGCGCAGGTCGCGCAACGGGCGCCCCAACCGATCCGAGAGGCCGCTCATCCTCGATCACGATACCCGCGCGAGGGCGAAGCTAGGCTCTGCTGATGGCACCACACCCGACCAGCCCCGCCGAGGCGATGCCGGGGACGGACGCGTGACCGTCACGGTCCGGCTGTTCTCGCTCCTGCGCGAGCGCGCCGGCCGCGAGAGCATCGACCTGCAGCTGGCAGATGGCGCTACGGTCGCGGACGCGCTCGATGCGCTGTCGGGGATCCCCGCGCTAGCCGGGCTGCTCGAGCGGTTGCCCGTCCAGATGGCCGTCAACCGCGACTATGCCTCGCTGGGCACGGCGCTGCGGGCCGACGACGAGCTGGCGCTGATACCGCCGCTGAGCGGTGGCTGAGCAGGCCGTCCATGTCGCCGTCACCGGTCGGCGCCTGAGCCTGGAGGCGCTCGCGGCGGCCGTCTCGGACCCCCGCGCCGGAGCGATCGTGACCTTCCAGGGCGTGACCAGGGAGGTGAGCCGGCTCGACTACGAGGCCTACCGCGAGATGGCGGCCGAGCGGATCGCCGCGATCGTGGCCGAGTCTCTCGGCAGGCACGGGCTGTGCTCGGCTGCGGCCGAGCACCGCGTCGGGGCGGTGGCGCTCGGCGAGCCGAGCGTGATCGTCGCGGCCTCGGCGCCTCACCGCGACGAAGCCTTCGCGGGTGCTCGCGAGATAATCGACCGCATCAAGGCCGAGGTGCCGATCTGGAAGCTCGAGGTCGACGCCGCGGGCCGACGGCGCCCCGTCGCGGGCACGCCGGCGCCCGGAGCCGCCGTGCTCCACGCCGCGGAGCCGCGCGCCCGCGGAGGGCCGCGGTGAGCGAGGAGCGGCTCACGCACCTCGACGAGCAGGGCCGGGCGGGGATGGTCGACGTCGGCGCCAAGGAGCCGCGCGAGCGAAGGGCGCGCGCGCGGGCGCGGGTGCGCATGTCCGTGCCGAGCGCCCGCGCGGTCGAGCGCGGGGACGCTCCCAAGGGCGAGGTTCTCTCGACTGCGCGGCTGGCCGGCATCCAGGCGGCAAAGCAGGCCGGAGCGCTGATCCCGCTGGCCCATCCGATCACGCTGACCTTCATCGAGGTCAGCGCCACGGTCGACTCCGAGCAGGGCCTGATCGAGCTGATCAGCGAGGTTCACGCCGTCGATCGCACCGGCGTCGAGATGGAGGCGATGACCGCCTGCGCCGTTGCGGCGCTGACCGTCTACGACATGGTCAAGGGGATCGAGCGGGGGGTGGCGATCGAGCAGGTCGTCCTGCTCGAGAAGACGGGCGGGCGCCGGGACTGGCGGCGGGACGGGGAGGCCTGAGATGCCAGGGCGGGCGGCGATCGTCACGGTGAGCACGACGAAGGCGGCGGGGGAGGGGCGCGACGACAGCGGCCCGCGCCTGCAGGCGCTTGCCGAGGGGCTCGGCCTCGAGGTCGCCGGACGCGACCTGATCCCGGACGAGCTGGCGCTGATCGAGCAGCGCCTGCGCCATTGGAGCGACGTCGAGCCGTGTGAGCTGATCCTGACCAGCGGCGGCACGGGGCTGTCGCCGAGCGACGTCACGCCCGAGGCGACGAGGGCGGTGATCGAGCGCGAGGCGCCGGGCATCCCCCAGGCGATGCGGGAGGCCTCGCGCACCCACACCCGCTACTGGATGCTCTCGCGCGGGCTCGCCGGGACGCGCGGCTCGAGCCTGATCGTCAACTTCCCCGGCAGTCCCGCCAGCATCGATCAGACCGGCGAGGCGATCGCCGAGGCGATCGCACACGCGCTGGCCCTGATCGCGGGCCGGCCCTCGGGACACTAGGAGCGGACACACGTCGGAGGGGCTCGTCCGTTGCTAGCGTGACGGCGCACAGCCCGATGTTCGCGGTCCTCCCCAACCGACGGCTCGCCGCTCCGATGCGGGGCTGCGCATGAGCGCGTCCGAGAGCGGAGACGCCATCGCCGGGCCGCAGCTCAGCGCGGCTCAGCTGGCCGAAATCGAGCCGTTCGGGCAGGAGCGGACCGTGAGCGCCGGAGAGGTCCTGTTCAGCGCCGGGGAATCGACAGACGATCTGATCGTGGTCCTGGAGGGGGAGGCCGAGGTCGTCCAGGGGGACGGTGACGGCGCGTCCGTGGTCGCCGACTTCGGGCCCGCAACCTTCATCGGCGAGCTGAGCCTGCTGACCGGCCAGCGCCGCTTCCTGACCGCCCGCATGACTCGGCCGGGACGGGTCATGACCGTCCCCCAGCCCGAGTTCCGGCGCATGATGAGCATCCGGCCCGCGCTGGCGGACGTCATCTTCCGCGCACTCGTGGCCCGGCGCGAGCTGCTGCGCACAGGCGCGGGCGCGGAGGCCTTCCGGATCATCGGCTCGCGCTACTCGCCCGAGGCGCTGAGCCTGCGCTCGTTCGCCGAGCACGCGCGTCTGCCGCATCACTGGGTCGACCTCGAGGACGAGCCCGAGGTGATCGCGCTGCTGCAGGCGATGGGGCTCGGCACCCAGGACACGCCGGTCGTGATCACGCCGACCGCGACCCTGCGACGTCCCACGCCGGGCGAATTCGCGCAGTACCTGGGCCTCACCTACGGCCCGACCCCCGGGTACACCTTCGACCTCGTCGTGATCGGCAGCGGGCCCGCCGGCCTGGCGGCCTCGGTGTACGGCGCCTCCGAGGGTCTGCGCACCGTCTCGCTGGACGCGGTCGAGATCGGGGGTCAGGCCGGGGCGAGTTCGCGGATCGAGAACTACACGGGCTTCCCCAACGGGATCTCGGGCGGTGACCTGACGGCACGCGCGGCCGCCCAGGCGATGCGCCTGGGGGCGCGGCTGAACGCCCCCTGCGAGGTGGTCGGGCTGCGCGAGGAGAGCGGCTTCCTGGCCGTGACCCTGGGCGATGGCAGCGAGGTCCCGACGCGCGCGGTGATCGTCGCCTCGGGCGCGCGTTACCGCCGCCTGCCCGTCCCGGACCTGGAGCGCTTCGAGGGAGCCGGCGTGTACTACGCCGCGACCGACCTCGAGGCAAGGGTGTGCGGCGGGAACCCCGTGCTGGTCGTCGGTGGCGGCAACTCCGCCGGGCAGGCCTCGATCTACCTCGCCCAGCGGAACTGCCAGGTGACGATCGCGATCCGCCGCGAGGGCCTGGCGGAGACGATGTCGCAGTACCTGATCGAGCGCATCGAGGCCGATCCGGCGATCGATCTGATGCCCTCCACCGAAGTCCAGCGCCTGGACGGCGGCGAGCACCTGGACGAGGTGACGCTCGTCGATCGGCGGACCGGCGCGACGCGGACGCTGCCCTGCGCGGGCCTGTTCAGCTTCATCGGGGCGAGTCCGGCGACCGATTGGCTCGGAGAGGGGGTGGCGCGCGACGAGGACGGCTTCATCCTCACCGATCGTCAGCTGCCGCCGCCCGCGGCCGGCCCCGGGCCGCTTCCCTTCGAGACCTCGATGCCGGGCGTGTTCGCGGCCGGCGATGTTCGCAGCGGCTCGATGAAGCGAGTCGCCGCGGCGGTGGGGGAGGGGTCGAGTGCCGTGCGCTCGGTCCACGAGCGGATCGACGTCAAGAGCTGACCGCGCGGCTCAGCCGTCGCGGACGATGCGGAGGATCACCGCGCGCGGGGTGTGGCCGACGGCGTCGAGCAGCGCGCCGAGCTGCTCCTCTCGCAGTTCCTCGCCGGCCTCGACCACGACGACGAGCGGCTCGACACCGGTGCCCGCATGGGCGATCACACGTCGCACCTCCTCCGCCTCCCGTTCGAGCCCCTCGAGCGAGGGGAGCGACAGCACGACCTGCCCGGCGGCGGCCGCCTCCAGGACCCCCTCGGCGTCGGTCGGGCCGATCTCGGCGACGACGTCCCCGCTCGCGATGCTGGGGAGCGTCTCGCTCTGCAGCTGCAGATCCACCGCCCCACCGCGGGGCATCTGCACGATCAGCCTGGGCTGGAAGGCCATCGGCCGACCTTAGCGCCGAGCGAGCGCGGCCCGCAACAGGGGCAAAGCTCGAGTCACCCGCTCGCCAGCGTCCCCGCCGGGTCCGATCGGGGCCGGTCGGCAGGCTGGCGGCGCGCGATCTCGGCGCGGACGATCGGCGCGACCTGCGTGCCGAACAGCTCGATCGAGCGCAGCACATCCTGGTGGGCGACCGCGCCGACGCTCATCTGGGCGATGTAGCGGTCGTGAGCGAACAGCTCGTGCTCGAAGAGGATCTTCTCCGCCACCTGCTCGGGCGAGCCCGCGGCCAGGGCGCCGTCCGGGGCGCGCAGCGCTTCGTACTCGCCTCTGCCCGCCGGCGGCCAGCCGCGCTCGCGGCCGATGCGGTTCATCATCGCCAGGTAGGGCGCCGCAAAGGCGGCGTCGGCCTGGGCGGAGGTAGGCGCCACGAACGCGTGCGTGTTGATCGCGACCCTCGTCTCGGCGGGGTCTTGGCCGGCTCCCCGCGCCGCCTCGCGGTACAGCTCGACCAGCGGCACGAAGCGGGCGGGCTGCCCGCCGATGATCGCGATCGTCAGCGGCAGTCCCAGCGTGCCCGCCCTCACGACGGATTGCGGTGAGCCGCCGACCGCCACCCAAACCGGCAGGCGCTCCTGCACCGGGCGTGGCCACACGCCCGCGTGCTCCAATGCCGCGCGGTGGCGGCCCGACCACGTCACGTGCGTCTGCCCGCGCAGCGCCAGCAGCAGCTCGAGCTTCTCGGCGAACAGCTCGACGTAATCGTCGAGGTCATAGCCGAACAGGGGGAAGGACTCGGTGAACGAGCCGCGACCGGCCATGATCTCGGCCCTCCCACCCGACAGCAGGTCGACCTCGGCGAACTGCTGGAAGACGCGCACCGGGTCATCGGAGCTGAGCACGGTCACGGCGCTGGACAGACGGATCCGCTCGGTCTTGACGGCGATCGCCGCCAGCACGACGGCGGGCGAGGAGACGACGAAGTCGGGCCGGTGGTGCTCGCCCACGGCGAACACGTCGAGCCCGAGCTGGTCGGCCAGTTCGGCCTCCTCCATCAGATCGCGGATCCGCTGCTCGGGGCTCACGCCGCTGGCGAGGTCAGCGAATGTGGCCAGTCCCAGTTCCATGCGCCAAGCCTAGCGGGAAACAGTTGCGCGTGCAACTATCGCCGTGGCGGGGACCTGACAAGACGGAGACATACGCGTCGTGCGTCAATCCTCGGGCGCGACGCGCGGAGCCGTGCTCAGCGCCTCCTCGAGCTGGGCCGACTCCTCGTCGCTCAGCTCTCGCCGGGTCACGTCGCGGGCGTCGTCGCCGAGCGCGGCGAGCATCTCCTCGACGTCGGCGGGCGGAGCGATCAGGACGATCGCCGAGGACGACGGCGGCACGGCTTCCCGCAGCCGATCGACCAGTGCTCTCGGCTCAGGCTCGGTGTCGCTCGGGATGCCGGTCTCCGCGCCGACGACGCCGCCGAGGAGGACCCCGACGGCGATGCCCGGCGGGCCGGCCAGCGCGCCGACGAGCACACCGACCGCGACTCCCACGCCGGCTCCATGCTCCGAGACGTGGTCGCTCTCGTCCACGTCGACGTAGTGACCCGCGAAGGTCCCGCGCAGCGCCAGGCGACCGTTGTGGTGGCTTTCGACGAAGCCGACCTCCAGCGGCCAGCGGGCGTCAGGGCGCGATCGTTCCTTCGCGGCGGCGTACATCTCGACGGCCGTTCCGTCGCCGTCGAACCGGGCCATGGCGAGTTCGAGGCTCACCACCACTTGCGCTCGAGGGCGAGGTCGGTGCCACCGGTCTGATCGAGCGCGTCGAGCTCCGCCATGTCCTGCTCGGAGAGCACGAAGTCGAAGAGCTGTCCGTTCTGCTCGATGCGCTCGCGGTGCGTCGACTTCGGGATCACGGGGACCTCGTGCTGGATGCACCACCGCAGCATCACCTGCGCCGGCGTGCGACCGAGGCGCTCTGCGATCTGCTGGATCGTCGCGTCGGAGAGGTGGCGCCCGGTGCCGAGGGGGCTGTAGGCCTCGAGCGCGATCTCCTGCCGGCCGCAGGCCTCGAGCAGGCCGCGACGGTACTCGAGCGGGCTGAACTGCACCTGGTCGACGACAGGCGCGACGTTCGCGGCGGCCTCCAGCTGCTCGAGCTCGGCGGCGCTGAAGTTGGAGACGCCGATCGAACGTGCGTAGCCGAGCTCGTGGGCGCGTTCCATGCCGGGCCAGGCCCAGGTGGGCCCACCCTTGGGCCAGTGCACGATGTACAGGTCGACCTGGTCGATGCCGAGCTTGCGCAGGCTCTTCTCGGCCTCCGCTGCCGGGTCCTGGCGGGCGGGGTAGAACTTGGTCGTGATGAAGACCTCCTCGCGCTCCACGCCGGCCTCGCGCAGCGCCCGCCCGACGCTCTCCTCGTTGCCGTAGGCCTGAGCCGTGTCGATGTGGTGGTAGCCGAGTTCGAGCGCCCAGCGCACCGCGTTGACGCACTCGGGGCCGTTGGGCACCTGCCAGACGCCGAGCCCGAGCATCGGCATCTCGTGCCCGTCCGCGAGTGTGATCGTCCGTCCGTCCGGGGTCACAGCCAGAGAGGCCATGGTGTCTCCTTATAGGTCGGGGAGCCCTGCGATCTAGCGGCGCTCGGCATCGAGGGCGATCGTAGGCCTGTCAGGAGCCTGGACCGCGACCTGCGAGGCGATCGGCAGGAACGGGTCGACATGGGTGGCCGCCAGCAGGTACCAGGCCGTCGCGCCGGTGTGCAGAGAGGCGAAATAGAATTCGCCTTCGCACGTGCTCAGCTTGTTCTTGGAGGCGGCGATGATGCCGAGCCCGTCGTTGTTCAGGCCGTTGGTCTGCGCGAATTCGATGTCGGAGAGATAGCGGTCGGCCACTTCTTCATCGCCCGGCCCGTCACGCAGCTCGAGCGCATCGGCCAGGTGCGCGGTGCCCTCGAACCAGACACCGCTCCGGTCTCCCCGACAGAAGCTGACACCTGCGAAACCGCGGGCACTGACGGCCAGTGAGCTGACGTCCCAGTCGATCGACGCCGCGTAGGCCGGGCTCCTCAGGGCCAGGTACGACCAGCTGTTCACGTCCTCGGGCTGAACGCTGCCTTCGGGCGTGCTGCCGTCGTTCTGCGTCCCGACATAGAAGCGCCCTTCACTCGGTTCCCACATCGCCTCGACCAGGCCCAGCGCCCAGGCCGCCCGCTGCGACCACACGGGTTCGCCGGTCGCTTCGGCCAGTAGTGTGAAGAGCGAGTAGAGGTCGATGTTGTGCTCGGTCGACTTCCACTTGATCCGCTTGCCACCCGCGGTCAGCCCGCCGGTGTAGCCGCCCGGTCCGCGGGTGTCGTAGGCGTTGGCCTGGATCCAGTTGCCGATCTCCTTCGCCCCGGCCAGGTAGCTCCCGTTGCCGGATGCCTCGTACAGCTGCACCAGCGCCTGGCCGACCCAGGCCATGTTGCCGACGTCGCTGGTCTTTTCCGTCGCGTGCACGTCAGCCGGGCTCAGCAGCGGCGTCGGCGCGTAGGCGGGCCGGATGCGACCGTCGTGGGCCGGATCGTTCGCCTGGACGTAGAGCAGCGCGTTGCCGATCGTCTCGGCTCTCGACAGCGCTTGCGGTGTGCCCGCGGCCAGGTAGGCGTCGATCACGAGCGCGTCGTCGTAGGTGACCGAGTCGGTGTAGTGCCTCTTGGCGAGGACTCCGCCCGTGTAGCTCTGGACGAGACGTGGAACCGAGCCGCTCGCGTAGAGGTCCTCCATCTGATCGAGGAACTGGTAGGCGCCGGTGATGCTGCTCGCTCGCGGTGCAGGCCCAGGCGCGCCCGCGAGCGCCGCGGCGGGGGCGAAGCAGGCTCCCAGCGCGAACAGGGCGATGATCGTGGTGGTGCGCCGCACGGTCAGCGCAGCCTAACGCCGGCAGTCGAGGGCTGAGACAGATCGGGAGTGATATAGCTGGCCGGTGGAGGTCTTTCGCTGCTTCGGCCAAGGCGACCCCTTGATGGAGCGCTACCACGACGAGGAGTGGGCCCTTCCCGTGCTCGACGAGCGCGGGCTGTTCGAGCGTATGAGCCTCGAGGCGTTCCAGTCGGGTCTGTCGTGGCGGACGATCCTCAACAAGCGCGAGGCCTTCCGGTCGGCCTTCGCCGGCTTCGATGCGGACGCCGTCGCTCGCTTCGACGACGCCGACGTCGAACGGCTGCTCGGCGACGCCGGGATCGTCCGCAACCGAGCCAAGATCGAGGCCACGCTCGCGAACGCGCGGGCGACCGTCGGCTTGCGGGCCGGCGAGCCGCTCGCGGCGCTGATACGGCGGCACGCGCCTGCCCCGCGTCCCGCGCCGGCCTCCTGGGGCGAGGTGCCTTCTACGATCCCCGAGACCAGGGCGCTGGCGCGACTGCTCAAGAGCAGGGGATTCCGCTTTGTCGGCCCGACGACGCTCTACGCGCTGATGCAAGCCTGCGGACTGGTCGACGATCATCTCGCCGCTTGCTCGTTCAGGGCAGCGGCCGAGCAGGCTCGCCAGGCAGCTGGTCTGTCTTAGCTGCGGATCGGGTCGGACCGCTCAGAGAGCGCCGGGCGAGAGATCCCTGAGCTCGAAGTCCAGCTGACGCACCAGCGGCGAATCGGGCAGTCGCTCGCGCAGCAGGGCGAGGCATCGCCTGTAGTGGGCCAGGCGCCAGGCCGGCGAGGCGTCCCCCGGATGCGGGCGCCCGCCGCCGGGGAGCCCATCGTCGAGCAGGCGCAGCTCGCGGGCCTTTGAGATCTTGTCGGCGGCGAACAGCATCAACGCCTCCTCGCCGGCGTCGGCGACGCGATCGCTCAGCGCGACCTTGCGAGCCGCGTAGCCTCGTATCCGCTCGTCCACGCTGACGGCGAGGACGAGTCCGGCGACCCTCGAGCCGAAGCGCCGGCGCAGATCGGATGAGCCCGCCGGCGTCTTCTCGATCACGTCGTGAAGCGCGCCGGCAGCAATCACGTCATCCGGGGCGCCGGCAGTGTAGAGCAGCTCGGCCACCTCACGCGGGTGGACTATGAACGGCGCGCCGTCCACCTCGCGCGACTGCCCAGCATGAAGGTCGCGGGCGTAGTCGAGTGCGGCCTGCGTCTTGGGAAGACCTTGCACCGATGCGGGAATCCCCAGCACCACCCCCATTGCGCGGACTGTAGCTCCGATTCCGCAATTTGCGGGCAATGCCCCGCCATGCCGGCCGCAAATTGCGGGAATTTCGCGTCAGCGGGCAGCGGCGCGCCGAGGCGGCTCGGGACCTCGACCACGCTTCGACGGACGGGTCTGCCGGGCGGCGGCTACTCGGCCGTACGGCCGAGCGCCTCATAGTGCGCGTCGGCATGCGCCCAGCGGATGTCTGCGACGGGCATACGGCGCACGCTGATCTCCTGCGTGGGAGACGCGCCCTGGGCCGCAGGGGCGCCGAGGCGCTCTCGGGCCTCTTGAAGGAGCCGCAGCATCGCCGACGGAGCGATCCCGAGACGCTCGGCCAGACCGGCCGAACCGAGCTCCCTGGCGAGGTCGAGCATCATGCGGTCGCGCTCACGCCGCAGCTCCGCCTTCTCACGCTCGACCGCGAGGTGTCGTGCGGCCCGCGCGTCCCGACGGCCGGTGAGCAGCAGCTCACCCTCCGCGACGATCCTCGCCTTGCTGCCATCCATGGCCTCAGTATTCCCGAGCCGTCGGACGGCCAGGGCAGACCAACCCGCATCTTGCGAGCTTTGTTCGACCGGAAGGACGCCGTGAGATCGCGGCTCGCGTCGCCCGTGATCGTGCGATCAGCCAGACTGGGCCTGCGATGGAGAGCGCAGACCGCCGCCGCGCCGCACTGGAGGATCTTGCTGGAGCCGGCGGTCGCGACATGCGCGTGGAGATCGTCGCGTACGACCCCGTATGGCCGGGCAGGTTCGAAGCGGAGCGGGCCCGTCTGGTGCCCTTCCTGGGCGCCGCCGAGCTCCATCACATCGGATCGACGTCCGTGCCCGGCCTGGCGGCGAAGCCGGTCATCGACATGATCGCGCTGGTCGAGTCATACGAGGAGCCGGTGAGGAGACTCGTGACGCGCGCCGGCTACCAGTATCCGGCTGCGTTCAACGCGACCCTCGAGAAGCGGCGCTTCCTGCTGTATCCGACGCCCGCCGAGCGCACCCACCATCTGCATCTCGTGGACGATCGCACCGAGCTCGAGCGCTACCTGTCCTTCCGCGATCGACTCCGGGCCGATCCGCGGCTCGCTCGCGAGTACGAGGCTCTCAAGCGGTCGCTGGCGGCGCGCTACCAGGATGACCGCGAGTCCTACACCAGCGCCAAGAGCGATTTCGTCTGCCGTCACGAGCGGCCCGGCGCGTCGGGCTGAGCGCGCCTGAGCGGCGACCCGGGAAAGGCGTATGGTGGACGGTGGACGGATGCCTCCGAGGCTGGGTTGTCGCCGACCGCCGGGTTGCTCGTGGGTCAGCCGAGAGGAGGCAGCCATGCTGCTGAGTGATCGTAGAGCCGAGCACCTGGGCCTCGCGACGGCGGAGCCGGGAATCAGGACCGACACGGCGCTCCAGCGAAAGGCGGGCCCGATCGATCTGAGCCCCGCCGCGGCCTGGTCGCGGCGCGTCAGACGCGTCGGCGGAATGATCCAGGCGGCCTTCGCCGGGTTCTGGCTGGTGCGTGGGAGCATCGTGATCGGCGCACCGGCCGCGACCCTCCTGGTCGCGGTCTTCGGGGTGGCCGTCGTCGGCGTGTTCGTCTACGCGCTGACTGCGACGGCCGGCACCGCTCCGCGCCCGAGCGATCCCGAGGCGAAGCGGATCGAGCGGGCGGTGACCGTCGCCACCGTGATCGAGTTCGCCGCGGCGTTCGTGCTCCCCGTGATCGTGATCGCGGCGGGCCACTCGGACTGGGTGCTGCCCTCGATCGCGATCACGATCGGGCCGCTCCTCCTCTACCTCGACCACCTCGTCGACATTCCGCGCTATCGCCCTGTCGGGTGGGCGCTCACGCTGGGACCGGTGATCCTCGTCGCGACGCTGTCCGGCACCGCGCTGATCGCCGCGACAGGCATCGGCTCGGGCCTGCTGCTCCTCTGGACTGCCTTCGCCGGCTTCCGCGAGCTCGCGGTCGCGTCGAATCCGCCCCGGGAAGGCCAGGCCTGATGGAACGCGCCGACGCCGAGCTGACCGCCACGCGAGACGGGGCGCACAGGCTCGGCGATGACGACGGCGGCGCCGACTTCCGGCCGTTGTCCAATCCCGCAACAGGCGAGTGGATCCGGTTCGCGTCCGTCGCCGAGGGCAGCGACGGAGACATGGTCCGCTTCACCTGGCGCAGCGCACCGGGCGGCGCCATCACCGAGCACCTCCACCCCCTTCAGGAGGAGCGCTTCATGATCGCGTCGGGCGAGGCGCACTTCACGGTCGACGGCGAGCACCAGGTGGTGGGACCGGGAGAGACGATCGTCATCCCGCCCGGCGTGCGCCACTCCGAGTCAAACCCTGGAGCGGTCGAGATCGAAGGCGTCGTCGAGCTGCGTCCAGGACTTCGCACCCGCGAGATGCAGGAGGCCTTTGCGGCCCTGGCCGCCGAAGGCAAGACCTCCACGCGTGGCGCGCCGAAGAACCCTCTCCAGCTCGGCGCCACGCTCTGGCACTTCCGCCACGAGACCCGCGCGACCTCGCCGCCGATCTGGTTTCAGAACCTGCTGCTTCCACCGCTCTGCGCGTTGGCCAAGGTCTTCGGCATCGAAGCTCATCGCCGCGATTGGGACAGCCGGATCAGGCCCCCCGCTTGAGGGGGCCGGTCAGCGCGGGGCGGCCGGTCACGGGGCGGAGCCGCAACCCGGCTCGTGCCTGCAGGTCAGTCGCGGAAGCCTGACAGCGCCGCCGTCAGGCGGCGGCCCAGATCATGCAGCTCCTCGTCGGAGAGGTGGTCGACGGCGAGGCCGGCATGTTTGAGCTCGTGACGGACGTTCACCGTGGCGCGGGCGCTGTCGACCGCTCGACCGAGGCTTGCCAGCGTGCGGCTGACAAGAGGGTCGTCGAGGGACGTGCTGCCGTCACCGGCGGGCTTCAGCAGCCACGCACGCAGCGCCTCGGCCTCGCTCAGACACAGCTCCAGGGCCAGCATGGGCTCCGGCTCGAGCTCCTCGAACGGCTGCTCGATCTGCTCGACTTCCTGATCTGCGGTCTGGTCGGTGGCGCTCATCGGTGTCGGTCCGGTTCGCAACGGGTCCGGGAAGCTGCCCGGGCTGGGCGTTCGTGCTGCAGGGCTGTTATCGACCGTCACCGACCGCTGCTTGAGGGATTTGCAGAAATCTCGACGCGCCGCCGGCGAGGGGCGGTCCCCGCTAGGGCTGGTAGCCGCCGTCGATCCACGACTGGAACAGCCGCAGCTGATCTTCCGACCAGCGCTTCTCGCCGCTGTCGCGGGGTGGCATCGCGCCGCTCGAGACCTGCTCGTAGACGCTGCCGGCGTTCGCGGGATCGCTCATGTAGGCGTAGTCGTCCAGCAGGACTCCCGCGGAGCTCATGTGGTCGATGTCCATGCTGGTGAAGAGCGGCAATACGTCGGTGCTGAAGCTGGTTGCCATAGCGACCTCTCTGTTCGAAGATCTGCGAAAGCCGATCACGGCGTGGCAGCTCGGCAGCCTGCAGTCTCGTCGGGGCCAGGCCGGCGGACATCGCCCGATCGGGATGATCGAGGCGACCGGCGAGCCTTCGTGACTCGAAATGTCCTAGGTTTCTGCGCGATGGCCGCGACTCTGAGGATCGTCGGGCTGGGGGGCTCGCTGGCGAGGCATTCCACCAGTCGTGCCGCGCTGCAGGTGGCGCTGGACGGCGCGGCGAGGGCCGGCGCCGAGACGACGCTGCTGGACCTGCGCGAGCTCGATCTGCCGATGTACCCACCAGACGACGACGAGCCCCCTCCTGCGGCCGAACAGCTGATCGAGACGTGCTACGCGGCCGACGGGATGCTCTGGAGCAGCCCGATGTACCAGGGCACGATCTCGGGCGCGTTCAAGAACGCACTCGACTGGCTGCACGTGCTGGGCAGCCGCGAGCCGCCGTTTCTCTACGACAAGGTGATCGGGCTGATCAGCGCCGCCGGCGGGACACAGGGCCTGCAGGCGATCAACACGATGGAGTTCTCGATCCGGGCTCTTCGCGCCTGGGACGTCCCGTATGTCGTTCCCGTCGCGGGCGCGGCGCGCGTGTTCGACGAGAACGGCCGAGTCCAGGACGCGACGGTCGAAACCCAGCTGATCGCGCTGGGTGGCGAAGTCGTGCGGGTGGCGCAACGGTTCGCGGCCGACAGCTCGGCGCATCGCGCCTCCGAATGCGACGACGCGGCCGAGCGCGTCGCCGCGGCCGCGTAGGCGTCTCGGGGCCAGGGTCTGACCGACCGCCTTCGCGACGAGGGATCATCCCGATGGGATGAGGCGTTCTCGCGAGGACGTGGCACCCTGGCCCGGTGGCCGCGCCTTCCGAACCTCACGCGACGACGGCGGGCGGGGCCGGCGCCCGCGCGGCACCGCTGCCGGGTGACGTGCTCGTCATCTTCGGCATCACCGGCGATCTGGCCAAGGTGATGACGTTCCTCTCCCTGTACCGGCTCGAGAAGCGCGGGCTGCTGCACTACCCGATCGTGGGCGTCGCCGGCGACGACTGGACGCTCGACCATCTCCGCGAGCACGCGCGCGAATCGATCGAAGGCACAGGCGAAACGGTGGATCAGGCCGTCTTCGACCGGTTCGCGGCGCGGCTGTCCTACGTCAGCGGCGATTTCACCGACGCCGCAACCTACGAGCGGTTGAAGGCGAAGGTCGGCCAGGCGCAGAGCCCTGTCTTCTACCTGGAGATCCCGCCCTTCCTGTTCGGGCCCGTGATCAAGCAGCTCTCGGACGCGGGGCTGACCGAGAAAGCGCGCGTCGTCGTCGAGAAGCCCTTCGGTCACGACCTGGCCTCCGCCCGAGCGCTCGCCGCCGAAATCCACAAGTACATCGAGGAGTCCCAGCTCTACCGGATCGACCACTTCCTGGGGAAGATGGGCACCGACGAGTTCCTCTACCTGCGCTTCGCCAACACGATGATCGAGCCGATCTGGGACCGCAATCACGTGGCGTGCGTGCAGATCACGATGGCCGAGAGCTTCGGCGTCGAGGATCGCGGTCACTTCTACGACCCCGTCGGCGCCGTGCGCGACGTCGTCGTCAACCATCTCATGCAGACAGTCGCGCTCGCCGCCATGGAGGCACCGGCCGACAGGAACCCGGAAACGCTCAAGGACGCGAAGGTCGCGCTCTTCAAGTCCATCCACGACGCCGACCCGGCCCACTACGTGCGTGGTCAATACGACGGGTACCTCGACATCGACGGGGTGGCAAAGGACTCGAGCACCGAGACGTACGCGGCGCTGCGACTGGAGATCGACAACTGGCGCTGGGCGGGCGTCCCATGGTTCATCCGCACAGGCAAGCGCCTTCCCGTGACCCAGACCGAGCTGAGAGCCGTGTTTCGCGACCCGCCGCGGCTGGGCTTCCTGGAGCACGGTCACCGTCGCCCCGAGCCCAACCAGTTCGTCGTCAGGCTGGATCCCTCGACCGGGACCCGCCTCGTCCTCGACGCCCACCGCGCCGACCTCTCCGGCCCCGAGGCGATCTCCTTCGACGTCGAGTTCGCCGTGCAGGGCGGCGAGGCCCCGACCCCTTACGAGGCGCTGCTGATGGACGCGATGCGGGGAGACAGCACCCGCTTCACCCGCCAGGACGGGGTCGAAGAGACGTGGCGCATCTTCGAACCGCTGCTGCAGAACCCGCCCCCGGTGCACAAATACGACCCCGGCTCGTGGGGTCCGGCCGCCGGCGAAGAGCTGGTCGCCGGGTTCGGAGGTTGGCACGGTCCCTGGGTCGGCACGTGAGCTCCTACGACGTGATCATCATCGGCAGCGGCGCAGGCGGCGGGACGCTGGCGCGACACCTCGCTCCCTCGGGCAAGCGCATCCTGCTGCTCGAGCGCGGCGACTGGCTGCCGCGCGAGCCGCAGAACTGGTCCGCCGCGGAGGTGTTCGAGGACAACCGCTACGTCTCCCCGGACACCTGGTATGACGGCGACGGCAACGCCTTCCAGCCGCAGGTGCACTACTACGTCGGCGGCGCGACCAAGCTCTACGGCGCGGCGCTCTATCGCTTCCGCGAGCAGGACTTCGGGGAGATCCGACAGCACGGGGGCATCTCGCCCGCGTGGCCGATCTCCTACCAGGAGCTGGAGCCCTATTACACGAAGGCCGAGCAGCTCTACCAGGTGCACGGCGTTCGCGGCGAGGACCCCACCGAACCACCCGCGAGCGCGCCCTACCCGTTCCCGGCGGTGACGCACGAACCGCGCATCCAGCAGCTCGCGGATGACTTCGCCGCGGCGGGGCTGCACCCGTTCCACGCTCCCTGCGGGGTGATGCTCGACGAGGCCGACATGCCCTACAGCAGCTGCATACGCTGCTCGACCTGCGACGGCTTTCCGTGTCTGGTCCACGCCAAGTCCGACGCCGAGGTGCTGGGTGTTCGACCGGCGCTGGAGCACGACAACGTGACGCTCGTGACAAACGCGACCGCGCTGTCTCTCACGACCAGTGCCGCCGGGACGGAGGTCACCGAGGTCGTCGTCGAGCGCGACGGCGCCCGCGAGACCCACAGCGGCGACATCGTCGTCGTCTCCGCCGGCGCGGCCAACAGCGCGAAGCTGCTGCTCTGCTCGGCCGGCGACAAGCATCCGAACGGCCTGGCCAACGGCTCCGACCAGGTCGGGCGCAACTACATGTTCCACAACAGCCAGGCGGTCCTCGCGATCTCCAAGGAGCCCAACCCGACCGTCTTCCAGAAGACCCTGGGCGTCAACGACTACTACTTCGCCAGCGACGCCTGGGAGTACCCGATGGGGAACATCCAGATGGTCGGCAAGTCCGTCGCGGCGATGTACCGGGGCGAGAAGCCCGTGATCACGAAACTGGCCCCGTTCGGGCTCTCGCTGAACGAGGTCGCCGAGCACGCCGTCGACTTCTGGCTCTCGACCGAGGACCTGCCACGGGCGGAGAACCGCGTGACGGTCGACCAGGAAGGCAAAGTGACCCTGCGCTACAAGCCCAGCAACGACACCGCCAGGAACCGACTGCTCGAGCAGCTGCGCTCGCTGCTTGGGCACCTCGGTATGCACGAGCATCACCTGATCCCGCGCTGGGCATATCTGGAGAACAAGATTCCCGTGGCCGGCGTCGCCCATCAGGCGGGCACCTGCAGATTCGGCTCGGACCCGGCCTCCTCGGTGCTCGACACCGACTGCCGCGCGCACGAGGTCGACAACCTCTACGTCGTCGACACGAGCTTCTTCCCCAGCATCTCGGCGGTGAACCCCGCGCTGACCGCGATGGCCAACGCGGTGCGCGTCGGCGATCACCTGCTGCAGCGCCTTGGCTGAATCCGCAGCCGCGACCCTCGAGAGGGGAGCCGGAGCCCGGGGGGAGGCATGATCGGCGGATGAGAGCGCTCGATCCGAGACTGCTGCGCTACGGCCACGCGACGCGGACGTTCCTGATCGCGTCGGTGAGTCTCGGCGTGCTCAGCGCGCTGCTGATCGTCGCGCAGGCTTGGCTGCTCGCCGACGTCGTCTCACAGGCGTTCCTCGGCGGCCGATCGGTCGCAGCGCTCGGCGCTCCGATCGGCGCCCTGCTCTTCGTCGTCCTGGCTCGCTCCGTCGTCGTCTGGGCCGCCGAGCTGACGGCGAGCCGCTCCTCGGCGCGCGTCAAGTCCCAGCTGCGAGCCGCGCTGCTGACGCGGATCGGAGGTCTCGGTTCCGGCGGCGCCCGCGGTCGCCGAGCCGGCGAGCTGACGGTCCTGGCGACGCGAGGGATCGACGCACTGGACGGCTACTTCTCGCTCTACCTGCCGCAGCTTTTCCTCGCCGTGATCGTGCCAGTCGTCGTGATCGTCGCTGTGCTGTGGCACGACTGGATCTCCGCGCTCATCATCGTGATCACGATCCCGCTGATCCCTGTGTTCATGGCGCTCGTCGGCGCCACGACGCGGCAGCGGATGGACCTCCAGCTGCGGACGCTGGAGCGGCTGGCCGGACATTTCCTGGACGTCGTCGCGGGCCTCCCGACGCTGAAGGTCTTCGGCCGCGCAAAGGCGCAGGCGGCGGCGATCCGCGAGATCAGCGAGCGCTACCGCGAGGCCGCGATGGCGACGCTCCGGATCACGTTCCTCTCATCGCTGATCCTGGAGCTCGTCGCGACGATCTCGGTCGCGCTCGTGGCGGTCGCGATCGGGCTGCGCCTGATGAACGGCGAGCTCGATCTGCGGGTCGGGTTGTTCGCGCTGGTGCTGGCCCCGGAGGCCTTTCTGCCGCTGCGCCAGCTCGGCGCCAACTATCACGCCAGCGCCGAGGGGATGGCGGCCGCCGAGCAGATCTTCGAGGTGCTCGAATCGCCTCTGCCTCCAGCGGGCAGGCGCACCAGCTTTCCCGACCCTGCCGTCGCCGAGATCGAGATCGAGGACCTCGATGTCACCTACCCCGGTCGCTCCAAGCCAGCGCTGGAAGACGTCTCGCTGACCCTCGGGGCGGGCGAGGTGACCGCGCTGGTCGGTCCCAGCGGCTGCGGGAAGTCCACCCTGCTGCAGGTGCTGCTCGGGCTGATCAGGCCCGACGGGGGCTCGGTGCGGATCGGCGGGGTGGAGCTCGCCGAGCTGGATCCGGACGCCTGGCGCAGGCAACTCGCGTGGGTGCCCCAGCGGCCGCATCTGTTCAACGCGTCGATCGCCGAGAACGTCCGTCTCGGGCGCAGCGGAGCCACGGAGCCGGAGGTCTGGCGTGCGCTCTCGGACGCCGGGCTGGCCGATCCGATCCGCGCTCTGCCGCGAGGTCTCGACACCCGGCTCGGCGAGCGCGGCGCGGGGCTCTCGGCCGGGGAGCGACAGCGCCTCGCCCTCGCCCGCGCCTTCCTGCGCGATGCTCCGCTGCTGGTGCTCGACGAGCCGACCGCGAACCTCGACGGCGAGACCGAGCTCGAGCTCGTGCAATCGATCCGTCGGCTGTCACGCGGCCGCACCGTGCTGCTCGTCGCCCATCGACCCGCCCTGACGGCGATGGCGGATCGCGTCGTGGCGCTGGCTCCGGCCCGGGTCCCGGCATGAGAGCCAGCGACGCCACCGCGATACCGGGCCGCGAAGGCGATGAACACGGATCGCAGGCCCCGCTGCGCCGGACGCTCGCGATCATCCGCCCCGCTCGCGGCCGCCTGGCGCTCGCGACCTTGATCGGAGCGGGCGCGGCCGCAGCGGCGATCGGGCTGATGGCGACCTCCGCGTGGCTGATCTCCAGATCGGCGCAGCGCCCTGAGGAGTCGGTCGTCGCGGTGGCCATCGTCGGCGTACAGTTCTTCGCCCTCGCCAGGGGCCTCTGCCGTTACGGCGAGCGTCTGGTCGGGCACGACGCGGCGTTCCGCGTGCTGTCGGAGCTCAGGGTCAGCGTCTACCAGCGCCTGGAGCGACTCGCTCCACTGGGCCTTCCGGTCTTCCGCAGCGGCGATCTGCTGGCCCGTCTGATCCATGACGTCGACGCGTTGCAGGACCTGCTGTTGCGGGTCGTGCCGCCCTTCGCCATCGCGGTCGGCGTGGGCGCCGCGACGGTGGCCCTCGTGTTCTGGATGCTGCCGGCGGCCGGCCTGATCCTGCTCGTGGCGCTGCTGATCGCCGGAACCGCGGTCCCCTGGCTGACCGGGGTGCTGGCGGCTCGCGGCGAGGCGCGGCAGGCGGCTGCTCGCGCGGAGCTGACCGAGACCGTGCTCGACCTGATCGAGGGCGCCCCTGAGCTGGCCGTCAACGGCGCGACGGCGCAGCAGCTGGGGCGAACCCGCGACGCGGACGCCGCCCTCACCCGGATCGCCCGGGCGAGCGCGCGCACGGCGGGTGTGGGCCAGGGTCTGACGACGCTGTGCTGCGGCCTGGCGATGTGGGGCGCGCTGCTCGTCGGCGTCGCCGCCGTCCATGCAGGACGCCTGAACGGCGTGCTGCTCGCCGGCCTGGCGCTGATCCCGCTGGTCGCGTTCGAGCTGGTCACCGGGCTGCCCGCTGCGACCCAGACGCTGCAGCGGGTCCGTCGCTCGGCCGCACGGGTGCAGGAGGTGATGGATGCGCCGCTGCTCGTGACCGAGCCCGTCGATCCGCTCCCACTGCCCGCGCCGCCGTACTCGATCCGGAGTCGTGGCGCGCGCTTTCGCTACCCGCACGCGTCCCGCCAGGCTCTGGACGGCGTCGACCTCGACCTGAGCCCGGGCAGGCGCGTCGCGCTGGTCGGCCGCAGCGGCGCCGGCAAGTCGACGCTTGCCGGGGTGCTCATGAGATTTCTGGAATATCAAGAGGGATCGGTGAAACTCAACGGCGTCGAGCTGGCCGAGCTGGACGGCGACGAGTCCAGGCGGGTGGTGGGGCTGGCCTCCCAGGAGGCACACATCTTCGACAGCACGATCGAGGAGAACCTGCGGCTGGCCAGTCGGCACGCGAGCGCAGAGGAGATGCGCGCCGCGCTCGCCAGCGTCCAGCTGCTCGAGTGGGTGGAGCAGCTCCCGTCCGGACTGCGCACGGAGGTGGGCGAGCACGGCGCGCGCCTGTCCGGTGGTCAACGTCAACGCCTGACCATCGCCAGGGCCCTGCTCGCCGACTTCCCCCTGCTGATCCTCGACGAGCCGGGCGAGCACCTCGACACGCCGACCGCGGATGCGATCGTCGCCGACCTGCTCGCGGTCACCCGCGAACGGGCCACGCTGCTGATCACCCACCGTCTGACCGGGCTGGAGGAGGTGGACGAAGTGATCGTGATGGAGCACGGGCGCCTCGTGGAGCGCGGCACCCACGCCGAGCTGCTGCTGCTCGGCGGTCGCTATGCGGCCTTGTGGCGGCAGGAGAGCGGCTAGTCGCCGCTGCGCTCGTTCACGAGCTGGGACATGTCTTCTTCGCCGGGTCTCACACCGGCTCGCATCTCGACGAGCCGGGCCGAGACCTGGTGCATCGTGATGGTGCGCTCGTCGCGTGAGTTCCCCACGAACGCACCGAGCCACCTGAAAAGCGTGATCCAGCGGTTCTTGAAACCGGTCAGGAACGTCAGGTGCACGAATGCCCACATCAGCCAGCCGATGAACCCGCCGACCTCGATGCCCTTGAAGCTCACGACCGCGCGGAAGCGCGAGATCGTCGCCATGCTGCCGAGATCGCGATAGACGAAGGGCTTCGCCGTGGCGTCCCCCTCCAGGCGCCGCTTGATCGTGCGAGACGCGTGGATGCCGGACTGCATCGCCACCTCGGCGACCCCCGGGAGGTCGTTCAGGGCCATCAGGTCGCCTATGACGAACACCTCGGGATGCCCTGGCAGCGTGCAGTCGGGCAGCACTTCGACGTGCCCGGCGCGGTCGCTGCCGGCGCCGGTCGCGTCCGCCAGCATCGCCCCCAGCGGCGAGGCCTGCACCCCGGCCGACCAGACCTTCGTGTGACATGGGACCCGTTCCTCGCCATCCGCGCCCTGGACGACGATCCCCTCCGGTTTGACGTCGGTCACCCGGCTGTGCATGCGCAGCTCGACGCCGACACGCTCGATCTCCTTGGTGGCCTTGGCGCAGAGGTTGTGGCCGAAGGTGGCCAGCGGCTCGTTGCCGCCGTCGAACAGCAGCACCCGCGCGCTCGCCGGATCGATCCGGCGGAAGTTGTCCTTGAGCGCTCGTTTCGAGAGTTCGGCGATCTGACCCGCCATCTCAACCCCCGTCGGCCCGGCACCGATGACGGCGAACGTCAGCCATAGCCGCTGGGCCTCGGGATCCTCCTCGAGCTCGGCCATCTCGAAGGCTCCGAAGATGCGTGCCCGAAGCTCGAGCGCGTCGTCGACCGTCTTCATGGCCGGCGCGAACCTGGCGAACTCGTCATGGCCGAAGTAGGACCCGGCAGCGCCGGCGGCCACGATCAGCGAGTCGTAGGGCACGGTGAGGGCCGGTCCCATCGGCCGCACCGCGGTCACGGTCCTGGCCTGCAGATCGAAGGCGGTCACGTCGGCCAGCTCGACGAGCACGTTGCGATGCTTGCGCAGCACCTGGCGCAGCGGCGGCGCGACGGCGCCCTCCGAGAGGATCCCGGTCGCCAGCTGATAGAGCAGAGGCTGGAAGGTGTGGTGGTTGGTCTTGTCGATCACCGTGACATCGACAGGGACGCGCCGCAGGAACTTCGCGGCGAACAGCCCGCCGAAACCGCCGCCGACGATCACCACACGGTGGGGCGAGCGGTCGCTCATGCTCCCGCCTGGGCAGGCGGCGCGCCCGCCGCGCCGGCGCCGGCGTCCGGGCTCGCGGAGGGCGCGCTGAGGCGGCCGTGGAAGACGTGAAAGGACCAGCCCTGGTAGAGCAGCACGAGCGGGAGGAAGATCAGGGCGACGATCGTCATCACGGTCAGGGCATAGTGACCGGAGGCCGTGTTGCTGACGGTGAGGTTGTAGGCCTTGCTGGTGCTGGAGACCATCACGTTGGGATAGAGGTCGATGAAGATCGAGCCGACGCTCGCCGCGATCGCGACTGCGGAGGCGGTGAAGGCCCAGCCGTCGTGGTCGGTTCGGGCCAGCATCGCGGCGGCGATCACGGCGATCACCGACAGGACCTGGACGGGCTCGGGAACGTCGGGGCCGCCCGCGACGCTGCGGGTCCAGATCACGAAGCCGACCACCAGCGCGATCGCGGCCCATCCGAGCGGGCGAGCCAGCGCGCCGGCGCGTGCCCGCATCCGACCGGTCGTCCTCAGCTTCAGGAAGGTCGCGCCGTGCAGCAGGCAGAGGCCGAGCAGGGTCAGGCCCGTCCACAATCCGTAGCCGGTCAGCAGGTCGAAGAAGTTCCCGGTGAAGTCGTGGCTCGAGTTGATCGGCAGGCCGACCAGCAGGTCCCCGAGCCCGACGCCGAGCAGCAGCGGCACCAGCAGGCTGCCGATCGTCGTGCACCAGCTCCACGTCGTGCGCCAGCGCAGATCGTCTTTTTTGCGCGCGAACTCGAGCGAGACCCCTCGGACCATCAGCGCCGCCAGCACCAGAAGCAGCGCCAGGTAGAGCGCGGAGAACATCGTCGCGTACCAGCCCGGGAACGCGGCGAACATGCCCGCCCCGGCGACGATCAGCCATACCTCGTTGCCGTCCCACCAGGGGCCGATCGTGCCCAGCGCCACGGCCCGCTCGTCTTCGGTGCTTCCGACCAGCCGGTGCAGTGCGCCGACGCCGAAGTCGAACCCCTCGAGCACGAAGAAGCCGACCCACAGGATCGCGATCAGGACGGACCAAAGTGTGTCGAGGTGCAGCACGGCCGCCCTAGTAGCTCATCGCCGGAACGGCGGTCGTGTCGGCGCCGGGCTCGTCGGGGCCTTCCTTGTCGAGTCCTTTGCGCGAGTAGCGCAGCATCAGCGCGAGATCGGCCGCACCCAGCGCGATGTAGATCAGCACGAAGGCGATCAGGCTGATCCAGATCTCGGTCGAGCTGACCGATGGCGAGCTCGCGTTGATCGTCTTCATCAGCCCCTGCACGATCCAGGGCTGGCGGCCGTTCTCGGTCAACATCCAGCCGGCCGTGTTCATCAGGAACGGCGTCACGACCGCCCACAGGGACAGGCGCTGGAACCACTTCGAGCGCTCGAGCGAGCCTCTGTGGATGAGCCAGCCTCCCCACAGCGCCAGCAGCAGGATCAACGTCGCAAGGTAGGCCATCACCCGCATCGACCAGTATTGGATGAAGACGTCCGGGATGTAGTTGCCGGGGCCGTATTTCTTTTCGTCTTCCCTCTGCAGCTGGTTCAGGCCGACGACGGGGCCGTTCCAGGTCCCGGTCGCGAGCACCGACAGCAGGTGCGGTATCTCGATGATCTGCGAGGGCGTCTGATCGTTTTTGCCGCCGCCGATCTGAAATGCCGAGAAGGAGCAGGGCTGGCAGTCTTCCCACTGCGCCTCGGCGGCGGCGATCTTGGCCGGCTGGTATTTGGTCTCGATTTCTCCGAGCTTGTTGCCGACGAACAGCTGCAGCACGATCACGGGCAACAGCACGAGCACCGAGATCCGCGCCGTGATGCGGAACGCCGCGACCTCGCGCTGCTTGCGCAGCTTCCAGGCGGACACGGCGAGCATCACGAGCGCGCCCGTGACCAGCGAGGCGAGGATCACGTGGACGTAGCCCCACAGGAAGGTCGGGTTCGTGAACAGTGCCACGACGTTGTTCAGTTCGGGCTGGCCGTGGCTGTTCAGCACGTAGCCGACGGGATGCTGCATCCACGAGTTGGCCGCCAGGATGAACAGGGCCGAGAGCATCGACCCGATCGCGACCAGCCAGATGCAGGCGAGGTGAACGCGCTTGGGCAGCCTGTCCCAGCCGAAGATCCACAGGCCGAGGAAGGTCGACTCGAGGAAGAACGCCGCCAGTCCCTCCATCGCCAGCGGTCCGCCGAAGACGTCGCCGACAAAGCGCGAGTAGGTCGACCAGTTCATCCCGAACTCGAACTCCTGCACCAGCCCGGTGACGACGCCGACGGCGACGTTGATCAGCAGCAGCGTCCCGAAGAATTTCGTCAGGCGCTTGTACTCCGGCTTGCCGTTTCGGTACCACGCCGTCTGCAGGACGGCGACCAGGAAGGCCAGCCCGATCGTCACCGGGACGAACAAGAAGTGGTAGATGCTCGTCGTCGCGAACTGCCAGCGCGCAAGGTCGTTGGTCATCTCGAGGCTCGTTCTCGCCGGTGGGTTGCATCACGCGGACGCCAGAGCGATCCTAGGCGCAGGCGCCGACGCGGCATCCCCCGGTCCGGGTGACGCGGTGACCGATCAGCGCCGGCGCGTGCCGCGCAGCAGCACGTCGTGACCGCTCAGCTCGACGCCCAGGCGCTCCCCGACCGCATCGATCGCCCGCTCCAGCGTCTCGTCGGCGAAGGCCTCGACCTCGCCGGTGCTCTCGTCCACGAAATGGTGGTGATGGTGGCGCTCCGGATCGGCGATCTCGAAGCGGGCGACGCCGTCGCGGCCGTCCAGGCGGTGCAGCAGGGCGAGCTCGTAGAGCTCGTCGACCACGCGATACACCGAGGCGGCCGACCCGACACCCTGTGGGCGCAGGCGAGCGGTGATCTCCTGCGCGCTCAGCAGGCACTGGCCCTCGCGAGCGAGCAACTCGATCACCGCCGTGCGAGCCGCGCCGGAGCGCAGGCCGGCGCGCGCCACCTGCTGCTGGGCGTACTCGAGCCAACGGTCGCGCAGCTCCGGGTCCATGGCGGGACAGTCTAGCCAGTCTAGATGAGAATCAGACTCAATACTATGTTATGGTCTCCGGTGCCGTTGCCGAGGTGCCGCGCCGTCAACGATCCGATCGAGGTTTGCCGATGACATTCGCCGCTCGCCCTGTCCGCTCCCGGCTCCTCGCGCGGGCCCTGAGCGTGCCCGTCGTGCTGCTCGCCGTCGTGCTCGCCGGATGCGGGGGAAGCTCCTCGCCCTCCGCCGGGGCAAGCTCCGGCACCGCTCAGATCGATGCCGTCGGTGCCGAGAACGAGTACGCGAACGTGATCGAGCAGATCGGCGGCAGGTATGTGAAGGTCACCGCGATCGAGAGCGACCCGAACACCGACCCGCACACCTTCGAAGCGAGCCCCAGCGTCGCGCAGACCGTCAGCGCGGCCAGCCTCTTGATCGAAAACGGGGTCGGCTACGACACGTGGATGGAAAAGATCGAGTCGGCGTCGCCGAGCTCCTCGAGGAAGGTCATCAACGTCCAGCATCTGCTCGGTCTCCCGGATTCCACCCCGAACCCGCACCTCTGGTACAAACCGGAAACGATGCCGGCGGTCGCCAAGGCGCTGGTCAGCGACCTGTCCGCCCTGCAGCCCGCGCACGCGGCGTACTTCCAGGAAAACGCCAAGAAGTTCGAAGAATCGCTGAAGCCGTGGTACGCGGCGATCTCGAAGTTCAAGGAAACCTACCCGTACACGCCGGTCGCGACGACCGAGCCGGTCGGCGACTACATGCTCGAAGCGGCTGGGACCAGGAACATGACGCCGTTCACGCTGCAGGCCGCGATCATGAACGGCACCGACCCGGCACCGCAGAACGTGACACTTCAGAACTCTCTGTTCACAGGACATCACGTGAAGGTGTTCGTCTACAACCAGCAGGTCACCGACTCGTTGACCGAGTCCTTCAAAGCGGCTGCTGTGGCTCACGACATCCCGGTCGTGGGGGTCTACGAGACGATGCCGACCCCGGGCTATGACTACCAGTCGTGGATGCTCGCCGAGGTCAACGCGCTGGAACAGGCCGTCGCGCACGGCACCTCGACCGAAAAGCTGTGAGCCGGGACGGGACACCCGTGAGCGAGGACATCCTCTCGGTGCAGGGAGTCAGCGTGCGGCTGGCAGGCCGCACCGTCCTCGACGGGGTGAGCTTCAAGATCGCGCCCGGAGAGTTCACGGGCCTGATCGGATCGAACGGGGCGGGAAAGACGACGCTGTTTCGGGTGATACTGGGCCTGCAGGCGCCGAGCGCCGGACGGGTGCTTTTTGGAGGGCCCGCCCACCCCCACGAGCAGGGGCGCCGCCAGCGGCTGGTCGGCTATGTGCCACAGAAGTTCCTGCTCGACCCCGACGTTCCGCTGCGCGCACGTGATCTCGTCGCGCTGGGGATCGACGCGAACCGTCTCGGCCTGCCACGGCCGTCCCGTGCCCGGCGGGCGCTGGTGGAGGAGATGCTGCACGCCGTCGATGCCACCCGCTTCGCCGACACGCGCGTCGGCAAGCTCTCCGGCGGTGAGCAGCAGCGGATCCTGATCGCCCACGCGCTGATCGCGCGGCCGCGCCTGCTGCTCCTCGACGAGCCGCTCGCGAACCTCGACCTCGGCAGCGCCCAGGAGGTCGTCGCCCTGCTCGCGCGCATCTCTCGCGAGCAGAGAGTCGCCGTTCTGATCTCCGCGCACGAGATCAACCCGCTGCTGCCGGTCATGGACCGGATCGTCTACCTGGCCGCCGGCCGCGCGGCCAGCGGAACCACAGAGGAGATCGTCCGCGCCGATGTCCTCAGCGCGCTCTACGGCCATCACGTCGACGTCCTCCATGTCCACGGCCGCGTGCTGATCGTCGCCGGCGCCGGCGAGGACACCGATCTGAGCGGCCACGAGGGCGTCTTTCCCGGAGCCGGGGTCCTGTCGTGAGCCACTTCCTGTCCCCGATCTTCGCCCCCGGCTTCTTCGAAAGCGAAGCCGTGCACATCGCCCTCGGAGTCGGGGCGCTCGTCGCGGTCGTCACCGCCGTGGTCGGCCTGTTCACCGTCATGCGCGGCCAGTCCTTCGCCGGCGAGGCGTTCGGCGACCTCGGCACCACCGGCGGCGCGGGCGCTTATCTCGTCGGTGTCGGGCCGCTGTGGGGGTTCGTGCTGGGAAACGTGATCGCGGCGGGTGCGATGGAGGCGATCGGCGTGCAGCGCGCACGCGGACGCGATCTGGCCACCGGGATAGTGCTCGGCGCCGGGATCGGCCTCGCGGCCCTGTTCCTGCATCTGTACACGACCGGACACAGCACCACCGGAGCGACCGTCACGATCCTGTTCGGCTCGGTGTTCGCAATCTCGAGTTCGACGATCCCGCTGATCCTGCTGCTGAGCGCCGTCGTGCTCGCGATCACGCTCACGATCTATCGTCCGCTG
Source organism: Solirubrobacteraceae bacterium (assembly GCA_052145475.1). Taxonomy (GTDB): domain Bacteria; phylum Actinomycetota; class Thermoleophilia; order Solirubrobacterales; family Solirubrobacteraceae; genus Palsa-744. Next base: position 43,306 of record JBKQOO010000086.1, read on the forward strand.
CTGCTCAGCTCCGTGAACGCCGAGATGGCATCGGCCCGCGGAATCCCGGTGCGGCTCGTCGGCGTGCTCTACCTGCTCGCGCTCGCGCTCGCGGCAGCGCTCGCGGCGATCACGATCGGCACGATCCTCTCAACCGCCCTCATCGTCGGACCGGCAGCCAGCGCGCTACGAATCACCAGACGCCCGCTCACCGCGCTGCTGACCGCGGCGGGTATCGGCATCGGCGCCATGTGGCTCGGCGTCGTCCTGGCCTACGACAGCTACCACTGGCCGCCGCACGGGACCATCTGGCCCGTGAGCTTCTTCGTCGTGACGCTTGTTTTCATCACCTACCTCCTGTCCGGGCTCCCCGAAGCCAGACGCCGCCGGCGAGCAGACCGGACCCCGTCCGCGTACCCGGCTGGACAGCCGGTGGCCAGCAGCTAGGGCGCACACCGTGTTCTCCGGTTTCATGGTCAACGCCTGGGAGGTCGCGAGCATCGTCGCGGTCGTCGCGGGCGTCGTGGGGTTCTTCACCGTTCTGCGCGGATCGGCGTTCGCCGCGCACGCTATCCCCAACGGGTCCTTCGCCGGCGCCGCGGGCGCCATCCTGATCGGCGCGTCCACGCTCCTCGGGCTCGGTGTCTTCTCGCTCGGCGGCGCCATGACGATCGGCCTGCTCGGTCGCAAAGGACGCCACGACGTCGCAACGGCCCTCACGCTCGTGGCGATGCTCGCGCTCGGCGCGCTGTTCTTGAGCTTCAGCGTCGAGTACGCACCCGAGGTCTACTCGCTGCTGTTCGGCGAGGTCCTCGGAATCAGCCCCAACGAGATCGCGCCGACCGCGATCCTCGGTGCCCTCTGCATCCTCGCCATCGCCGTCCTCTACCGGCCGCTGCTGCTCGCCTCCGTCCTGCCGGAAGTAGGAGAGGCACGCGGCATCAGCAGCTTCGGCATGGAGATGCTCTTCCTCGCCGTCCTCGCGCTGGCAACGACGATGACGGTGCCGGTCGTCGGGACACTGCTGATCTTCAGCCTCATGATCGGCGGGCCCGCGGCCGCCCGCTCGTTCACCGACCGCCCGTTGCCGGCGATGGCGCTGTCCGTGGCAATCGCGCTGCTGATCGTGTGGGGCTCGATAGCCGCCTCCTATGAAACGAACTACCCGGTCGGGTTCTTCGTCGGCTGCGGCAGTGCGCTGGCCTATGCGATCGGGCGCCTGTGGGCCGGATTGCAAGGCCGGCGCGGCGGCCGACCGGGAGCGAAGCCGATCGGCGACAGGATCAGCTCGGTTGCGGGCTGATGCGCACCCGGTTGGCGATCGTGCCCACGGCTGGCGATCCCCGACATCGACTGATCCGGCTTCCGCCGGGAGCGCTACTTGGTCTTCAGCTTCTTGTCCTTGCCCTCGCTCGTCCCGGATGCGTCGGTCGCGACGATCCGGAAGTGGTAGGCCGTCTTTGCGGAGAGGCCCGCGACGGTCGCCGACACGGCGACGGCGGCTGTCCCCGAGCCGGGAAGCGACGCGCAAGGGCGGCTCTCGCCGTATGCCGTGCTCGTCCCGTATTCGAAAGTGCACGCGGTGACCGGTTCGCCGTTCGGATTCACGGTCGCGTTGAGCACCGCGCCGCCGGCTCCCACCGAGCTTGCCGCCTTGGTGAGCGCCGTTGGCGCCCGCTGTGAGGGACCGCCGAAGGCGCTCAATCCGTTCGGTGCGCCGACACCGGACGGACCGTCGAAGCCCGTCGCAGCGTCGCAGGCGGTCGTCCCCTGGCAGTCGACGTCGCCGAGCAGTTCGTTGACTTCCGGCTCGCCGCACGGGCCGTTCGCCTCAGCGTCGCAGTACCCGTTGCCGCCCTCCGTGACGTCGTAGAGCGCCGAGCTCTCGCCGAGGTGGCCGTAGAGGGTCGCCGCCGGGTACGCGGCTTCGTGGGAGCCTCCGGCGAGGGCGAACAGGGCGGCTATCAGCGGCGAGGACAGCGAGGTGCCTCCGACGGTCAGCCAGCCGGGGGTGAATCCTTCGGCGTAGACGTAGCTGTCGTAGATGTCGAAGCCGGTGTATGGGTCGGCGACCGCCGAGACGTCGTTGTCGAGTCGGCTCGTCCCGCACCCGGTGCTCGACCATCCCGCCGCTCCCTGCTGCCAGGCCGGCGCGGTGAATCGGGTGCTGCACCCTCCGCCCGTGCCGCTGAACTGTTTGAATTCGCCCGCCGACGACGGCCGGCCGCTGTCGTTCCACACGGTCTCCTTCGCGCGCGTCCCGTTCGTGGCGAGCTTGAGCGAGGTTCCACCCACGGCGACAACCGCGGGCAGCGCCGCGGGGACGTCGGGCACTTCGGGTGTCGCGAACGTCGCGGCGAGGTCATCCCAATCGAGGTAGCCGGAATCGCCGGCGGCCGCAGCGATGACGGTCCCGGGATGCTGGTAAGCGGCCTGTTCGACGGGCCCCATTTCGGTCTCGGGCGCACCGTAGGAGTGGGAGACCTCTCCGGCGCCCAGGTCCACAGCCTCGTCCACGGCGCCCGCCAGGTCGGCAAGGCTTTCCGAATCGGCCTCGACGACGAGGAGCTTGCAGGCGGGGCACACGCTATGGACCGTCTCGACGTCGAGCGACATCTCCACCGACCAGCCGACCGTGTCCGCTGCGGGCAACGGGGCGGGCTCACCTTCCTGGTTGACCTCCTGCAAGCACCCGTCGGCCGCCGTGCACGCCGCCAGGCCGTAGTGCGCGTCGAAGCTCGCCAGGTCCGCTTCGAGGTTCGGGTCATCGAACGCGTCGACGATCGCCACTGTCTGTCCACTTCCACCCGACGTGGGCGTGTAGCCGTACGCGCTCGCAAGATCATCCGGGGTCAGCCCACCGGCGGGTCCCGTGGATCGCGATCCCGCGCCGAGCGAATATGACCGCGCGCCGGGTGCCGCGGCACTCGCCGGGACGAGCGCCAGGGCAAGGCAGCTCGCGTCGCCACGCTGCGGTGGGGGACAGATCTGCCGCACGGTCGCGTAGTGCGTCGGTCCCGGCGCCGTCGCGGAGGTGGTCGAGGCCGCTTGCGGTGCGGCGGCCGCGGCGCTCGCCAATGACCCGCCCGACGCCAGGGCCGCTGTCACGACCAGCGCCGCCCATCGCAACTGGTTCCGCCACTGGAGCACGAGGGGACTCAAGCTACTCCCGCCCGCCGCCCGCGCAAGCGTCACTGGACACCTTGGCAGTGTGTGACCCGACGACACTGCGGATCGGCTCTACGCGGTCAGGGCGACTGCGTCGATGCCGAGGACCGATCGTGCCGGCTCAGGTATCGGTGACGCTTGGCTGCATCGTCGCCGGCGCCGTCCTCGTGAGTGCCACGACCCCCGCGCACATCACGATGAAACCGAGCACGGCTGCCGCGATCGCGACCGGGCCGCGCGTGTAGCGCTCCTGGAAGAGCCAGATGCTGAGAACGACGCTGAGCGAGGGGTCGACGATCACCAGCAGCGGCTGGGACACGCTGAGCGGGCCGACGTGAAGGGCCGCCTGCGCGAGGACGATCCCCGCCACCCCTCCGGCCGCCACCGCGTACACCGGCCAGTGGCTGAACATCGCGGCGAGCCCCGATTCGGTCAGGGTCTCGGTGGCCGTCTTGATGAACGTCGCCTCGAGGGCGAAGACGATCGCGGCCGCAGTCGCATACAGCGCTGCTCGACGCCTCGGTGACCCCCAGCGAGCGGCCACGCTCATCCCCGCCGCCGCACCGCCGAACACAGCCAGAACCGCGGCCCAGGCGTGCACGGTCGGAGTGGGTGAGCCGCCCTGAGGCTGGTCGACGAGCACGAAGGTCGCGAGCCCGGCGCAGGTGAGCGCGGCCGAAGCCCACGCGGCCGCACGGATCGTCTGGCCGATCCAGACCTTGCGCACGAGCAGGCCGAAGACGAGCTCGGTCACGAGCAGCGCCTGCACGATCGAAAGCTGGCCGTTGTTCAGAGCCGCCGCCTGAAAGACGAATGCCGCAATCGCCGCTGTCCATCCGAACAGCCACAGCGGGCTGCGCAGGAGATAGCCGACCAGTCGCAGTCCCGACGCCCTGCCCACGCGCCCGCGGGTGCTTGCGACGTGCTGCGTGGCCACGTACAGCGCGTTGGACAGCGCCGCGCACAGCGCAAAGACGGTGCTCACGCGGGGAGCTGTGGCGCGCGCCGGCCCTAGCTGCCGGTCGCCGTCGCCCCACTGACGGGGCGCCAGCCAGCCTCGTACACGGCTCCGAGGTCCTCGTCGGCGTGTTCTCTGGCGGCGGCCGAGACGCACTCGCGGGTGGTGTCGAGGACCGGCATCTCAGCGCCGGAAGCCGCCTCGACCTCGCCGACCAGTTCGAGGTCCTTGAGTGCGAGGCGCACAGGAAAGCCCGGCGGATATTCATGGCTGCGCATCTCTGAGAGCTTTTCGCGAATGTAGGGAGAGCCGAGCGGGCCATCGTCGAGCAGTTCGACGAATGGCTGCTGGTCCAGGCCCATCGCCTCGCACAGATGCATCGTCTCCGCGACCGCCGTGACGGAGGCGATCATCCAGTGGTTCGCTGCCAGCTTCAGGCGTGAGCCCATGCCCGCCTGGCCGACCCACATCACCCTCGAGCTGAGGGCGGCGAAGACCGGCTGCAGCTGCTCGCGTACCGAGTCGGGTCCGGAAGCGAGGATCGTCAGCCGACCCTCCTGCGCGGGGTGCGTGCTACCCGAGACCGGCGCATCGACGATCGTCACGCCATTTTCCTGTGCGACGCGGGTGAGCTGATCGGCCTCGCCGGCGCCGACGCTGCTCATCTGCACCCAGATGGTTCCCTCGGGCCAGTCGGAGAGAAGGGGCTCGACGACGCTGAGGACGACCTGGGCGGTGGGGAGCATCGTGATCACGATCGACGCGTCCGCCACGACCTCCTCGGGGGAACGGGCGGCCGTTCCGCCCGCCTCCTCCAGCGCGCTGACGTGCTCTGCCGTGTGGTCCCACGCGATCACGTCGATGCCCTGTTCGAGCATCCGCGTGGCCATCGCCGAGCCCATCAGGCCGGTCCCGAGCATCCCCACTCGCGGCTTCTTCGTGTCGGTCTCCGCGGCCAAGGCCCCGCCTCCTCTCGATCGGCCAGTTCCGAAAGGGAAACTAGCGCGCACCCCCAGACAGCACAAGAGCAGGATCGGGGGGTCGAGCGGGACTCCGGGCTCGGCCGTTCGGCGGGAGCGATCACCAGGTATCCGACCAGGGCATACACGGGCGCGACCGGCGGTCATCGCGCATGAGTCTGCGCCTCAGAAGCACCAACAGAGGACGGGAAGCCGGCAAGCTCGGCGATCACGGCGCGATCGACCAACCAGGAGGATCAGATGGCCACCAGTCATCCCAGCGGTGCAGCGATCTCCGCGCTCGACCGCGCGACCGTCTGGATCAACTCCGAGCCACTCACGGCCGGCGCGTTGCGCGGACGGGTCGTTCTCATCGACTTCTGGACGTACTCGTGCGTCAACTGGCTGCGGACCCTGCCGTACCTCACTGCCTGGGATCAGAGCTATCGCGATCGCGGGCTCGTGCTCGTCGGCGCACACGCGCCCGAGTTCGGATTCGAGCACGATCTCGACAACGTCCAACGCGCGGTGGGCGAGCTCGGCGTGGGCTATCCGGTCGTCATCGACAACGACTTCACGATCTGGCGGTCGTTCGAGAACCACTACTGGCCGGCCGCTTACCTGGTCGATCGAGGCGGCCAGATCCGCTTCAGCCATTTCGGCGAGGGCGCCTACGAGGAGACCGAGCGCGCGCTCCAGGGGCTGTTGGGGATCGACGAGGCAACCGTGGGCGTCGACGCCGGCGGGCTCGCCGAGGCCGCCGACCTCGACAGGCTGAGATCTCCGGAGACCTACCTCGGCTACGCCCGCGGCGAACGCCGGCGCGACACGCGCGAGAGACGGCTCGCGCTGAACCAGTGGGCACTCGACGGGGAGTGGTCGGTCAGGGAGGAGGCCGCCGTGCTCGAAGCCGGCGCGGGCTCGCTCGAGTACCGCTTCCAGGCTCGCGACGTCAACGTCGTCCTCGCGCCGCCGGTCGCCGGTTCTCCCGTTCGGTTCGTGGTGCGCCTCGACGGCCAGCCGCCCGGCGATGCCCACGGCCTCGACGTCGAGGCGTCCGGAGAGGGCACCGTCTCCGAGCCGCGGATGCACCAGCTGGTACGCGACCGATCGGCACACGCCGAGCGCGACTTCGAGATCACGTTCCTGGACCCGGGCGTGCGCGCTTACGTGCTGACCTTCGGCTGAGATTCGTCGCTGCGCGCGACCTCGACGACGAGGTGCTTGGTGACGGGTTGTTCGCTCTGCGTGCTGAAGTCGGCGATCCCGCACAGCACGTTCAGCTCGGGCATGTAGCCGGCCGCACAGCCGGGGGGGAGGTCATAGCGGATCGCCCGGTAGCCGTAGACCTTCCGCTCTGTGCCGTCCTTCGAGAAGCTCGTGACGTCGACCAGGTCGAACTCGCCAAGGCCACGCTCGCTCATGTCGTCGTCGTTCATGAAGATCACGGTCCGCAGCCCCTTCAGGCCGCGGTAGCGATCGTCGTTGGAGTAGATGCTGGTGTTGAACTGATCGTGCGAGCGGACCGTCGCCAGCATCAGACGGCCCGCGCCCGGGTCGACATCGTCGGGGAGCGGCGCGCTGGAGAACTCGGCGCGAGTGGACGGAGTCTCGAACACGCGCTCCCTTGCGAGCTGAAGGATCCGGAAGCCGTGCGGGTGGCGGGCGCGGGCGTTGAAGTCCTCGAACCCGACCAGCACGTTCGCCATCACGTCGCGGATCCGGTCGTAGTCGTCGATGTAGTCCTGCCAGGGAGTCCCGCTGTCGGGCAGCGTGGCCTGCGCCATCCCGGCCAGGATCGCGCACTCGGAGCGCATCTGCGGCGAGCCGGGGGCCTTCATCCCGTAGGAGATGTGCACCATCGACATCGAGTCCTCGACCGTCACGCCCTGCTTGCCGCTTGCCTGGCGGTCCTCGTCGGAGCGAGCCAGGCAGGGAAGGATCAGAGCCTGCTCACCATGCACGATGTGGCTGCGGTTGAGCTTGGTGCTGACCTGCACGGTCAGCTCGCAGTTCCGCAGCGACTCGAACGTGTAGGGCTGGTCGGGCGCTGCCAGCGCGAAGTTTCCGCCCAGCGCGACGAACACCTTCACCTCGCCTCTGTGCATCGCCTCGATCGTCGCCACGGTGCCGAGCCCGTGTTCGCGGGGCGGCTCGAACCCACAGACCTCGCCGAGCCGATCGAGAAAGGCGTCATCGGGACGATGGTTGATTCCGCATGTCCGGTTGCCCTGCACGTTGCTGTGTCCCCGGATCGGGCAGGGCCCCGCGCCTTCGCGCCCGATGTTGCCGCGCAGGAGCATCAGGTTGACGATCTCACGGATCGTGTCGACGCCGTGCTCGTGCTGCGTGACGCCGAGGCACCAGGCGATGATCACGCGCCGGGATGCCAGGTAGGAGTCGGCGAGCTTGCGGATCGCCTGCTCATCGACCCCCGAGTCGTGCACGAGGCGTGCCCATGGAGTGGATTCGACGACTGCGCGGTACTCCTCGACACCCTGCGTGAACTGCTCGATGAAGTCGTGGTCCAGGGCATCCGTCTGGTGCTCGGCCGCCTCGAAGACGGCCTTGGCCACACCCCTCAGGAGCGCCATGTCGCCGCCGACCCGCACCTGCACGTTCATCGTGCCCGTCCTGGTCGTGTGGAACGTCGCCATGTCGACGAACTCGTGGGGCACGATCGTCCGCCTGGAGGCCGCCTCGAGCAGCGGGTTGATGTGGATCAGCTGGGCGCCGCGCCGGTCGGCTTCGGCCAGCCACGTGAGCATCCGCGGGGCGTTCGTGGCGGCGTTGTCGGCCATCAGCCAGATCGCGTCAGCCTGCTCCCAGTCGTGCAGGTCGACCGTGCCCTTGCCCGTTCCGAGCGCGGCGGTCAGGGCCCGGCCGCTCGCCTCGTGGCACATGTTGGAGCAGTCGGGAAGATTGTTCGTGCCGAACTCGCGCACCCACAGCTGGTACAGGAACGTGGCCTCGTTGCTGAGCCGGCCCGAGGTGTAGAAGGAGGCCTGGTCCGGACTGTCGAGCCCCCGCAACGTGCTGCCGAGGAGCGCGAAGGCGTCCTCCCAGGAGATCGGCTCGTACCTGTCGCTCGCCGCGTTGTAGCTCATCGGCTCGGCGAGCCGCCCGACCGCCTCCAGGTCGTGGTCGTTCCACCCGGCCAGCTCGCTGACGGTGTGGGCGGCGAAGAACTCGCGATCGGCCTTGGCGCGCGCGAGCTCCCAGGTGACGTGCTTGATGCCGTTCTCGCAGACATCGAGGTGCAGCCCGTTCGGATCGTCCGGCCAGGCACAGCCGGGACAGTCGAACCCGCCGTCCTCGTGGTTCATCACGAACAGCGCCCGCAAGCCCTCCATCGGCTCCTGGGATCGCTCGAGCACCTCCCCGACGCTGCGCGAGGCACCCCACCCCGCAGCAGGATGGTGGTAGTCGTGGCGCGAGTAGTCGCCGTCGGGTGCCGGTCCGCGCCCCAGCGCCGGCGCCCCGGGCACAGCCCCGAGCATCAGCTGCTCCGCGTCCTGCCTTGGCTTGGCGTCCTGCCGCTGGTCGGCCTCCTGCCTGCCGTTCGGTGGCGACACCACGTCCCTCCTTCCGAGGGGAGAACAAGCTCCGCAACGGCCGAGACCGTTCACGATGATAAACCGCCGCCGCGAGCTCCGCCGGCGGGACGGCCTAGGCGGTCGCAGCCACGCGCTCGTCATGCGCGTACACGTGCATCGAGCCGCGCCTCGCGAAGCCGCACAGCGTCACGCCTCGGGCCACCGCCAGATCGACCGCCAACGATGTCGGCGCGCCCACGCCCACAAGGATCGGCGCACCGGCGACGGCCGCCTTCTGGACGAGCTCGAATGACAGCCGGCCGCTGACACACAGGAGCGCCCCGTTCAGCGGCACGCGCCCGGCGAGCAGAGCCCAGCCGACGACCTTGTCCATCGCGTTGTGACGACCCACGTCCTCCCGCACGCAGACGAGCTCGCCGTCAGCCTCGAAGAGTCCCGTGGCGTGCAGCCCGCCAGTGCTCGTGAAGCCGGGCTGGAGCAGCCGATCGGGTAGGCCCGCGAGCAGCGCCCTGGCGACCACCGGCCCGGGAGGAACAGTGCGTGCGTGGACCGCCACCTCCTCCAGCGCGCCCTTGCCGCAGACGCCGCACGAGGAGGTGGTGTAGAAGCGCCTCGTCCGGGGCTGACGCGTGAGCCGGCCCCGGACTTCGATCGTGTTCGCGGCGAAGTCGTCGGTCAAGCCCAGCTCCGGCGGGGAATCGATCAGTCCCTCCCCGTAGAGGAAACCCGCCGAGAGCTCCTCGTCATGGCCCGGGGTCCGCATCGTGACCGCGATCGGCTCTCCACCGACACGGATCTCCAGCGGCTCCTCGACCGCCACGAGGTCACTCTCGCCGTCCCGCAGCACGCGCTTCAGCGCCCCGTCGGCAACCAGCCTCGCTGACCCGTCGGCGGGCTCCGGGTAGGTCATCTGCTGACCGTCGCTGGCATCGCGACGCTAACGCTAGCCGCTGCTCGTGCCGGTCGGCCTCGACTGCTCACCCCCACAGCGATCGTCCCGGCTAAGCTGCCGGCGTGACCAGGGACGAGTGGATCGCCCGGTTCGCCGGCGACGCCGGGATCGAGCGGCCATCGCCAGAGCAGGTGCGGGAGCTGCTGGAGTTGGCGGGCAGCGCCGCCCACGCCTCCGAAAGGACCGCGGCGCCGATCGCGTGCTGGATCGCAGGGCGCTCGGGCATGTCGCTCACCCAGCTGCGTGACCTCGCCTCGCGTATCGAGCGCGAGGCCTCGCCCGATGTCGCGCAGGACGGCTAGGGCGCAGGTCGCGAGAGCCAACCCTCGGCGACCTGCAGACCCCGCGGGCAGTTGACGTTGAAGCACAGGCGGGCCGGGTCTCCGAACCGGCCCAGGTCCTGCTCGTCCACGATGCGCGGCGATAACGCCCGCACGGTCTCCCGCAAGGGACGCTCCACCGCCAGCGCCTCGCGCAGAACCGGCAGGTCTGATGGGACGTAGCGGCCGAGCGTCGGCTGCAGACGACCGTCGATCGAGGCCACCGCTGCTCCCTCGAGCTCCGCGAGCCAGGCGAGCAGCGCGCCCGTGACGAACGGCATGTCGCAAGCCACGACCACGACCGCGGCATGCCCGGAGCGCTCCTGAGCGAACGAGAGCGCCCGCACGACGCCGCACAGTGGGTGGGTTGGTTGATCGGCCTCGTAGAGCACCCTCGCGACGAGCTCCGGCAGGAGCGAGCGCCTCTTCGCGACCACCACCGCCTCCAGTTCCGCGTCGCGAGCGGCCGTCAGCGGGTAGCCGAGCAGCGGCCGCCCCGCCAACGTCGTCCTCGCCTTGGCTCCCCCCAGGCGCTGTCCCCGTCCGCCAGCCAGCACCGCCACCAAACCGTCACGTTCACCCATCCGCTCGTCAGTGTGCCACCGGGGACTGCGCGGACCGCGAGCGGCGGCGAGGCCGAGGCGCGCCCGAGCCCGCCTCCCGCCGGCACCCTCGTCGAGCTAGGCTCGTGGCGCTGGCCATGGCAGCCCCACTGACCGAGATAGGCACGGCCCGGCGGATCGTCCTGGAGCGCAGCGTCCGGCTCGGCAGCGAGCCCGTGCCTCTGGCCGAGGCCCTCGATCGCGTGCTGGCAGCCGCCGTCAACAGCGTCGATCCGGTCCCCGCCTTCGACAACTCAGCGATGGATGGCTTCGCTGTCAGGGCGGACAGCGTGCGCGGAGCCGGCCCTCTCACCCCGGTGACGTTGCAGACGGTAGGAGAGTCGCGAGCAGGGCATGCGCCGCGATCGCCTCTCAGCGTGGGCGAGGCCGCGCCCATCTCCACCGGTGCGGAGATCCCCGCGGGTGCCGACGCTGTCGTCCCGGTCGAGCAGACGCGCCTGCGTGACGGGCTCGTCGAGGTCCTGGAGGAGGTGCCGGCGGGCAGGCACGTCAGGCGGGCCGGCGCGGACATCCGAGCAGGACAGCGGGTCCTGGCCGCCGGCACCCGCCTCGGGGCAGCCGAGCTGGGAGTGCTCGCATCGCTGGGGCGACGAGAGGCCGACTGCAGCAAGCGCCCACGCGTCGCCGTGATCACCACCGGCGACGAGCTGCTGCGACCCGGCGAACCCCCGATGACCAACTCGATCTACGACTCCAACGCCTACTCGATCCCCGCCCTCGCCAGGCAGTTCGGTGGGGAGCTGCTGCCTGTCGTGACGGTCCGTGACGATGCCCGGGAGACGGAGCGCGCGATCGCGGATGCGATCGCCGCAGCGGACGTCGCGGTGCTGTGCGGCGGCGTGTCGGTCGGTGTTCACGACCACGTCCGGGAAGGTCTCGCGGCGCTCGGCGTGAACGAGCACTTCTGGGGCCTGGCGCTCCGGCCGGGCAAGCCGACCTGGTTCGGCACGTCGGGCGAGACGCTCGTGTTCGCCCTCCCCGGCAATCCGGTGTCAGCGATCGTGACGTTCATCCTGTTCGCCGCTCCGGCTCTCGCCGCCATGAGCGGCGCCTCAGACCGACTCCACCTCTCAACAGCGACGATCAGCAGCGACTACGCGAAGGTTCCCGGCCGGGCCCACGCCGTGCGCTGCCGACTTCGCCTGACCGAGCACGGGTGGCTGGCCGAGCCGACAGGCGCGCAGGGCTCACACGTGCTGACATCGATGCTCGGCGCGGACGCGCTGGCGATCATCCCGACCGGGAAGGGCGATGTCCAGGCAGGCGAGCGGGTCGAGATCGTGCTCCTGCCGAACGCTGCCCTGCCCTTGGGGTGAGCGGTAGGCGATCGGTCAGATCTTCCCGCGCTCTGCCAGGTTTCGGTTTCGGGCGCTGCGGAGCATCACGGCCCCCAGGAAGCGGGCGAGGGTGCGGGGAACGATGAGCTCCACTTCGCCGCCATCCCGGTCGGCGGCGATCCGGATCGTGACCGTCTCGGACTGCTTGAGATGGGCTCGCGATCGCGGCGCCGGGAGCCCGGCCGGGTGCCGGCTGGCCCGCGCCCTGAGCTCGCTCTCGCGCTGGCGCGCAATCTCGGCATACAGATGGTCTCTTGCCATTGATGTACCTCGAATCGGGCTTCCTGGCAGGTTTGAGCAGATTTGATTGAACGTACACCCGAGTTCGAGGGATTGCAATGTCCAGCAATCTGTGATTGCATGAGTAGCGTGGCAGGTAACCTTGTTGACCGTCTCCGTGCCGTCGACCGCGCCGGCAAGCGCTCCCTGACCATGCAGCTGTGTGACGTGTTCACCGAGGCGATCGCCAGCGGAGAGCTCGCGCCGGGCGCTCAGCTGCCGACGACACGAGAGCTGGCCGGGATCGCCGGGATCAACCCGCTGACGGCCGGTCGCTGTTACAGGCGACTGCAGGAGCAGGGTCTGGTCGTCTCGACGGTGGGACGCGGCACATTCGTGCGTGCCGGCGCCGCCGCAGCCTCGGACGACCTCTCCTGGCAGACGTACGCGCTTGCGCCGCCACGGGGCGGGTATGCGGGGAGGATTCTCAGCGAGTTCCCCCAGCACGCGGGCAGCGCCGAGCTGATTCCCCTCTCGGTCGGCTACCCGGCGAGCGAGCAGATCCCGCTCGCCGAGCTGACCGGTGCTGTGCAGCGGGCGCTGGATCGGCAAGCGCTGGCAGGCTTCGAGTACTGCCCGATCGAGGGAGCGATCGAACTGCGCGAGGAGCTCGCTCGGCTCGGGCGCGCCCGCGGGCTGGATGACGACGCCAACAGCATTCTGGTCACCACCGGGGCGCGACAGGCCCTGACGCTGGTGGCCCGCGCCGTCCTGCGGGCGGGAGACGTGGTGGCGTGCGAGTCGCCCACCTACATGGGACTGATAGAGGCGCTGCGTGCGACCGGAGCCACGGTGATGCCGGTGCCTGTCGACGATCAGGGATTCAGCGTCGAGGCGCTCGAACGGCTGTTGCGCGGGCACGAGGTGCGCCTCGTGGCTTTGCAGCCCCGCGGGCACAATCCCACCGGCCAGGACCTTTCCGGGGAGCGTCGGGCGCGCCTGTTGGAGCTCGCCTCGCGCCACGGGTTCTTCGTGCTCGAGGACGCCGTCTATGCCGATCTGCGATACGAGCACACAGACCCCGGACCGCTCAGAGCGCTTGACCCCGCACACGTCATCTACGTCGACTCGTTGTCGAAGACCGTCGCCCCCGGACTGCGCATCGGCTGGGTCGCGGCGACAGGGACCGTGCTCGACCGGATCATCGCCGAGAAGCGCGATGACGACGGCCAGAGCGCGACGCTGCCACAACAGGTGGCCGCGCAGTTCCTGGGCGAAGGCCTCTACCGCGAGCAGCTGGCCCGAGCACGCGAGTTCTACCGTCCGCGCCGCGACGCGGTGCTCGAGGCGCTCGCAAGGGAGCTCTCCGGGCTCGGGAGCTGCCTGCGCCCCAGCGCGGGCGGGCATGTCTGGGTGACGCTCCAGCAGGCCCGCGACGATGACGGGCTCTACCGCGCGGCGTTGGCGGCCGGTGTCAGCTACGTCCCCGGCCCAGCGCTCCTGGTCGAGCCGCCCAGAGCAACCCACCTTCGACTCTCGTTCACGGCCGTGACGCCGGCACAGCTGCGCGAGGGCGTTCGGCGTCTGGCCAGGACGATCCGTGCTCAACCCCAGGCCGCCCGTCAGCGCCAGACGCTCCCTCAGGCCTAGTCACCGCATCGAGGCGTGGGCGCTCTTCGGGAGCCTCATCCCTTCACTTGACCCATCGACCGCCGGGACGCTGATGGGGAGCCTGTATAAGCAGAGCATGAGCATGAGAACCCTGAGCCTGCGCGCTTCGGTCGGGCTGGCATCGGTCCTGCTCCTCTGCCTGGTCGCGGCGTGCTCGCCGTCGCTCTCCGCTGCGGCAGCCGGGCCCGTTGGCGCGATCGCGGTCAGCGGCAATCAGCTCGTCAACTGGGCGGGCGAACCGGTGGTCCTGCGCGGCGTCGACACCTCGGGCACCGAGTACGCGTGCGTCAGCGAGAAAAGCATCTTCGACGGCAGCGAAGAGGCCAGTCCGAGCTCGATCGCCGCGATGCAGTCCTGGGGCTTCAACGCGGCGCGCGTGGAGCTCAACGAGTCCTGTTGGCTGGGCGTGCAGGGTGTCAAGCCGGCGTACTCAGCAAGCGCCTATCGGGCAGCGATCGAGCAGTACGTGGACGCACTGAATGGGGCCGGGATGTACGTGATCGTCGACATGCACTTCTCCTCCACCGGCGGCGCCAGGAAGGCCACAGGGCAGGAGCCGATGCCGGACGCGCACTACGCGCCGGCCTTCTGGAGCTCGGTGGCCGAAGCGTTCAAGGGCAATCCAGCCGTGATCTTCGACCTGTTCAACGAGCCCTATCCCGACCGCAACACCGACTCGGAAGCTGCTTGGCGCTGTGTCCGTGACGGCAGCGCCGGCGGCACGTGCAGCGGCTTCCACTACCAGGCCGCCGGCATGCAGCAGCTGCTCGACGCGGTGCGGGCTACGGGGGCGAGCAACGTCGTGATGGTCGGCGGGCCGCAGTATGCCGGCGATCTCGACGACTGGCTGCAGTACGAGCCGCTCGATCCGCTGCACCAGCTTGCCGCGAGCATCCACATCTACTGGAAGAACCCCGCGCACCCGGAATACTCGCCCTGCTACGACTCGGCCTGCTGGCAGCACGTGCTGGCGCCGCTGTCTGCCCAGGCGCCGATCGTGGTCGGCGAGTTCGGCGAGCTCGACTGCGGCGACACGCTCTATCCGCCATTGCTGGACTTCGCAGACCAACACGGCATCTCCTATCTCGGCTGGGCGTGGTTTGTCGGCAGCTGTGCGCGCGAGCCCTCCCTGATCAGCAGCTACTCCGGAACGCCCACTGCCTACGGGGTCGGCTACCGGCAGCACCTCGCCGAGCTCGGGCTGGGACCGGGGCCGTCAGGGTGAGCGGCGCTCTCGCCGCATCGCTCGGCCGCTCTAGAACTGCAGCAACAGCAGCCCGACCGTGACGCCGGGGCCGATCGTGACAGCGAGACCGTGCTCGCCGGGCTTGGGATCTCGTTCGGCGATGGTGTCGTTGAGCACGTAGAAGATCGAAGGCGTGCCGACGTTGCCGTGTTCGGCAAGCGCGCGCCAGCTGACAGCCACGTCCTCGTCGTCGAGGCCGAGCGCGTCGCGGGCCTGCTCCACGATCCGTCGCCCACCGGGGTGGAGGATCCAGTGGTCGACTGCCTGCCGGTTCAGATGGTTCGATCGCAGGAAGTCGTTCACCAGCTCGGCGAGCTGATCAGCCGCGAGCGCCGGCAGCTCGACTGCCAGTTTCAGATGGCTGTCGTCCGTGTCGGCGGTGAGCTGGACGGCGTCGAGCGTGTTCGGGATCTGATGTACCCGGGTTGCGAGGATCGCCGGTCCGGCGGCGGCACGATCGGCGCTCAGCAGCGCCGCGGCGCAGCCATCGCCGAAGATCGCTGAGCCGACGGTCTTGGTCCGCGGGTCCCCGGGCCGGGCCGGCATCATGATCGAGCTCATGCTCTCGGCGGCGACGACGAGCACGCGACGGGAGGGATCGGAGTGGATGATCTGGACGGCGAGCCGCAGCAGCGGAACCGCGCTCGCGCACCCCACGCCGGTCACGTGGTACTTGTCGGTGCCCGCCGGCATCCGGTAGTGCTCGATCAGGCGGTGCGCCAGGCTGGGGCAGCCGAGCGAGTAGAGGCTCGAGGTCAGGACCGTCCCGATCGAGCTCGGCTCGACGTCCAGATCGTTCACGGCCTGGGTCGCTGCCCGGAACAGCTCATCCTCGACCTCGCCGCTACGCGCCTGCAGATTGCGCTCGAGGAAGTCGGGATCCAGGTTCAGGTGCCGCCGCAGGACGCCCGAGCGGTTGAAGATGCCACGGGCGAACTCGTCGCCGGAGAGCCCGAGACGGTCCAGGGCGTCTTGCTGGGTCGAGTCTCCGGAACCGCCGAGGACTGCCAGGCCGGCCAGTCTCGGAGCCGGCCGGGCGAGCAGCCGCCCGGCCGGGTGCTCATGGAGCGAACTGCTCGTGGGGCGCGTTGGCGCTTTGGCTGGCGTGATGCTGGCTCCCGGGTCGGCGCTGTGGAGGACGCCCGACGATCGGCGAGCGTCTCTGGTAGATATCAGCCCCAACGGTCGTGGACGCGGCGGGTTACCCCGGCGGGCGCGATCCTTCACCAGTTCTTATGGGCAAACGGTCAGGATGCGCCTCTCCGCCAGCGACCAAGGGGACCGTATGCAAGTGATCGGTGCCGGGCTGCCCCGCACAGGGACACTGACCCAGAAGCTGGCCCTGGAGCACCTGGGCCTCGGGCCGTGCTACCACTGGGTCAACCTGATATCGGACCTGGATGCCGTCGAGCTCTGGCACCGCGCGCTCGACGGCGAGGATGTCTTAGAGGAGATCTTCGCGGGACACGATTCGACCGTCGACTGGCCCGGCGGCTTCTTCTACCGCGAGCTCGCAGAGCGCAATCCCGAGGCGAAGGTGCTGCTCAGCGTCCGCGAGCCCGACGCCTGGGAGCACAGCTATCGCCAGACGATCTGGGGCTTCACTCGCGGGGACACGCTGATCCGACACCTCTCGGACGCCCGCCGCGAGGTCGACCCGCGCTGGCGGCGCTACCTGGAACTGGTGGATCGCATGCTCTGGAGCGAGCGCTCGCCCTTCGGGGGCGGCGATGACCCCGCGCAGATGATCGCGCAGATGGAAGCCCACAACGAGGCTGTCCGCGAGGCGATCGCCCCAGAGCGGCTGCTCGTGTGGCGAGTGACCGAAGGGTGGGGGCCGCTCTGCGAGTTCCTCGACCTGCCCACGCCCGAGCTGGAGCTGCCACACGCAAACGACGCCGAGACGTTCCGCGGACGGGTGGTCGACGCGGCGCTCGACGCCCTGCTCGCGTGGCGTGAGACGCAAGCCGCTGCCGCCTCGGCCTGAGCCCGACAGCGGCTGGGGTCCTTCGCTCTGGCGGTCCTGTCGGGGTGTCGGGCGCCCGGGTGCCCCGCTCAGCTGCCCGGCGCGCTCTGGAATGCGCGTGCCGGCAGCACGAACCGTCGTGCCGGCCCGGCCTGTGATGGGGCGTTGTCCCTCGAGCCGTGCAGCCCGTGGCTGCGCGTGGACGGCGTGGTGGAGTCTGCGATGCCGTCGTGCTCGGATATCCAGCTCAGGATCGCGGCTGAGTTGGCCCCCTCGGCGAGGATCACCGATCGCTCGATCACCATCCCCCCGGAGGCATGCGGACGGGCCAGGCGTCTGACCAGAGCCGCTGTTTCGTCTGCTGCTGTCTGTGTCATCTCATCTCCCTCTCGATTGAAGCTGGATGTGGCCGATGTCCGGCAGCTCGCAATCGCCATCTGCGCCGCCGGGTTGCAGGTCCAGCAAGGTGGTGAGCAGTTGCAGTGGGGTGCCCGCTGCCCATGCCTGCGGGCGGGAAGCCGTTGGGTAGGCGACGGGGACCGACGTGACCGCGGCCGGGTAGCCGGCGAAGACCTCCGGCAGGCGATGCTCGAAGTGCGGTGCTGCGGAGAGCATCGCGGCGGCGATCGTGACCGCTTGCTCCCGGTGGCCGTACCGAGCGAGGCCGGCGACGATCAGCGAGTTCTCGTGTGGCCACACCGTCCCGGTGTGGTAGCCGAGGGGGTTGTAGCCGGCCTCGCCGGCGCCGAGCGTCCTCACGCCCCAGCCCGAGTAGAGCTCGGTCTCCAGCAGACGGCTGGCCGTGGCGGCCGCCTCAGGCTCCTCGAGCAGCCCCGACCAGAGCAGGTGGCCGATGTTCGAGGTCAGGCTGTCGACCTGGTGCTTGTCGCCGTCGAGCGCCACGGCGTAGCAGTCACGCTCGGGCATCCAGAAATCGCGGTGAAAGGAGGCGCGCAGGTCGCGCGCCTGCGCCTCCAGTCGTTCGGCGAACGCGTCGTCGCTCCACACCTCGCGCGCCAGACGGGCTGTGCGACATCGTGCGTCGTAGACGTATCCCTGGATCTCGCATGTGGCGATCGGTCCGCGTGCGATCGTGCCGTCGGCGAACTGGATCGCGTCCCAGCTGTCCTTCCAGCACTGGTTGACGAGGCCGGTCATGACGTTTCTGCGGGAATACTCGACGTACCCGTCGCCGTCGGCGTCGCCGCTGTCCTCGATCCACGCCAGTGCCGCGCGGGCGCTCGGCTCGAGCGCCCGCACCAGCTCCTCGTCGCTGGACCAGCGGTGGTACTCATCCAGGAGGATCAGGAACAACAGCGTGGCGTCGGCCGATCCGAAGTACGGCGAGTAGGGGCGCTCGCCCCTGGCGGTCAGCTCGCCGAAGCGCAACTCGTGCAGGATCTTCCCGGGCTCGCGTTCGTGGAAGTCGTCGCGGTCATCCGCCTGTGCGGCGGCGAGCACACGAAGTGTGGTCGCCGCCAACTCGGGCAGGTACGGCAGCGCCTGGAAGCTGGCGATGAGGCTGTCGCGGCCGAACAGCGCCATGAACCACGGCAGGCCGGCTGCGGGCAGGGTGGCGCCCTCGCTGATGTCCGGCGGCAGTCGCAGTGCGCCCAGGTCGCTGAGACTTGCGCGATAGGTACGCGTCACTGCGGGCTCGCTCGCTGCCAGGGCCGGCGCCCGGGCGAGCCACTGCTCCAGCTCGGCCGATTTGGCGGCTCTCATGGCATCGAAGCCACCTCGCGCCCCGCGCCGCCCGAATGTCGCCGTAGGCTGCTCGGCGTCCGGCGTGATCGTAAAAGCGGTCGACCACTGCTCACCGGGCGCCAGTTCCGGCGAGTAGGTGAATCCGTCGCGAGTGACCGCCGCGGGCAAACTGGAAGCGATCGTCACGGAACGTCGGAAAGCATCGCGCTGATAGGAGAGGGCGAGCGAGCGATCGTCGTGCTGGGCTCTCACCGATCTCGTTTCGATCGCCCCGTCCTTGACTTCGAACAAGTCGGCGAAATCCGTGTCGAGCTCGAGTGTCACGTCGATCGTGGTGCTCTCGTGGCGATGGTTGATCACGGATATCTCCTCCATCCAGACGTGATCGATCAAGCGGCGGCGCATGACCGAGCACGGCGCCTCGCTCTCCGGCCCAACCCGAGGAGTCAGGAAGAACTGGGCGGCGAAGTGCTCCTGTTGGTTCAGCCCCAGCAGCTCGAGCGGCCTCTGGCTGACCCGCAGCACCCAGTGGGAGAGGAAGCGAGTGTCCTGGCAGAAGAACCCGTGATCGCGGCCTTCGTCGCTTCGCATGTCGCCGAGACGGTCGCTGACAACAAAGGTGCTGCCGTCGAGGACGCTGAGCGTGCGCTCAGGCAAGGGCCATCGTCTCCGCTCGCTGCCCGGTGGCAGCACGGTATGCGGACTCGTACCCGCCGGCGACGACGTCGACGTCGCAGTGCTCCGCGACCCATGCTCGACAGTGGCGCGCATCGATGCTCCCCAAGCGTCCGACCGCGTCGGCCATCGTCGTCTCGTCCTCGACCAGAAACCCGGTCAGTCCGTCGGTCACCAGCTCACTCGCGGCACCGGCTGGGAAGGCGATCACGGGAGTACCGCACGCCAGCGCCTCGACCATGACCATTCCGAATGGCTCCTGCCAACGAATCGGCATCAACAGCGCGCGGGCGCCGGCGAATGTCGAACGCTTGAGCGCCCCGCCGATCTCGCCGAGGAAGCGGACCCGGTCGCCGTCGATGTGAGGCGCCACCTCACTGTCGAAGAACGCCTGCTGGCCAGGTTGGATGACGCCGGCGAGCACGAGCGGCACGCCGGCCGCGCGAGCTGCTGCGATCGCGCGGTGCGGTCCCTTCTCCGCGGTCATCCGACCGATCCAGAGCACGTAATCTTCCTTGTGTTCGCGCATCGGCCAGTCTCGCAGCTCGATCGGATTGGGAATCACCTCTACGCCGGCCAGCGGCTCGGGCGCCGCTGCGCGCTGGGCTTGGCTGATCGCCACCAGTGTCGCCTTCGACTCGTGCTGGGTGTAGAAGGCGAATGTGGCCCGCGTGAACTGCCCGTGCAGCGTGTGCACGAGCGGCGTGGTGAGTCGGTCCGCCATGCCGAGGGCCGTGAACCCACAGTGATCGTGCACGACGTCGAACGCGCCCTTGCCGTGCCCTCGATCGATTGCGGCAAAGGCCCGCGCGACATGGTCAACCTCATAGAGCGAGCGCTCGATCTCAGCAGGATGAGCCTCGTCGAGCAAGGTCACCACACGCGCGCTCGACGTCGACCCGGGCGCACAGAACAGAGTCACCTCGTTGCCTCGACGCACCAGGGCGTCGGTCAAGACGCTCACGACCGACTCCACCCCTCCATAACCGGGCGGTGGAACCGAGATCCAGGGCGGGGCGAGCATCGCGATACGCAGGCCCGCCTCGCCCTCACCGCGATGCCCGAGCGGCCGTGTGCGACTCGGAGCTCCGTCGGACGGGAAGCGCCCGGGCCTGCGGCGGGAGAGGGCATCGGCGACGGCTGGCGGCGAGCTGGTGCTCTGCATGTGTGTGGAGCTTTCTGAGCCGGGCGCGCAGGGGCTGGGCACCGTCCGCTCGATCGGGGAGGGAGCTTGCTTCGATCGCTGCCCACCTTGGGCCCGAGCGAGCGGGGGGTCGCGGCCGTTGGTCGACCACGTCGCTGGTGACCACCATAACATGAAATCGAAATCTAGAGTTGGTAGTCTATTCCCATGGTCGAGGAGTCGACGCCACGCTGGACGTTCCTGACCAACCACGCCCACGTGCTGGTGTGCATCGCCGATGAGCCCGGAGTCCGACTGCGCGACATCAGCGAGCGCGTCGGGATCACGGAACGAGCCGCCCACCGCATCGTCACCGAGCTCGCCGACGCCGGCTATATCACCCGTAGGCGCAACGGCCGACGCAACGCCTATCTCATCCACACCGAGCTCCCACTCCCCGATGCGCTGGCCCGCAACCAGAAGGTGGGCGACCTGCTGGCCATCCTGGCACGCCCGAGGAGGCCAACTCCACTCACGCTCGAAAGCACGACTGGCTGAACTCGAGGGCGGCATTGGGGTCCCAGCTCCGGTTGGGCCTAGGATTACGGCGTGAGCGTGTCGGTCTGGAGGACGTCCCGGTCCCGGCCGACGGGTGATCGGCCGCCGGTGACGCGGAGCTCGGCACGGCAGCTGCGGGCTTGATCGGGCGACCGGGCGTGCGCGAGTAACCGCAACACCCGTGGACGCTCGCACCGCCATCGCAATCGGGCTCGCGATCGTTTCGACGACGCTGACCAACCTCGCCTACCTGCGTGAGCACGACGCGGCCGCCGCCCTGCCGATCCTTTCGATGCGGCGCCCGGCGCACTCCCTGATGCTGCTGCTGGATGACCGTAGCTGGCTGCGTGGCTTTGCGATGGAGACGAGCGGCTTTGCTCTGTACGCCGCGGCGCTGGCGCTCGCGTCCCTGGCGCTCGTGCAGAGCATCGCCGCCGGAGGAATCGGCGTCCTCGCGTACCTGTCCGCGCGAATGAGCGGTCGCAGGCTTGGAACTCGCAAGCTCACTGGAGTGACCCTGTCCGTCGTCGGGCTGCTCGCGCTTGCGGTGTCACTGGCCGGGAGCAGCGGCGCGGGCACGCGCGGCTCGACCGCCGCGATTCTCGTCTGGCTCGCGACCACGGCGGCCGTTGCGCTGGTGGCGCTCTGGGTCGGCCGCGCGACCGGCGCGGTCGCGGTCGGGGAGGGCATAGCCGGCGGCCTGTTCTTCTCGATCGGCGACTTCTCGACGAAGCTCGCGACGCAGGGCGGCGCGCGTCTCGCGTTCCTTGCCACC
The DNA here is from genome assembly GCA_052145475.1 of Solirubrobacteraceae bacterium. GTDB lineage: Bacteria > Actinomycetota > Thermoleophilia > Solirubrobacterales > Solirubrobacteraceae > Palsa-744. Next base: position 65,099 of record JBKQOO010000086.1, read on the forward strand.
CTGATCATCGGCTACACGGTCGGCAGCTCGCTGCTCCAGCTCGGCTACCAACGCGGGGGCGCGCTCACCGTCGCCGGCCTTGCGACCCTGCTCACGAACGCCGTGCCGATAGCGGCGGGGACGATCGTGCTCCACGAGACAGTGCCGGCGGGCGCGCTCGGCGTAGCGCGGATCCTCGCATTCGCTGCCGTGACCGCCGGCGCGGTGTTGCTGGCCGGCGATGACGCCCCCCGCCAGGATCTAGACTGAGGTGGTCATGTCAAGCCTCTTCACGCGCCGTCGACGGGATTCGACAGACTCCGCCGAAAAGGCGGAGGACAGCGCTCGTCGAGTCGGCGAAGCTGGTCAGGCTGCCGAGAACGCTGTCCGCGGTGAGGCGTCGGCGCGGGCGGCGCGAAGCCAGGCCGTCGCAAACGAGACGCGCCGCCAGGACTCCGACGCCGAGGGTCGCCGCCAGGCAGAGGAGAACGAGAGGCGCCGGCAGGCCTCCGACGCCGAGGCTCGCCGCCAGGCAGAGGAGAACGAGGCCCGGTACCGCTCGCAAGACGCTGCGCGCGATGATCGGCGCAGCGGCGGGAGCTAGCGGCATGAAGCGCAGCACGCCCACTGTCGCAGAGCTGGTGCGTCGTGCCGTGGAGGTCTGCGACCCAGACGACCGCGACCCCGACCTGGGCCGCTTCGAGGAGCAGTTCGAGGACGACGACGAGCCTGTGACCGCGGTCGAGAACCTCGAGGAGCGGCTCGCGATCGCCTTGGAAGGCGTCGACTACGACGACCAGAACCCGGCGGTCGCGGTGGCCAGCGCGGTGGTGCTGTACCTCGCCTCCAAGCATGGGGAGGCGAGTTATGACCGGAATCCCGAGGAGCTGATCCGCTTGGCCGTCAAGGCGCAGTGGCACGGCCATCCACCGGCGCACGTCGAGGCCTGGCTCACGGGGAGCTAGGGACCGCAATCGCACGAGGCGCTAGGGGCCGCGGTCGGGGCGCGGTGACCAGCGTTCCTCGATCCGGCAGAAGCGCCAGACGAACAGCGAGACCGCCCATGTTGCGAGGAACATGGCGGCGATCACGAAGCCGAGCAGGTTGATGTCGATGTGCTCGAACGAGCCCCAGAACGAGCCGGAGAGGTCGAGCTCTGAGGCGAGGAGGCCTCCCAGCTCGATCGTGCCGATCACGAGCGCGACCGCTACCGAGAGGCCGGTGATCGTGACGTTGTAGAACAGCTTGCGGACGGGCTTGCTGAACGCCCACCCGTAGGCGAAGTTCATGAACGACCCGTCGATCGAGTCCATCAGTGACATCCCGGCGGCGAACAGGACCGGCAGGCAAAGGATCGAGTACCACGGCAGACCGGCCACCCCGGCGCTGCCTGCGATCACCAGAAGCGCCACCTCGGTGGCGGTATCGAATCCCAGCCCGAACAGCACTCCGATCGGATACATGTGGTGAGGCTTCGTCACCGTCTTGGTGAGACGGCCGAAGAAGCGGTTCATCAGCCCGCGGCTGTCGAGCTGACGCTCGAGCTCAGCTTCGTCATAGCGTCCACGCTTCATCTCGCGAAAGACCTTGACTATCCCGACCAGCGTCACGAGGTTGATCGCGGCGATGATGTAGAGGAAGCCGCCCGAGATCCCAGTGCCGATATAGCTGGTCGTCCGGTGCAGTGCCGAGTCGCCGTTCGTGACGGGTCCGTCGAGCGAGCGCACGCCGATCGAGATCAGCAGGGTGAGCGCGAAGACGACCGTCGAGTGTCCCAGCGAGAACCAGAACCCGACGCTCTGAGGGCGCTCACCCCCGGCCATCAGCTTGCGTGTGGTGTTGTCGATCGCGGAGATGTGATCGGCGTCAAATGCGTGGCGCAACCCCAGCGTGTAGGCGGTGAACCCCAAGCCGAGCGTGATCGCTCCCGCCTTGCCGAGCTGCTGGTGGCGCGGCGCGACGAGCACGACCACGGCGAGGAAGCCGAGCACGTGCAATCCCGCCACGACGAGGACCATCATCACCAGGCTGCGCCGCTGTCGCGGGCTCAGAGACTTCCAGAGGGTGCCGGCGCGGGAGAGCATCGTTGCGTGCTTCGGGGAGGTGGCCGTCGAGTCCCGAGGGTCTCGGCGGACTAGGGGTTCGGGACGCCGAGGTAGGGGAGGTAGCCGGAGTTTTCGAGGATCTTCGACCACGGGCCCAGGTAGTTGGCGACATCGTCGGCGGGCTGGCGAGAGTTGTACAGGTTCTTCTCGCCGTCGGGATTGATGAACGGGTTGAGGGTCGCGTGCCCGCCGCGGGCCAGCTGCTCGACGACTGGCCCGGGCTCTCTGGCCTGGCTGCCGGTGGCGTACCAGACCGTCCCAGTCTGCATGCCGTTCTGGAACTCGGAGAAGGTGAAGGTGAAGGCGATGTCCGCTTGCGCATCGCCGTCGGTGTCGATGTTGATCCTGTAGACCGCCTCCGGGTGGAACTCCGGGCCGGTGACGGCGGCGGGTATGGCGGGCGGGGCGCTCGTCGGGCTCGCGTTGATGATCAGCGCCGTCCTGTCGGCGTCGTCCGTTGACTTGAACACGAACAACTGAGTCAGGTCCAAGCGCCTGTCATCGCCGGGAAACCCGAGGTTGTCAGCGCTGAAGTGGTTCGACATGGTGACTCCTTTGGTGACCCGGCGCGTGGCCCGAGCTTCTTTCCCTGTCTCCCTTGCGTTGCTCGAAACCAAGCTTGCGTCAGAGGTGCCGGGATCGCGCCCGTATAGAGCCCTAGTCGGATCCCCGGGGTGCCCGCATCGCGGGAAGCCATGCTCGAGCAGATGCCCGGCCATGGCTGTCGCCGGCAAACATCGGCCAGGCTGCCACCGCGCTGCTGCCCTTCGCCCCAGATCGATGCCTTCGACCCGCTCGGTCGAGTAGGATTCACGTCGACTTCGGGAGGTGGAAAGGGAGATGCCGCGCTATCTGATCGAAAGAGTCTGGAACTCCATCGACGAGGAGGAGATGGCGGCGAAGGGCCCGCTCTCGAAGCGCATCCTGACCGAGGACGAGCGGTTCTCCGGAGTCTCGTGGGAGCACAGCCACATGGTCATGGACGAGGAAGGCCAGCTGAGGTCCTTCTGCGTGTACTTCTCGCCGAACACGGAGCTCATACGGGAGCACGCTGTGCGGCTCGGCGACCATACGGTCAGGGGGATCTACGAGATCGGCGGCGACATCTCGCCCGACGATTTCGCCTGATTCGACGATCCGACGTCGAAACTTTCGTGCCACTCGGCCTGTAGGGCGACGCCCCGTCGCAGTCGTGCGCGTCGTCGCCGCGTCCCGTCGTTCGCCGGGATCAGCTCGAGCGCCTGGTTGCACAGCTCGACGGCCTCGTGCGGCGCCCACCCCCGGCCCGCCTGGTCTGCGGCGATGAGCAGGTAATCGACGGCGTTCGCGGCGTCGCCGGCCTCACGCCAGTGGCGAGCCAGGATCGCGGCATAGGTGGCCGGGTCTCCCGCCGCCTCCTCCATGAAGCGGGCGACCGCGGCATGGCGTTCTCGTCGCGCGGACTTGGGCAGTGTCGCGTATGCGACCTCGCGAACCAGGCCGTGCTTGAAGATCAGCTCCCGGTCGCCGCGGATCCGCGAGACCGGTGAGGCGCGGACCAGGCCGCGGCGCTCGAGAGCGTGCAGTGTCTCCACGAGCCCACCGTCGCTACCCAGCGCCTCGAGCGCCCCCTGCCAGAAGAACTCGCCGATCACGGACGCGTCGAGGATCACCTGTCGCTCGAGTGCCGTGAGCTGGTCGAGTCGCGCCGCGATGATCGTCTTGATCGTCGTGGGGATCGCGCCTGAGTCGGCAGCACTGCCCTCGGTCAGCCATGCAGTCAATTCCTCGATGAACAGCGGGTTGCCCCCGGCCGCCTCCTCGACGCGCCCGGCGAGCGCCTCCTGGCCTGCGGCGCCCGAGATGAGCCCAAGGACGAGCTCTTGAGAGTGGGCGTCGGTCAGCGCCTGGAGCTGGACCGTCACGTTGGTCGGGACGCGAGCCCAGCTCGGCCTCGCGTCGAGGAACTCGGGTCGGGCCAGGGCGAGCAGAAGCAGCGGCACGCCTACGAGCCTGGCCGAGAGCCCCTCGATCAGCTCCAAGAGGCTGTCGTCGGCCCACTGCAGGTCCTCGAGCACGACCAGGGTTGGCTGCTCGCGCGCGAGCGCCTCGAGAAACCGCTGCGCGGAGGCAAAAAGAAGCTGCCTGTCGTCGACCGTATCCTCAGCCAGACGGGCCAGGATCGAGAGGTGCGTCGCCAGCTCCCGTCCTCCGTCAGCTGGAAGCAGCGATGCCACTCGGTCGCCGAGCTTGGCCGCGGCAACCTCGGCTGAATCGGTCGCAAAGATCCCCGCGGCATCCCTGACCACCTGTCCGAAGGCCCAGTAGGCGGCACGGTCGCCGTAGGGGAGGGGGCGGCCGCGCAGCGTCCTTCCTCCGGCGCTTTCGACACGCGCTGCGAGCTCGAGCGTCAGGCGTGTCTTGCCGATCCCCGGAGCTCCCACCAGGGTGACGAGCTGCGGATAGAGCTCACCCGAGGTCCGCGTCCACGCGCGCACCAGAAGTTCCAGCTCGGCGTCTCTGCCGACGAATGGCGCCGCCGAGATCGGGCGATCGGCGGGCGCGCGAGCGGCGTCCCGGGCAAGCCAGGCAGGCATGCGATCCTGCTTTCCCTTCGCCAGGATCGGCTGCACCGCCTCGTACGTGATCGCATGTCGACTCGCAGCCTGGGTCTCCTCGCCGACCAGGACACCGTCAGGCGGAGCGGCGGCCTGGAGCCGAGCCGCGGCGTTCACGGCGTCCCCCATCACCGTGAACTCCCGGCGCCCGGGCGGCCCCACGGGCGCGAAGATCACCTCCCCGGTGTTGACGCCGATGCGGACACTGAGGCCGCCGAAGTCCTCGGCCCGCTGGGATGCCCGACGCTGGATCTCGAGCGCAGCGCGCACCGCCCGCTCGGCGTCGTCCTCGTGGGCGACCGGGGCGCCGAACACCGCCATCAGCGCGTCGCCGATGACCTTGTCGACGGAGCCGCCGAAGCGCTCGACGACCTCGCCCATCTCGCTCATGCAGCGGTCCACCATCGACCGGACCTCCTCGGGGTCAGCGCGCTCGGACAGCGCCGTGAACCCGGACAGATCGGCGAACATGACCGTCACCCATCGTCTCTCCCCATCGATCCGCTCGGCAGACCCAGGCTGCGACGGAGCATCGGTCTCGCATGCGGTGCCGCACGCTCCGCAGAAGCGAAAGCCCGGCGGGATAGCCGCACCGCACGCGCTGCACATCTGCCCGAGCCCAGCCCCGCAGTGGCCGCAGAATCGCTGGGCGGCGTCGTTGGCCTCACCGCAGGATGGGCAGCCAGCAGTTCGAGCCACGACCCGATCCCCTACCGGATACCCCGACCGCGACGGATCTCTGAGGCGGTGGCGCGCATCTGTCCATCATCCATCTTCCTGGCCGGGCGTGCACGAACCCTCGAGCGCCCTCGAGACTCGCCCGAACTTGGTCATCGCGGCGCGATGGTCTAAATGCAGACGGAGACGATCTTCGGGAATCACGCGACGGCGCCGTTGGGCGTCCAAGGGAGGCACGGACGATGAGCCTGCTCGTTGCTGACACGCTGGTGGAGACCGCGGTCCGGGCCGGGGTGGAGCGCGTGTACGGGGTGATCGGGGACAGCCTCAACCCGATCGGCGATGCGATCCGGCGCAACGGGAAGCTGCGCTGGATCCATGTCCGCAACGAGGAGGTGGGTGCGTTCGCGGCCGGGGCGGAGGCTCAGCTGACCGGGCGCGTGACGATGTGCGCCGGGTCCGCCGGACCGGGCCATCTGCACCTGGTCAACGGCTTGTATGACGCAAACCGCTCTCGCGCACCGATGTTCGCGCTCGCCTCGGTGATCGTGAGCCCGGAGATCGGTGGCTCCTATTTCCAGGAATCCGATCCTCACTCGGTGTTCGGCGGGTGCAGCGTCTACAACGAGAGCTGCTCGACGCGTGCGCAGGCACCGCGGGTGTTCGAGATGGCCTTCCAGCACGCGATCGCCCGCGAGGGCGTCGCGGTTGTCGAGCTCTCGGGTGACACCGCAGAGGAGGACACCGGCCTGCGTTCGCTGTTGCCGCACCGCTTCGAGCTCGAGCCCGCGGTGGTGTCGCCAACGGATCGCGACCTGGACACGGTTGCCGAGCTGATCGATCGCCACGCGAAGGTCACGATCTATTGCGGTGCCGGGGTTCGCCATGCACACCCCGAGGTGCTCGAGCTGGCACAGCGGATCAAGGCGCCGGTCGGTTACACCCTGCGCGGCAAGGAGTGGATCGAGCACGACAACCCCTACGCCGTCGGCCTGACCGGACTGATCGGCTTCGGCGGCTGCAGCAAGGCTCTTCAGGATGCCGATCTGCTGCTGCTCGTCGGCACCGACTTCCCGTATCGCAACTTCATCCCCGAGGGCAAGACGATCATCCAGATCGACTCCCGCCCCGAGCATCTCGGCCGTCGAGCCCGGCTCGACTACGGAGTGGCGGGCGACGCCGCGCCGACGCTGCGCGGGCTCTCCACGCGGGTCGCCGAGAAGAGCGACGACTCGCATCTGCGGGCCGCGCAGAAGGTTCACGAGGAGGCGTTGCGCAAGCTTGACGTCTATGTGCGCCACACCGGCGGCCAGTCGCCGGTGCACCCCGAGTTCGTCGCGGCGACGCTCGACCGCCTCGCCTCCGAAGACGCGATCTTCATCCCCGACACGGGCATGTCTGCGGTCTGGGCCTGCCGATATCTGAACATGACCGCCGGCCGCCGGCTGATCGGGTCGTTCAACCACGGCTCGATGGCCAACGCGATGCCTCAGGCGATCGGCGCCCAGCTCGCCTACCCGGATCGTCAGGTGGTCGCCCTGTGCGGCGACGGCGGGCTGACGATGCTGCTCGGCGACCTGAGCACGATCGCGACCTACGAGCTCCCGATCAAGCTGATCGTGTTCGACAACGGGCTGCTCGACATGGTGCACTGGGAGATGCTCTCCGAGGGGTTCGAGCCGTATGAGACCGATCTCCACAACCCCGACTTCGCGAAGCTCGCCGACGCATACGGGTTCCTCGGGATCGGCGTCGACCGGCACGACGATGTCCCGGCGGCGCTCACGAGCGCGCTCGAGCACACCGGTCCGGCGCTGATCTCGATCAAGACAGCCGGGCTCGCGGCCGGGATGCCGCAATACCCAACCTGGGAGCAGGCCAAGGGCATCGCCAGATCCACGGCGAAGCTCGTCTGGCACGGCCACGCCGAGGAAGTCGTCGACCTCGCCAAAGAGAGCATTCGCGACGTCGCCGAGCTCCCCGGCGTCCCAGCGGGCCGCGGATCCGCGTGATGCGCGCTTTCGCGGTGATCCGGGTCCGGCTCGTCCCGGGCTCATGACCGAAGCGTGGAGCCCGGCAGAAGGGTCCCTCACCCCCCTCGGCGCCGCCGCGCGGGGGCTCGTTGCGGGCGCGATCGGGACCGCCGCGATGGATTTGTTCCTCTTCTCCCGCTACAAGCGCGAGCGCGGTGAGGAGCGCTTCCTCGCCTGGGAGTTCTCCGCGGGTATGCGCAGCTGGGAGCAGGCGCCGGCGCCTGCCCAGATCGGAAAGCGTGTGGTCGAGGGCGTGTTCGACCACGAGCTGCCGGCCGCGAGTGTGCCGCTCGTCAACAACGTGACGCACTGGGGATACGGAATCCTGGCGGGCGTCCAATACGGCATCGTCGCGGGGTCCGCCTCCGAGCAGCGGGTCGCCTACGGAATTCCGTTCGGTGCGACGGTCTGGGCGACGAGCTACGTCGTCCTGCCGCTGGCCAAGCTGTACAAGCCGATCTGGGAATACGACGCGGAGACGCTCGCCAAGGACCTCAGCGCCCATCTCGTCTACGGGCTCGTCACCGCGGCCGCGTTCAAGCGTCTCGCGAGCAGAACGGAGTGAGAGACGAGCCCCTGGTTGCCGCTGCGATGCTTGGTCTCGGCGGCGGCATGCGGTCCTTCGCACCTCCCGTCGGGCTGGCCGTCCACGGACGTCAACCCTTCGCCGGTCCGCTGCGGTTCGTCGTCTTCGGCGCTGCCGTCGGCGAGCTGATCGCCGACAAGTCGCCGCGAATCGGCAGCCGCTGGTCGCAGCGCGGCCTGACGGTGCGTGTCGTCTTCTCGAGCACCGGAGGTCGCGATCTGGACGGCTGCAAGGGTGCGGGTATCGCGACGCTCGCAGCGCTTGGCGCGGCATACACCGGCTCGCGCCTGCGTAGCGCGGTTCGCGGCCGAGGGGCTCAGCTGGCGGCGGCGGTCGCGGAAGATGCCCTCAGCTACTGGCTCGTCCTCCAGGCCCTGAGCGCAGCTTGTAATCGACCGGATTGATCCCGGCCGCCCGCAGGCGCACTCGAACATCGTGTTCTCCGACCATCTCCAGCGTGGGCAGCTCGACGAGCCTAGCCGCCTCGTGCGGCTTTGGCAAAACTCGCCCCATCCCTGGGGATCAGTTCGTGCTGGGGTGGATCGCTAGAGTGGCGCTTGACGGCGTGCCCGTTGGGGCGGGGGCCAGCCGATGATTCAGGGGGTGGACGGTTGGATCCCGAGGCCGATGATCACCCGAAACTGACCGTGCAGGTGGTGGTCAAGCTCCTTGGCGGGTTTTCCGCGACACGCGATGGCCAGCCGCTGGAACCATCGGTCTGGCGTTTGCGCAAGGGCCGAGAGCTTGTCAAGATCCTTGCGCTCGCACCGGGCCATCGGCTGCACCGCGAGCAGCTGCTGGAGGCGCTGTGGCCCGACCTCGACCCGGTCGCCGGCGCGAACAACCTCCACCAGGTCGTGCACGTCGCTCGCCGTGCTCTGGGTGCCGACGCGATCGTCTCGCGCGAGGCGCTGTTGACGCTGCGCGCGAGCGTGGATGTGGACGAGTTCGAGCGCGCTGCTGCGCACGCCCGCCGTTGCGGCTCGGCGGCGGCCTACCGCGCGGCGATATCGGTGTACGGCGGCGAACTGCTCCCGGAAAACCGCTACGACGACTGGGCGAGCGAGCGACGGGAGGAGATCGAGGAGCTGCACTCCGAGCTGGAGGCCAAGGTCAGCACCTCGGGTGAGCGGCGGATGCGCGCATTGCCTCCGCAGACAAGCTCCTTCGTGGGTCGCGGACGCGAGCTCCGCGAGCTGCTGGCGCTCTTGAACCGCGCGCGAGTACTGACTCTCGCCGGGGCTGGGGGATCGGGCAAGACGAGACTTGCTCTCGAGCTCGCACGCGAGGCCGACGGCGCCTATCTCCACGGCAGCGCTTTCGTCGAGCTCGGCTCGGTGGGCCAGAGCCGTGAGGTCGCGCCCACCGTTGCGGCGGCGCTCGACGTGGGGGCCCTGCCGGACCGCTCCTCGCTCGAGGGCCTTGCAGACTTCCTGAGCCCACGCACATTTCTCTTGATCCTCGACAACTGTGAGCATGTGCTGCCCGCGACGGCGGGCCTCGTCGACGCCCTCCTGCGCGCCGCACCCGGTCTGACCATCCTCACGACCAGCCGCGAGCCGATTCGGGTCGCGGGCGAGATCGTGTTTCGGGTGCCGTCGATGCTGATCCCCGATCCAGAGCAACGGCTGCCCCCTGAGGAGCTGTTGCGCTACGAGGCCGTGCAGCTGCTCCTTGATCGGGCCGTGGCCGCGACACCCGGTTTCGTGATCGATGCCGAGAACGCGCCGGAGGTCGCGCGGATCTGCTTCCGGCTCGATGGACTGCCGCTCGCCCTCGAGCTGGCCGCTGCGAGGATAGGCGCCCTGGGCACGGGGACTCTCGCCGAGCGTCTCGATGACAGCTTCCGGCTCCTGCGCAACGGAAGCCGCGCCGGCCCGACCCGCCAGCAGACTCTCACGGCGACCCTCCAGTGGAGCCATGACCTGCTCGATGAGCCCGAGAAGCTGCTGCTCCGCCGCCTCGGGATCTTTGCCGGCGGTTTCGACCTGGCCGCTGCGGAGGCCGTCTGCTCGGGCGAGGACCTCGAGGTTCTCGCGGTCGCGGACACTCTGGCTCGCCTGGTCGAGAAATCGCTGGTGAATGCAGAGGACGTCAGGCGCGAGGGCCGCTACCACCTGTTGGAGACCGTGCGGCTCTACTCGGGCGGTCTGCTGCAGGCGGCCGGCGAGAGACCCGCACTCGCGGAGAGGCACGCGCGCTGGGCGTTGGGCGCAGCCGAACGCCTTGCGCGGTCGCCGGGGCTCGACCGCGACGCGGCGAACCTGCAGGCCGCGCATCAGGTGCTGCTCGTCAGCGACCCGCGCGAGGCCCTTCGCTACTGCGTGGCCCTCACCCCGTTCTGGATGCGCCGAATCGATCTGCATGAAGCGCATGAGCGCCTTGCGGAGAGCCTGGCTGCGGCCCAGGAGCGATCGGCACTGCGCGCCGCGGGTCTCCTGGCGATCTCGGCTATCGACTATCGGGCGGGGCATCTGGCCTGCGGGGCGGACCATGCTCGGGAGAGCCGAGAGATCTCGGTCGAGCTCGAAGACGAGCCGGGTCAATGGCGAGCGCTCCAACGCCTGGGCGAGATCGCTGTCGGCTATGACGACGCCGCCGGCGCCCTGAGGCTGCTCGGCGAGGCGCGTGCCCTCGCACGACGGGCGGGGTTGGATGCCCCGGAAGCCGTCTCGGTGTATTCGCTCGGCGTCGCTCAGTGGCTGGTGGGCGACCTGGTCGCCGCCGAGGGCCTTGTCACCGAGAGCGTGGCGTCATTTCGCAGGCTGGCCGGGACATCCGAGCGGATCCTGTCTCCGCTGAACATCGCCGAGATGCGATCGTGGGACGCCTCGGGGCAGCCGGGGCTGAGGATCGTCTTCGAGGAGACGCTTCAGCCGTTCGTCGAGATCTCGTGCGACACGGCGGTCGGCTACCTGCTCGCGAACCACGCAACCATCGCCCGTGTCCGCGGCGAGAGGGCGCGGGCGCAGAGCCTGCTCGACGAGGCCGACGCACGATTCGGGCGGACCGACGACAGAAGAGGACAGGCCGATGTGCTCGTGCGCCGTGCCTACCTCGAGCTCGACGAGGGGGCCATCGCGAAAGCGCGGGGTCACCTCGAGCTCGCGCTGCAGCTGCGTCGTGGCCTGCGCGATCGGCGCGGTGTCGGGATGGCGCTGCTTGCGCTCGGTCTGCTGGAGACGATGAGCGGCGACCACGGCCGCGCCGAGCAGCTGTTGTCGGAGGCCCGCGAGCTGTTTCGCCGGGCCGGCGACCGGTGGGGACTCGTGAGTGCGCTCTGGCGCACAGCTGATCTCGCGCTCGTACGAACGAGGCTGGACGATGCCGACGCCGCGCTGCAGGAAGCGCTGGCTGTCGTGGGGGAGACCGAGCGCCGCGGCTGGATCGCGGTCACGCTGGGGACGCTCGCGGAGGTGGCGCTTCTTCGGGGCGACGCCGCTCGCGCCTGTGAGCTCTTCGATCAAGCCCGGGAGAAATATCTCGCCGGCGGCTCGGACGCCGGTGCGGCGGCGATCCAAGCGCGTCTGCAAACGGTCGCCAAGGATCTGCAAAGGCCGCGCAAAGTCGCGTCTCGTAGAACTGCCGGCACACCGAAAGCGAAACGGAGGCAGACATCGTGAGCGCGACAATCGCACCGGTACTCGGGGATGCGACCGTACAGGAGCTGCGGGAAGCGATCCGCGGGCAGGTGCTGCGTGCCGGGGACGAGCCCTACCTGCAGGCGTGCCGTATCTGGAACGGCGCCTTCGACGATCGGCGTCCGGCCCTGATCGTCGTCTGCAGCGGAGCGGCAGACGTGATCGCGGCGGTCGGATTCGCGCGGAGCAACCATCTCGCGATCGCCGTTCGCGGCGGAGGGCACAGCATCGCCGGCTTCTCCAGCTGCGACGACGGAGTCCTCATCGACCTCTCCGCGATGCGTTCGGTGCGTGTCGACCCGGAGGCTCGGCGCGCCTATGTCGGCCCCGGTGCTGTCTGGGGCGACGTCGACCATGAGACACAGGCGCATGCTCTCGCCACCACCGGCGGTCTGGTCTCGACAACCGGCGTGGCCGGCTTCACGCTCGGAGGGGGTATCGGATGGCTGATGCGCAAGCACGGTCTCGCCTGCGACAACCTGATCGGCGCCGACGTGGTCACCGCGGACGGCGCTCTGGTGCACGCGAGCGAGACCGAGAACGCCGACCTCCTGTGGGGTCTGCGCGGCGGCGGCGGGAACTTCGGCATCGTCACCCAGTTCGAGCTCGCCCTGCATCCCGTGGGCCCGGTGCTGTACGCGGGCCTGATCTTCTTCTCGGCCGAGCACGATGCCGAGCTGATGCGCGTGTTCCGCGAGTGGGCGCCCAACGCACCCGATGAGATCACGGCGGCACTCAACCTCACAACGGCGCCGCCGCTGCCGGTCGTGCCGGAGGAGTGGCATGGCAGGAAGGTGATCGCGCTGATTGCGGTCTCCACCGGCCCGGTGGACGAGGCGGAGCCTCACTTCCGTTCGTTTCGCGAAGCCGCCGAGCCGGTCGCCGACCTGCTCGGCCCGATGCCTTATACGGCGATGCAGACTCTGATCGACCCCCTGTGGCAGAAGGGCATCCACGCCTACTTCAAGGCCACCAACCTCGCCCGGCTCGACGACACGCTGATAGAGCGGCTCTCCCGGCTGCACCAAGCCGCTCCCGGGCCACAGTGTGAGATGCACATCCACCAGATGGGGGGTGCGGTGGCCGGGGTCGATGAGGACGACACAGCCTTCCCCGAGCGCTCGATGCCGTTCGTGCTCAACGCGGTCACCGGATGGCACGACGCCAGTGGCGCGGCCGCCCACATGAAGTGGGCGCGGGATGTGATCGGTGCGGCCGCCGATGCCTCGACAGGGCGTGCCTACGTGAACTTCCTGGGTGACTCCGACGCGGCGCAAGCCTCCTACGGGCGGCAGACCTACGATCGCCTCGTGGCGCTCAAGCGCCAGTACGACCCGACGAACGTGTTCCGGCTCAACCAGAACATTCCACCGACGCCCTGAGAGGAACCGCGGAGAAGTCCTGAGGCCCGAGCCGGCCGATTCGAGGCCGCACCTGTCCCTTGGGTGGAACCCGGGGAAGAGCCAGGGTCATACACGGGCGACAGTTCGGGCCCATTGGGGCAAGATCGGCATCGCAGTCGTTGATCCGCTCTCCAGCGAAGGAGCCCACGTGTCCCACCACCTCGATACCCCACTGGCACGCCAGAACGGCCAGCTCTACATCGATGACCTGTACGTCTACGACGCGAACGGCCGCACCGTGTTCGCGATGGACGCCAACTCGACGATCACCGGTCCCGACATCACGCCGGGCTTCTCGCACGAGGCCCGCTACGAGTTCAAGGTCCATTTCGATGAGGCCGGATACGAGGGACTGACCTACCGCGTGACCTTCGCCGAGCCGGCCGGCGACGGACGTCAAGCCCTGCAGCTGCATGTGCTCAGCGAGGAGGATGCGCGCAGTGATACAGCGGCCGGCGAACTGGTGCTCGAGGGCCGCACCGGCGAGGTCGTCGACGCCGGCAGCGTCCGGATCTGGGCGGGGCGCGTGGAGGACGCGTTCTACATCGACCTCTCGCTGCTGGAAAAGGTCAACGGCGCGGTCCGGAACGGGACCCTGCTGGACCTCTCGGGCTGGGACCCGGAGCATGCGCAGAACAGCTTTGACGGCACGAGCGTCGAGACGATCGTGATCGACGTCTCCCAGCAGGAGCACCCGCAGCTACGCCCGGGCGCACGGATCGGGGTGTGGTGCCGGACGCAGCTCGCGACCGACGCGGGCGGCTGGCGGCAGATCAACCGTGCCGGGCATCCGATGATGTGGCCGATCTTCTGGCCCGATGATGTCAAGTTCACCCATCCGGCCAACACGAGTCACCCCTCCGAAGAACTGGACGGCCCGATCGGTCGGGAGATTCGAGACCTCGTGACCGGAGCGGTCGCAGCCAACGGAACCTCCGATGATCCCAAGGGATACGGGCAGACGGTCGCTGGCAGGCTGTTCCCCGACGTGCTGCCGTACGTGATCGGTACGCCAGCCACCTACAGCTTCGCCGCCTTCAACGGCCGGACGCGGGCGGACAACGCACCCGAGGCGATGCTCTCGCTGGTCACCTGCACGGCGATCCCCTCGGGACTGAAGCCCTCGGTCACAGCCGCATCCCGAAGCGGCGAGTTTCCCTACGTCGTGCCGACCGAGACGCTGGTGAAGACGCCGAGCTGACAGGTCTCTCCGGCGCGGCCCGGGGGACTGCCCGAGCCGCACGGCCCGGCGGCCCTTGGCTCGCCTGCGCGGCGTCCTAACACCGGAGGAGGGAAGCGCCCGCGCGCGGAGAGCCGGCGGTTCGTCGCTCGTCTTTTGTTGGCCCCCACGGAGACTCGCATGGTTACGACGCACCCCACGCCCGCGGCGATTGCCGCCCGGAGAGTCGACGTCGACCTCGCAGCCGCCATCTTCGTTCGCGCTCGAAGCGCGAGTCAGTCAACGGTCAACGGCTACGGAGCTTCTCGGGCCGTAGGGAAAGGGGATCATGGACTCCATCACGCCTTCTTCAGGGCCGAGCGGCGAACCGGAGGGGCACGCCCGGCACGAGCTTCACGTCAGCGTCGTCAGCCCCGAAGAGGCCGAGTACGGCGTAGCCGAGTTCTGGGCGGGAGACAGGCTCCTCGGCTTCACGCGGTTCGAGCAGGACGAGCTGGTTCTCAGGATCGAGCCGCGCAGCGACGGGGAGCCGGTCGTCGTCAACGCGCACAGCCTGGCCGAGGCGCTGGCGCAGGCGAAGCGGCTGCTGGGGTCCGAGTAACCGGCTCTCCGCGATGAGCTCCCAGGGCGCGGCGGAGCCAGTCTCGGCGGAGCAGGTCTCCTACCGCCCGGGCGCACGAGTCCCGTGTCCGGCTCTACGGCATCGCCTCCGGGGAGGGCCCGCCGATCGGCACCGCGCCGGCCATGATCAGATCGATCTGCTCGAGGTCGGCCTTGCTCAGGGTCAGCCCGGCAGCCGCGACGCTGTCTTCGATGTGATCGGGGTGACGGGCGCCCACGATCGCGACGTTCACCGCCGGATTCGCGAGCGTCCAGGCGAGGGCGAGCTGGGCGACCGAGCAGCCGAGCTCCTCGGCTGCAAATCGCTTCAGGTGATCGACGACATCGAGGTTGCGGCTGAAGGCGCTGCCATGGAACGCGGGACTCGCGCTGCGCCAGTCATCGTCTGCGAAGGAGGCGTCGGCGTGCATGCTCCCGCTCAGCAGCCCGTGTGCCAGTGGCCCGTAGACGAGCACTCCGATGTCGTGCTCACGCGCGTAGGGAAGCAGTTCGGCCTCGATATCGCGCCGGAACAGGTTGTAGGGCGGCTGCACCGTCTCCACCGGTCTCGTCCGCGCGAACTCGGCCAGCTGCGCCGCATCGAAGTTCGAGACGCCGACGTGCCGGATCTTGCCCTCGTCCACGAGCTCCTGGAGCGCTGCGGCCGTCTCGGAGAACGGGACCTTCGAGTCGGGCCAGTGCACCTGGTAGATGTCGATGTAGTCGACCTCGAGAGCGCGCAGGCTGTCCTCGACCCCGTTGCGAAGCCAGCCGGGGCTGGAGTCCCGGACGAGGCCACCGTCGGTCATCCGCAGCCCGCCCTTGGTCGCGACCACGACCTCGTCGCGCCGGTTGTCCAACTCGTCACGCAGCGCACGGCCGAGAAGGCGCTCTGAGGCGCCGAAGCCGTAACCCTGAGCGGTGTCGAACAGATTGATGCCGAGCTCGCGCGCGCGGCGAATCGCGGCGATCCCCTCGTCCTCGTCGAACTGCCCCCATTCACCTCCCATCTGCCACGTGCCAAAGGCGATCGGGGAGACCCTCAGCCCGGTCATGCCGAGGGTGACGGAGTTCAGGATCGTGGTGGTCATCGTCCTCGCTCGCTTCTTCCTGGACCGACCGATTCATCGCGGGCGTCACCGTGAGTGTCGGGGCTGCGGGGTGCTCGAAACGACCATAGGCCGTCTCGCGACGAGGGCCAGCCTCTCTGACCGGCGGCTCCGAACCCTGGACCGCACGCCTACTCGGCCCGACGACGGGACTCAGGACGCAAACCGCTGGTGGTGTCTGACGTGCTGCTCGTGGTCCGTCAGGTAGAGCTCGTGAATCCAGCGGTCGCGCACATGGTGCATCGCCCCCACAGAGCCCCCACCGCGGCCGGCGACCGTCGCGGCGGTGGCGTTGACACCGCTGCTGGCCGCCGCGGCTCCGGCGCCGGCCGAGCCGCCGATCGCGAGCGCGGTCAGCACCGCGCCACCGATCACGAACTGCTTGGGTCGCTTCGAGATCATCGTTGCTCCTTTGGTGGCCGGGACGTCTCCGGTAGGAGTTCCACGATGCTCGAGATCCCTGTGGACGATGCGAGAGGATCCCGAGCATCTCCAGAGAGCTCGAGACTCCAGCCGGAAGCGAACCCGGCGCGCCCGAGGCGCCAGGTTCGTGGGTTCACTGCGGAGCGAGGTCTGCAACGTCTCGGTCGTGCAGTTCCCCCGGTGTCCGCGAGGCTCGGGCGGTCCGCAAGATCAGGTCTGCGACCTGCTCCGGGTGGCTGACCAGAGAGAGGTGGCCGGCGTCTATCTCCACGGTCGAGGCCTCCATCCGCTCGGCCATGAAGCGCTCGAGCTCGGGTGAGATCGTGCGGTCCCGGAGTGAGACGGCATACCAGCACGGCTTTGATCTCCAAGCCGCCTCTGTGGTCGTTTCGTCAAACAGCGTGTCGGACACTCGCCCCTGCACCGCGTATAGCGCGCGCGCCTTGACCGGGTCCACGCCGTTCGCGAAGTCGTTCACGAAGGCCTGTTCGGTAAGGCTCCCGAATCCGCCCTGGTAGACAAGTCCCGCGCTGGCAGGCGGCGTCGGAAAGCCCTTCGCGAGCGCGCCGTAGTCCTCGCCGGCGTCCGGTGCCCGAGCGGCGACATACACGAGACCCACGACCTTCGGATCGATCCCCGCCTGGCTTATCACCGTGCCCGCGAACGAATGAGCAGCGAGGATCGTAGGGCCGTCCTGGAGTGCGAGAACGTACCGGGTATGGGCCACGTCGTCTGTCAGCGAGCTCAGCGGGTTCTGCACGGCGGTCGCGGTGAGCCCCGCGGCCTGCAGCCGTTCGATCACCCCGGACCACGATGAGCCGTCCGCGTAGGCGCCGTGGACCAGGACAACGTTACGAGCAGTCTCGCCAGACGATCCGTGAGAGGACATGTTCCCTGCCCCGATCAACGCAGCGAGCTGAACGCTGCGCGGAGCTCTTCGGAGAACAGCTGAGGCTCCTCCCAGGCCGCGAAGTGCCCGCCCCTGTCGGCCTCGTGGAAGTAGGTGACGTCGGGATAGGCTTTTTCGACCCAGCTGCGGGGCGCCCGGAAGATCTCGCCGGGGAAGGTGGTGAAGCCGACCGGGAGCGAGACCTGCGGGGGCGCATGTCCGGCCGCAAGAGCCGCAGCGCGAGCACCCTCCCAGTAGGAGCGGGCCGCGGAGGCGCCCGTGCCGGTCAGCCAGTAGAGCGTGATGTTGTCGACGATCTGCTCCGGGGTGAGATCGCCGGAGGGCTGGCCGTCGAGGAGGGCGCGGGAGATCTTGTAATAGCTGTCCGTGTCGTGGTCGAGCATCCAGGACGCCAGCGCAACGGGTGAGTCGAGTAGGGCGTAGCCGATCGTCTGCGGCCGCGTGGCCTGCTCGATGAAGTAGCCCTTGCCGCTCGTGTTGAACGTGGTGATCGCGTCGAGCGCCGCGCGTTCCTCCTCGGACGGTTCTGCTTCGTGGTAGCCGCCGGCCAGCCCCGCCAGCAGCAGGTTCATGTGAATGCCGAGCAGCCCGGCGGGTGCCTCCCGGCCGATCGCGTCGGTGACGGCGGCGCCCTGGTCGCCGCCCTGGGCGACGTAGCGGCTGTACCCGAGCCGCTGCATCAGCTCGGCCCAGGCGCGCGCGATGCGGCCGACGTTCCAGCCGACCTCGGTCGGCTCGCTGGAGAACCCGTAGCCCGGCATCGACGGCAGCACGAGGTGGAACGCGTCCTCGGCGCTGCCGCCATGCGCGGTCGGGTCGGTGAGCGGGCCGATGGTTCCCAACAGCTCGATCACCGAGCCCGGCCAGCCGTGGGTCATGATGAGCGGCAGCGCGTTCTCGTGCCGAGACTCGACGTGGATGAAGTGGATGTCCATCCCGTCGATCTCGGTCTTGAACTGCGGCAGCGCGTTCAGCCTCGCCTCGCACGCACGCCAGTCGTACTCCGAGGACCAATAGCGGGCGAGCGTCTGGATCGTCGCCAGCTGCACCCCCTGTGACCGATCGCCGACGAGCTCCTGGGAGGGCCAGCGGGTGCCGTCGATGCGTCGACGGAGGTCCTCCAGGGCCTCCTCCGGAATGTCAACGTGGAAAGGGCGAACCGCTGTGGCGCCGGCCGGCCCGGTTGTGGCAGACATTCTGGGACCTCCTCGGTTTGGGATCAGCCGAAGGCTGATCGATTGCTGAGGAGCTCGCGCCCGTGAAGACCCTGGTCCTGCTCCCTGGTTCGCCCGCTATCCCGTCGCGTCGACACGCTCGAGTGCAGACGGCTGTCCGCGGGGCCGGACGGCCGCGGCCGCCAGGCGCCTCGGCATCACCTCTCGAGTCGAGCTGGGCGCGGCGCTGGCGTCGGGCACAGAAGCCCGTTAACCGGACGACGCGTCGGCTTACGTATATGGGCGGCGGCCGAAAGAGTCGTCATCTGACGCACGATTTGACGCGATGCTGCCGCCAGAGTCACGGAAGATCGATGTCGACCTCATCCGAGGCCGGCCAACAACGAGGAGGTCAGCCATGACTGATGTACAGAACGTCGTCCTGGTCCACGGCGGCTTCGTGGACGGCTCCGGCTGGGAAGGCGTCTATCGCCTGCTCGAGCAGGACGGCTTCAACGTCAGTGTCGTCCAGAACCCGACGCTGACGTTGGAGGACGATGCTGCCATAACGCGACGGGTCCTCGACCAGCAGGACGGCCCCACGATCCTCGTTGGGCACTCCTACGGCGGGGCGGTGATCAGCGAGGCCGGCACGCATGAGAACGTCGCCGGGCTCGTCTACATCACGGCGTTCGCTCCCGACCAGGGGGAGTCGGTCAGCACGCTGCTCGCCGACCCGCCACCCGGCGCGCCGGTGCCGCCGATCCTCCCGCCGCAGGATGGGTTCCTGTTTCTCGACCGCGAGAAGTTCGCGGAGTCGTTTGCCGCCGATGTCGAGCCTGAACAGGCCGCGTTCATGGCCGACTCGCAGGTGCCGTGGGGGGTCGAGGCGCTCGCCGGGACCGTCACCGACCCCGCATGGCGCCGCAAGCCCACGTGGTATCTGGTCGCGACCGACGACCTGATGATCCCGCCACCGGCGCAGCGGATGATGGCGGAACGGGCCGGTGCCACGACCTCCGAGGCTCCCGGCAGTCACGCGATCTACGTCTCGAGGCCCGCCGTGGTCGGCGACGTGATCGTGCAGGCGGCCCGAAACGCGCTCGAGGCTGCGGCGGCCGAGTAGGCGGCTGTCGCGAAGCATGGAGCAATGCAGACTTGCCGGTGGGGCAACGCCCCATCGGCCAGCGGCGGCAGCGAGCGAGTGGCCTTCCGTCCCGTGGTCGACGCGATCGCGGGCACGTCGGTGGACGCTCACCGCGCCGGCATAGAGCGTGTCGAGCAGGCTGGGGCCCAGCCGATCGGCTGGGTCTCGCTCGCGTGCGAGCTACAACAGGATTGGAACCGCCAGGAGACGGTGCCACAGATCATCGAGATCGTATTGACTGACAGGCTGGTGAAGGAGTGATTCGGGCGGCGGGGCGGGTAGGGTTCTGCGATGGCCTTTTCCGATGAGTTGGACAACGAACTGACTCGCCGACTGGACGCCGCGGCGAGGCTCGTCGAGGACGCCCAGGTCAAGGATGTCGAGGCGGCGCGCTGGTTCGCGATGCAGCTGGAGGTCAACGCGGCGCTGAAGGACGCGATCGTCGAGATAGCCAAGCGCCTCGAGCAGACCTCCGCAGCGGACGGCGAGTAGAGGGCCTCGTCCAGGCGACGCCGCAGGTGGGTCCGCCCGTGTATTCGCGGCGCTCGGCACCCTAGACACCCCGGCCCCGGTGCCCGTCCGCGAACGGATCCGGCGAGGCGCCCTGTGGCGCCTGTGCTTCCAAAGTCTCCTTCACCCCCAGCAGCGCCTCGCGTTGCTTCTTGCTCAGCGACGGGTACTGGGGGTCGATCTCCATCAGTGCATTCACGAGAACAGCTCCCGCGGCGAGCCGCTCGAACCACTTCCGGTCGGCCGGGATCACGTACCACGGTGCCCACGTTGTGCTCGTGTTCGACAGCATCTCAGACAGCGCGTGCTGGTATTCGTCCCAGCGCTCCCGCTCGGCGACATCGGCTGATGAGAACTTCCAGTTGTGGCTGGCGAGGTCGATCCGGCGCAGCAGCCTCGCTCGCTGCTCCTCCTTGGAGACATTCAGGAAGAGCTTCACGACCCGGATGCCGTTGTCGCTCAGGTAGCGCTCCCAGTCATTGATCTCCCGGTAGCGACGCTGCCAGATGTCGCCGTCTCTGGCTTGACCGGGAAGTTTCTGGCGGTCGAGGAGCTCGGGATGCACGCGCACCACGAGGACCTCCTCGTAGTGGGAGCGGTTGAAGATTCCGATCTGCCCACGGGCAGGCAGCCGCTGCGCGTAGCGCCAAAGGAAGTCATGGTCGAGCTCCTCGGCCGACGGCACCTTGAAACTGTGGACGGCGACCCCCTGGGGGTTGACTCCGCTCATCACATGACGGATCGTGCCGTCCTTGCCGGCGGTGTCCATCGCCTGCAGCAGCATCAAGACGCCCCACGTGTCCTGTGCGGCCAACCGCGCCTGGTACTCGGACAACAGCCCCACGCCGTCGGTGAGCAGCGCGACGCCCTGCTTCTTCTTGATTCCCGCCTTGAAGGCCGGATCGAAGTCCTCGCCCAGCGAGACCTTCGATCCGGGTCCGACACGAAGTGGCGCGATGAACTCCGCGACCCGCCTATGCCTCTTGTCAGCCATCGTCTCCCCGTTCCGGCGCAAACGCGTCGTCCTGTCGAGCCTCGGCGGCCCGCACCTCTGGCCGCTCCGGTGGCGCGGCCGCGTCAAACCGAATATCCCAGATCTTGGCCAAGGAAAGATCGCGGCAACCCCGCCGCGCCCTCGGCGACAGATGCATCCCTCGTTCCAGTCTCCTGGGCGGCTGAGTGAACAAGGAAAGGACGGGGCTAGCGACGCCAGAAAGCCAGCCGCTGCGCCGAGGCTGTGAGGATGTCGCCCCACCTTATGCGCGTGCTCTGGCGTTCCGAGATCGCCTCGAAGGGGCTGAAGCGCATCTCTTCGCCGGTCCCGAGCTCGATCGTGCCATCGTCCTGGCGGGTGCCGTCGACGTAGATCCAACCCCGCTCGATACGGAGGCTCCCACCCATGGCCTGAGCGTATCCCATCGCTCCGTGGCCCCTCGGGGCTGTAGTCGGGTCTGGACGAGCTCGTTTCTGCGCTGGCCGAGCCGACGAGAAGTGCCCAGCGCCGGGCGGGGGAGACTACGTTGGCACCAGCCCACGAGAAAGAAAGGACGATCGAATGAGATACCGCAAGCTCGGCTCCTCTGACCTGGAGGTCTCCGAGATCTCCCTGGGGTCCTGGCTGACGTTCGCAGGCGGGGTCGCCGTCGAGCAGACACGCGCCTGTACCGACGCGGCCTTCGAGGTCGGGATCAACTTCTTCGACACCGCCAACGTGTACGGCCGTGGGGCCGCCGAGTCGGCGTGGGGCGAGATCCTCTCGCGCCGCCCGCGCGAGTCCTACATCCTCGCGACCAAGGTGTGGGGTCAGATGTCAGACGACCCGAAGGACCGGGGCCTTTCCGGGCCGCAGATCGCCAAGCAGATCGACGCCTCGCTGGGGCGGCTGAAGACCGACTACGTCGATCTCTACCAGGCGCACCGGTTCGACCCCGACGTCGCGATCGAGGAGACCATCGAAGCGCTGCAGCTGGTCCTCGCGGAGGGCAAGGCCCGCTATCTGGGTTTCAGCGAGTGGACGCCCGAGCAGATCCAGGCCGCGATCGACATCGCCGGCCCGGGGCTGTTCGTGTCCTCGCAGCCGCAGTACTCGATGCTCTGGCAGGCGCCCGAGGTCGAGGTGTTCCCGCTCTGTCAGGCCAACGGCATCTCACAGATCGTGTGGTCGCCCCTCGCGCAGGGCCTGCTGACCGGCAAGTATCGGCTCGGAGAGGCACCGCCGCAAGACTCGCGCGCAGCCCACAGCGAGATGAACGCCTTCATGGGGCCGCTGCTCGACGACGCGACGCTCGAGGCTGTCGACCGCCTGCGTCCGGTCGCCGAGCAGGCCGGGCTGTCGATGGCCGAGATGGCGTTGGCGTGGGTCCTGCGGCGGCCAGAGCTCGCCTCTGCGATCGTCGGCGCGTCGCGCCCCGAGCAGGTACACGCCAACGCCAAGGCGTCGGGCATTGTGCTTGCGCCGGCCACGCTGGAGGCGATCGACGACGCGCTTGGCGATGTTCCCGTCAAGGGACAGACGCTGGCTCCACTGGCTCAGCCGGGCATCACCCACCGCTGAAGCGGCGCCTCGCCGGAGTCCGGGCGAGCCACTGGATCGACCCGAGGTGAAGCGAGGCACCCGTCTGGCATGCTCGTTCCCATGTCCGAAACAAAAGCATCGGCCCCGACCCCTATGGAGAAGTGCGCGTGAAGATCGGTTGACCAAGGCTCGCCTTTGATTTCCGGGCGTCCCTTGCCTCAGATCAGCGGTGGTACCTGGGGGAGATGGGGATCTCGAGAACCGTCGGCACATCCCTGGTCCATGCTGCCGTTGCTGCCCGCTTGATCTCATCGAGATCGTCGAGACGGGCGGCGTCGCAGACCGGGAACATGGCGATCCTCGGGGTGCGCCTCTCCGGGAATCCCGGGCCGAACCTGCCGCGTACCATCGCAGCGTTGCTCGGCTTCGGGGCCGGCGCACTCGTGGGCGGGCTGATCGTCAGGCAATTCCAGACGCGCGCCGCAGATGCG
>JBKQOO010000087.1:0-2893 GCA_052145475.1 Solirubrobacteraceae bacterium
CCGCCAGCGACGGGTACTCCTGCTCCTCGAGGAACTCCGTCAGGCCGTCGATCAGGATGCGCAGCTGCTTCGGTCCGTGCCGGAGCAACGTCGAGACGACCTGCACCACCCGGGCTCCGGCCATGAGCGCCTTGACGACGTCCGTCGCCGCGTGGACCCCGCCGCTCGCCGCGAGCTCCAGGCGCGTCTGCGGCGACACGATCGCCAGCCACCGCAGCCGCAGCAGCAGCTCGTCGGGCGTCGACAGGTGGAGCGTGCGCGCCGCCTCGAGGAGGACCGGGTCGATGTCCGCCTGGTAGAACCGGTTGAACAGCACCGCTCCGCGCGCGCCGGCGTCCTGCAGGGCCTGCACGAAGTGCGGGAGCGACGAGTAGTACGGCGACAGCTTCACGGCGACCGGAAGGCCGACCGTACGGGTGACCTCGTGCACCGTGACCAGATGTCGCTCCTCGATGTCGCGGGCCGACAGGCGAGCATCGGTCGGTACGGAGTAGAGGTTGAGCTCCAGGGCGTGCGCTCCCGCCGCCTCCAGGCGGCGCGCGTACTCGGTCCACCCGCCGGGCGTGACGCCGTTGAGCGACGCGATGACCTTGAGCGACGTCCGGGCACGGATGCGCCGCAGCTGCTCCAGGTAACCGTCCAGACCGAGCGCGAAGACGTTCGTGTCGGGGAAGACGCCTGCGTCCGCCTCGGCCACCACGTGACCGTCCATGTGCCGGTGGGCCGCCATCTGCTCGAGCTCGATCTGCTCCTCGAAGATCGAGCGCATGACGATGGCCGACGCTCCCGCGTCCTCCAGGCGCAGCACCTGGTCGAGGTCGTCGGCCAGGGGGGAGGCCCCCGGGATGATGGGGTGGGCGAGCTCGAGACCCAGGTAGTGCGTGGCGAGCGACGTCATTCGGCTTCCCCCGGCACCGGCAGGCGGATGCCGGCGAGCTGGCGATAGAAGGACAGGCGCCGCTCGGCCTGATCCTGGGCCGAACGGACGAGGTGCTCGAACCGCTTCGGATCCTGCAGCTCCACGACGCGGAAGCGCCCCTCGTTGCGCATGTAGTCGGCCACGCGCACCTTCGGGGGAGTCGTCCCGGAGTCGAGGACGACCGCAGGCTCGCCGCGGGCTACGCGCCGCGGATCGTAGCGGAACAGCGGCCAGACCCCCGAGTCGACGGCCAGCCGCTGCTGGTCGGCGCCGTGCGCCATGTCGTAGCCGTGCGCGATGCAGTGGCTGTACGCGATGACGAGCGACGGGCCGTGCCAGCTCTCGGCCTCGACCAGCGCGTCGACCGTCTGCTTGTCCTTCGCCCCCATCGCCACCCGCGCCACGTAGACGTGCCCGTAGGTCGTCGCCAGCAGGGCGAGGTCCTTCTTGGGGACCTCCTTGCCGGCGGCCGCGAACTTGGCGGCGGCGCCGGTGGGCGTCGCCTTCGACTGCTGGCCGCCTGTGTTGCTGTAGACCTCCGTGTCGAGCACCAGGACGTTGACGTCCGCGCCGCTCGCAAGCACGTGATCGAGACCGCCGAAGCCGATCTTTCGAATGATTCAGATTGCGATAAATTTTAGTCTTCTACCGCGCCTTCGCGCTGTGGCGAGCGCAGCCGAGACACGTGCGATAATAGTGAGTGAATCGCTCACGGCGTTGTTGATGGCGATTGCATCCATGTGGTCGCGGTGCTGGTGGCGCCCCTGGTGTTTAATACCCTGCTAAATGATAAATATGAGATCGGGTTCGGCTTGATTGGCGCAACGATTGTCGTGGGGCTGGCCAAGATCTGGCAAAGCTTTTCAACTGCTATCGCGATGTCCTGCGGGACGTCGCGGTCAATGACTATCATCAGCGTGTTGGCATGGATTTGCGTTGCGATTGCAGCGGGAGCGGTGGTGATCGGCGCGCGCCATGGATTGCTTGGTATTCTGTACGGTGTGGGCAGTGCTTGGGTTTTGCTGGCCGCGGGGGGAAGTTACGTGGCGGTCGTCAGCCTCCGAGCGAGATTCGCCAATTCAAAATCGCCCCGTATGAGTATCTAATCCAGCGACTCAGAGCATGGTCAGCGCGTCATCTTTTCCCTAAGCGGTCGAAGAGGTCTACTTGAGGTCCTTGGGCTGGAATAGCGGTGCCGCAGTGTGCGCAACCTTCGCAGGGAGGCAGACGCATCTTTGACCGTGGAAAGCAAGCTCGTTCAATTCCTGATGATCGTGTCCCGGCTAGTGGTGTAAGAGCGTAGGCAGCTAGTGGCCTGTACCAACTGATTGTGTACCGATGTGGCGCGACGGATCGCCATATTTCCATTTCACGGTTCGCGGTGCCTTGTTGTAGTGACGGATGTAACGCATGAGTTTTCTCTTCAGGTCGGAGACGGAAGTGAATACGCCCCGGGCGATGACGTCGCGTTCGATCTTGCCGAACCAGAGCTCGACCTGGTTGAGCCAGGACGAATAGGTCGGAGTGAAGTGCAGGTGAACCTTCGGATGCGCGGCCAAGAAGTCTTTGACCTGTTGGCTCTTGTGGGCTGAGAGATTGTCGGCGATCACATGGATTTCTTTGCCGCGCGGCTGGTTGATCACGATGTCGGTGAGAAACGCGATGAACTCCGCGGAGGTGTGCCGCTCAGCGGTCTTGCCCAGCACCTCGCCGGTCTTGGTGTTGAAGGCGGCATACAGCGAGAGCGTGCCGTGACGGAAGTACTCAAAGCCATGCCGTTCGGCCCTGCCCGGGGAGAGCGGCAAGACCGGATCTTTGCGATCCAGGGCCTGAATGTGCGTCTTTTCATCGACGCAGAACACCGCAGCATGCGCCGGCGGGTTCAGATACAGGCCGATGATGTCGGCCGCCTTTTGCTCAAAGTCCGGATCGTTCGAAGCCATGTAGCGCTCGATCCGATGTGGCTTAAGTCCG
>JBKQOO010000088.1:0-6322 GCA_052145475.1 Solirubrobacteraceae bacterium
GATCTGCTGCTGCGGGTGAAGCTCAACATGCTCTCCTCGAAAATCCAGCAGAAGATCATCAAGAGCAAGCCGAACGTGACCCAGGCGCAGGTCGAAAAGTTCTACAAGGAAAACCCGTCTAAATACGGTACGCCCGAAAAGCGCAACATCGAGATCATCCTCACGAAGACAGAAGCGCAGGCGCAGAAGGCCAAGCAGGAAATCGAATCGGGCAAGAGCTTCGCGAGCGTCGCCAAGCAGAGCTCGATCGACCCGACCAGCAAGGCCAAAGGCGGGTACCTGCCCGAAGTCATCAAAGGCGAGGAGGAGCAAGCCCTCGACGCGGCGGTCTTCTCGGCGCACCCGAACCAGCTCGGCGGGCCGATCAAGACCCAGTTCGGCTACTACATCTACAACGTCAAGGGGATCACGCCCGGCACGCAGGAGAGCCTCGCGAAGGTCGGCCCGACGATCAAACAGACGCTGGTCGTGCAGCAGCAGCAGAAAGCGCTGAGCACCTTCATCAAGAACTTCAAAAAGAAGTGGCAGGGCAAAACGGAATGCCTGTCCGCCTACAAGGTCGCTGACTGCAAGGGCTACAAAGCTCCCAAGACCACAACCGGCACGGGCGAAGGCGCAGCGGTCACACCTGAATGACCCGGCACGGGTGACCGGAGCGTGGGCCGGAGCTACGGGGGAGCTTCCCGATGAACCAGATCGAGCGAGTCCACGCCCGCCAGATCCTCGACAGCCGCGGTAACCCGACCGTCGAGGTCGAGGTGGTGCTGGACTCCGGGGTGGGCGGGCGCGCCGCGGTCCCCTCGGGAGCATCGACGGGCGAGTTCGAGGCGACCGAGTTGCGCGACGGCGGCGCGGCGTGGGGCGGCAAGGGCGTGACACATGCCGTCGCGAACGTCGAGGGCGAGATCGCTGCTGCGCTGAGAGGGATGGACGCCTCGGACCAACGGGCGCTCGACAGAGCCCTGATCGACCTCGACGGCACCCCGAACAAGTCCCGCCTTGGAGCCAACGCGATCCTCGGGGTCTCGCTGGCGGCCGCGCAGGCCGCAGCTGCATCCAACGGTGTGCCGCTCTGGCGCTACCTCGGCGGCGAGTCGGCCCGGGTCCTGCCCGTGCCGATGATGAACGTGCTCAACGGCGGCGTCCACGCCGACAACAAGGTCGACTTCCAGGAGTTCATGATCGTCCCCTGCGGGGCCGAGAGCTTCTCGAGCTGCCTGCAGATGGGGGCTGAAGTGTTCCACGCCCTGAAGCGCACCCTGCACGAGCGCGGCCTCGCCACCGCGGTCGGCGACGAGGGCGGCTTCGCCCCCGACCTGGGCTCCAACGAGGAGGCCCTCGAGATGCTCGTTGCGGGGATCGAGGCCGCCGGCCTGCGCCCCGGCGATGACGTCGCGATCGCGCTCGACCCCGCCACCAGCGAGCTGTACCGGGAGGGCGGCTACGTTCTCGAGCACGAGGGCCGCACGCTGAGCCCGTCCGAGCTTGTCGACTACTGGGCGGATCTCGCCGGGAGATACCCGATCGTGTCGATCGAGGACGGCATGGGCGAGGAGGACTGGGACGGCTGGCGAGCATTGACCGAGCGGCTGGGAGACCGCGTCCAGCTGGTCGGCGACGACCTGTTCGTCACGAACACGCAGCGGCTGAGCCGCGGCATCGAGGCCGGCGTGGCCAACTCGATCCTGATCAAGGTCAACCAGATCGGCACCCTGACCGAGACGCTCGAGGCGATCGAGATGGCCCGCGCGGCGGGCTACACCGCCGTGATGAGCCACCGCTCGGGGGAGACCGAGGACGTCACGATCGCCGACCTGGCCGTTGCAACGGGCTGCGGGCAGATCAAGACCGGCGCGCCGTCGCGCTCGGACCGAGTCGCCAAGTACAACCAGCTGCTGCGCATCGAGGAGCAGCTGGGCGCCGCCGCCGAGTTCCCCGGCCGCGCCGCCTTCGGCAGGGCCTAGATGGTCGATTCCACGCCCGTGCACCGCCGGATGGCGCGTCTGGCCTTCGCCGGCCGGCGTCCTCGCCCTCGACGTTGCCACCAGCAAGGGCTTCGGGCTGCGTCCTTGGGCGGCTCGACCATCCGCACCGCCGGAACGACCGTCTAGATCCGCTCCGGGGCTCCCCGGATGGGTGGAGGGACCGGGCGGCCTGGACATCCTCCCGACGGCGCGGCGGAGACGGCCGTGGGCAGCGCGGCTGCAGGCGCGCCTGCGGATGGCCGGACGTGGCAGGAGGACGGGTGGCGGGCGCGAACACGATCGGAGAGATGCCCAGCGCCTCGGCCTCATATGCACCCTCGCGCCGCCGTTCCGGGTTGACGCCGGGGCCGGGCCGGGACCGGCGCGCCGGCCCGGCGGGCAGGATCGCCGTCGGGCGGGTGCGCTGGGACCGCCTGGGTCGCATCGCGATGCTGTTCGTGCTGCTGGCGCTGGTGTTCCTCTACCTCAGCACGGGCCTGCGGATGCTCTCGACCTGGCGACAGTCGCATCGGACCAGCAGCAAGGTGGCCTCGATGGAACGCGAACACAGGCGTCTGGTCGAACAGCACAACAGGCTCAGCAGCCAGAGCACGCTGGAAAAGGAGGCTCGCCAGCTGGGCATGATGCGGCCCGGCGAGCAGCCGTACGTCGTGAGCAACCTCCCCGAGAACTGATCCGCGCCGAGGCGCGCCGCGCCGCTGCTAGCCTCGGCGCGTGTCGTTCGAGAGCGCGATCTACCAGTGGCAGCAGGGCGCGCGGCGCCTGCAGGCCGCGCCCGCCTCGCGGAGGCGACTGCTCGAGCGTGTGACCGACGCGCTGGTCGCCGAGCTGCGCCGTCGCCTGGGCGGGCGGTTCTCCGCGGCGGAGCTCGCCGAGCTCTACGACGCAGGCACATCCTGGTGCCTGCAGGTGGCGATGCGGGTCGCGCCCGATGACCCGTGGGCCTGGGAGGCGGGAATCGTGACCGACGCGGCGTTTGCCCGCTATCTGCGCGAGGCTGCCGACTACGCCGGCGGGCGCCGCGAGGTCGGCGCCTGAGCGCTACTCGTCCTCGGCGCCGACGCGCCGGATGACGATCCGGTCCTCCTCCACGGCGACCTCGATGGGCCGGTGCCCGGCCCAGTGCTCCGCGTAGATCGGGTTGTCCTGGATCGCCGGGTCGAGCCACAGCCCGAACCCCTCCTCCCCGTGGTCGAAGGTGCCCTCCAGGGGACCCGTGTTGCGTCCCGTGGTGCGGCGGCGCCCTCCGCGGCGGCTGCGGCGCCGGCGCCCTGCCGGCTCCTCGGAATCCTCGTCGGACTCGTCGTCCTCGCCTCGCTCCGCGGCCTCTGCCCGCGCACGCTCGGCCTCGGCTTCGGCTGCTTCGAGCTCGGCCGCGATCAGCGCGTCGTCCTCGGCGCGGAGGTCGATCTCCTCGGGAAAGTCGCCCGCGCCGGCGCCCACCTCGGCGGACTCCTCGCCGGCGAGATCGTTCTGGCGCTTGAACTGCTCGATTTCGCGGACGCTCACTTCGAGCTGATGGGCGACCCAGGCATCCGTTCGGCCCTGGCGCACCCAGGCGCGGATCTGGTTCAGGTGCGGGCGCAGTGATTTCCGGGGCATCGACGGTCCGGGAGACTAGCGCAAAGCGGCGGGCGAGCGCGGCGGTCGCGATGCCGGCCTCACGCCGCGGGCGAGCAGTCGGCCGCAGCGAGCGGAAAGCTTTGCGGCGAGGATCACATTTCCCCCGGTCCTGGGACTATGCTTGCCACACTTGGCGGGTGGGGCTCCCGCCGGGCTCGCCAGTCCCAAAGAGGAAGGTGCACCCAGAATGCTGGTTCTGACGCGAAAGTCCAACCAGAGCATCATGATCGGAGACGAAATCGAGGTCTCGGTGCTTTCTGTCATGGGCGAGAAGGTGCGGATCGGCATTCAGGCACCGCAGAAGGTGCCCGTCTTCCGCAAGGAGATCTACCTGGAGATCCACCGGGAAGCGACCGGCGTCACGCCGATCCCCGATGGGCACCAGCCCGAGCAGGTGGACGAGTCGCTGCGCGAGCTGGGCGACGGAGGCTGAGCCGAGCGAGGGCCGGCCCGCCTGCGGGCCGGCTCCTAGCCGAGCAGCAGGTAGAGGGTGCGGAACATGACCACGGTCACGATCGCCGCGGTCAGGATCAGGGTCGCCACCAGCAGCGCGAAGCGAACCGAGCCGCGCTTGTGGCGCTTCTGAGCTTCGCGTTTGAGGGCCCGCTGCTCGGTGGTGCGGCGCAGCGAGTCCCGCCGTCGTCGGTCCAGCGTGATCTCTTTGACGAAGGCCTGCTCCCAGTCGGCCAGGCTTTGACGCATCTTCACGACACTGCCCCCTCGTCCAGCGCCCTCGAGGTCGAACGAGCCCGCACGGCTAGGAGGCGGCCATGGCCCTGGCGCGCTCGTAGACGGCGATGAAGCGCAGGTAGTTCTCCGCGATCTTCCTGGCCCCGGCGGCGCGCTCGGTCTTGCCCTCGACGTAGGCCTTCAGCGGGTCCCACCAGATCGAGCGGCCGATCGCGAAGCCGATGAAGCCGTCGACGGGCGCCGCCGCGGTCAGCCATTGGTCCACCTTGGCGTCGTCGGCACCGCGGCCGAGCACGACGCAGACGACGCCCTCGCGCCCTCCGCTGCGGGCCTGCGCGACCAGCATCTCGCAGTCGGCGCGCTCGTCGACGCCCTCGATCTTCCATATGTCGACCTCGACCCCGGCGTCCTGGATCTCGGCGATCGCGCGGCGCATCAGCTCGGGGCGCAGCTCGCTGTCGTAGCGATCGGCGTCGCCGTCGACCGCCGCCAGCTGAGACTCCTCGGCAGGCACGAGCAACTCGAACAGGAACTTGCGCTCGTGCTCCTTGAGCCAGTCCGACAGGACCTTCAGCTTCTCCAGCTGGACGCGGTTCTCGGCGGCGTCGCCATCGGGGTTGTAGCGCACCAGCACCTTCGTGAAGTCCGGGTCGAACTCGAGGATGTGCTCGCCGAAGTCCGCGCCGTACTGGAAATCGAACATCGTCTGGCCCGAGCGCTCCGCGGGCATCGCCAGTTTCAGGCCTCTCTCCTTCGCCTCGGCCGGGATCGTCGAGCCGAACTGCTCGTCGACCAGCACGCCCGTGACTTCCGGGTCGGCGCCGGCGCCGACGGCCTGCAGGACGCCCTCGAAGATCAGGTGCTTGGCGTCGGCGATGATCGCCGTCTGCTCGGCGTCCGGTTCTCCGTCGATTCCGAAGAACTTCTTCTGGAACGATCCGCGATGGTCGAACGCGAGTATGTAGAGCTTCCCGTCGTATCCGAGGTTCATGCCCCTGAGTATTCCAAAGGGGTGCAGGACGAGGTCGCGAGGTCCTTAGAATGGTCGGGTGAGCTCGGGAGCTGATCTGTTCGTGGTCTGCAAGCAATGCGGCTCGGAGGTCAGCCCGTACATAACCGAGTGCCCCTACTGCGGCAACCGGCTCCGCAGGCGCGCGCCGAAGCTCCCCAAGGTCAATACCTCCGGCAGCACTGCCACCCGCCGCCACGGCCTGGGGTCGCTGCTGCGACGCGGCGGCTCGCGGCCCGCGCGACGTATGCCTCGAGCGCGCTCGAGCCATTGGGCCACGACGCGCCCCTACGCGACGATCGCGCTCGTGGCGGCCTCCCTCGGGGTGTGGGTCGCGAGCCGGGCCGAACCGGCGTGGGTCGCGCACCTGATCATCCTGGGCCCGCTGCACGGGGAATGGTGGAAGATCTTCACCGCGCAGTTCGTCTACCTGGAGGGCGGCGGGGGAGGCGTGTACGCGTTCGTAGCGATCCTCGCCACCGGGTTGTTCGGATGGCTGCTCGAGCAGCGCCACGGGCCAGCCGTGGTGCTCGCCCTGTTCCTCGGCGCGGGGGCCGTGGGGGCGCTGGCGGCCCTGGCGCTCTACACGTTCCCGATCGTCGCAGGAGCCAACGCCGGCGCACTCGCGCTGGTGGCGGCGTGGGCTGCGCCCGACCTTCAGGCCCTGCGCGAGGGCCAGTACTACGAGGGCGACCTGCTCGGCGCCGGCGCGTTCGCCGCGCTGCTGCTGGCCGTGCCGTTCGCCCGGCCCGAGGCCAGCTGGCTGGCCGGCGTCGTCGGCGGCGCGATCGGGCTGCTGGTCGGGCTCGGGTTGGGACGCATCGCGCGGGTCGAGGGATGAGCCAGCGGCACCTATGATGGGGCGCCTATGACGATGACCCACGCGGTCGTACTGATCGAGGCCGAGCGCGACGCGCTGTCCAGCCTGGGCGGGGCGCTGGCTGACATCGAGGGCGTGGCCGAGGCCTACTCGGTGACCGGGGAGTGGGACTTCGTGGCGATCGTGCGCGTGCCC
>JBKQOO010000089.1:0-2579 GCA_052145475.1 Solirubrobacteraceae bacterium
TACGCCAGCCGGGCCGCCACTGATGCCACTCGCCGCCGGGCTGCGCGCCGCCTGCCGCCCACGCTCCGCGTCGCGGTGGCGCTGGCCATCGCGGTCTTCGCGCTGTTGTCCGTGCCGGCGCTGGCGATGGCCGAAGAACCACCGGAAATCAACGCGCCGCCCAACCAGACGGACGTCCTCGGCACGGCGATCAAACCGTTCGAAGTCACCGGCGCGAGGATGGCGACTCTCAAGGCCGAACACCTACCGGAAGGCCTCGAACTTCCCTCAGCCGGGGTCAGCGAAACGAAAGCCGAAATCGTGGGGACGCCAACTCACGCGGGGAGCGCCGTCGTCAAGCTGACGGCGACGAACAAAGAAGCGGTCGGGGAGGAAGAGACATTCAGCTGGACGATCGAAGGCGTCAACAACCCGGGCGATCAGACGACCACCCTGGACGGCGGCGTCAGCCTTGCCCTGACCGGCGCAGGGATCCACAAGCTCGAACCAAAGGCTCCCTTGCCGGAAGGCCTGAAACTCGAAGACCCCGGCAACTCCGAAACCGAATGGAAGATCCTCGGGGCCCCGACACAAGTCGGTGAAACCGTGGTCGAACTGGAAGCGAAGAATGCGGCCGAAGAACCCTTGCCGCCGGTCACGTTCAAATGGAAGGTGACCGAACCGGCCCCAACGGTCTCCAAACCGGCGGACCAGACGAGCGTCGTCGGCTCGCCGGTGTCGCTCGTGGTCCACGGCACGGAAATGCAGACGCTGGAAGCGAGCAGCCTGCCCGCGGGGCTCTCGCCTCCCGAAAAACTGTCGCCGACCGAATGGCGGATCGCAGGCACACCGACACGGCCCGAAACACAGACGGTCACCCTCGACGCCAAGAACGGGGAAGGGATCGCCGAATCGACGAAATTCGAATGGAAAGTCGAACGGGAACCCGCACCGACGCTCAAACCTCCACCCGAACAGGTCAGCACGGTCGGCGTGCCGATCACCCCCGTCCTGGTCGAAGGCACCTCGCTGCACACGCTGGCCCTACCGCCCGAACTGCCGGCAGGGCTCGAACTCCACAAAGTCTCCGAAACGCTGTGGGAAATAGTCGGCACGCCGACGACGGCGCAGGCGAGCGAAGTCACCCTGGAAGCCTTCAATCACGAAGGCGGGGGCCCGGCCAGGGCCAAGTTCAAATGGAGCGTCGAAGCGGTGGTCACGCCGCCCACCACCTCGGTCCCCCCGGGCGGGCCGACCCCGTCGGGAACGCTCGCGATCTCCCCTGCTGTCGTCTTCTCGGCGGCTCGGGCCAGCTGCGCCGGCGTCAGCTGGTCCCCCTCGACCGTCACGATCCAATGGCTGCTCGACGACACCCCGATCGCGGGCGCGACCAGCGCCACGTTCGTGCCTCCCCGCGCTGACGACGGCCAGCGGCTGACGTGCCGCGAGGTGGCGAGCGAGGCGGGCCTGTCGAGCTCGGCGACCAGCGCCTCGCACATGATCCACGAGCAGCCGCCTGCGCCCGCCTGGCCGATCGGAGCCGCCTCGTCGCACTGCTCCAGCGCGGTCTGCATGCAGGAGGGCTCCGGCCCGGGGGCCGTGGGCGAGGCCTATCCGAGCGGAGGGTCCTGGTGGGGCGCCGAGCAGGTCCGCTGCGTCTCGGCGCCCTGGACGAGCGTCGTCGGCAGCTCGCCCTCGCCGACCGTTCGCGCCTTCGCAGAGGCCGGCGCGGTAACGCTGACCTTGCAGCGGATCACGGGCTCGGGGCCCGTGACGCTGGTCAGCCAGCAGGTGACCGGGCTGGGCGCCTCGCGGGACCTGCTCGACGGAGCCGGGGCGACGCCGTTCGCAGGGGCGATCGTGATCCCGTTCGGCACCCAGGACTTCCTGTCGGGCGAAGTGTGGAGCCGGCGCTTCCCCCGTTCGGCGGGCAGGCCCGACTGGTTCGCGCCGGGTGGGGGCCTGATCGCCTACAGCGTCGCCGCCCAGGCCGGCACGCCGCGCTCCTTTCAGCTGACCTACACCCTCACCGCGGCCGACGCCGGGTCGCGCCTGCGCTGTCTGGCCGCGGCCGCCGACGGCCCGCCGGCGGGAGGAACCCTCGCCAGCTTCGCCAGCTCCGAACAGGCCGTCGCAGCCGGCACCCTGTGCGCGCCGCGCCGCCTCGGCGGGATGCGCGACCCGCAGCCGGCGATCGTGCAGGCCGGTGACCCCGGCTGCCTTGGCGCGCCCTCGTCGGTCGCCGCGCTGGGCAGCGGCTTCCACGGCCTCGCCGTAAAGCGGGGCCACGTCGCCCTGTGGCTCTCCTGCGGACTGTCTGGTGGTTGCCGCGGCAAGCTCGCGCTCCGGGCCGGCGCCGTCGAGCTCGGCTCGGCGACGGTACGCCTCGGCCACGGCCGGGGCCACCTCGTCCCGATCGCCCTGGGCAGCCGCGCCCGCCGCCTGCTGCGCGCCCGCGGCGCCGGCGGCCTGGCAGCGACGGTGAAGCTGGGCGTCCGCCAGCTGGCCGATGTCACGCTCCAGCCCTGAGTTGGTAAGAACTCTGACAGGGTGGTTGCGCAGAAAGTACGGACCTGAAAGGCTGCTCGCCTTGCACGAGG
>JBKQOO010000090.1:0-3952 GCA_052145475.1 Solirubrobacteraceae bacterium
ATGCATTCCCGCCCACGTCCCCTGGCGGGCACCCTCGCCCCAGAACACGCGTACTCGTGGACGAAGGCTGGCGGGATGGTCGACCTCGGCACCCTCGGTGGATCCGGAAGCCAAGCTGCCGCCATCAACGGCTCCGGACAGATCGTCGGTTCGGCGAGGAACACTACAGGCGCAAGCCATGCCGTCCTTTGGCAAACGGCTAGCCCGTAACGGGGACTCCAGCTGATCCCAGGGAACGGCGAGACGTAGTCGGGGGGCTACCGTTCGGTTTCGGCCGCACTTACCGCCTATCCCATCGCGGTTTGAGCGGGATAGGACAGGATGGGGCTTGGAAACGTCGCGCCGCGAGGACCCGGCGTGAAGATCACGATTCGAATTCTTGACACGGCCGCCGGGTTGGGAATATGCTGGCGCGCGAGCGAGATTCGTCAGGGTCTGTGGGGGTCCCTGGGCACAGGGCGACTGAGCGGAGGGAGGCGCGATGTCGGGGTCGCGGCATGGGGCAGACGGCGGCGCCGGGACGGCGCCCGAGACGCCCGGACAGAGTCGGGCCAGGCCGAAGGTGCTCCGCAGATGTGCCACGGTCGCCGCGCTGAGTCTGCTCGCGACCCTCGCGACCCTCCTGTCATCTCTGCCAGCGCTGGCCTCCGGCGGCGAGCCGTTCTCGTGGGGCGTGAACGCCAACGGCGAGCTCGGCAACGGCACGACCGAAAACCACGAAGGTCCGATCCACGTCCTCGAACTCAGCGAAGTCACTCAGATGGCGGCTGGCGAATTCCACAGCCTCGCGCTCACGTCCGCCGGCACCGTGATGGCATGGGGCGCCAACGGCAAAGGCCAGCTCGGGGATGGCACGACCACGCAGCGCACGCTCCCCGTGCCGGTCGGCGGCCTCAGCGAGGTGACCTCGCTCGCGGCCGGCGGCAGCGACAGCTATGTCCTGCTGTCCGACGGGTCGGTGATGGCGTGGGGCAACAACGCCAAAGGACAGCTGGGCGACGGTGGCACCGAAGGGAGCAGCGTGCCGGTTGAAGTCAGCGGGATTTCCGAAGCCACGTCGGTGGCCGCGTCGGGGACCCACGCCCTCGCGCTCCTGAAAGACGGCACGGTCGTCGCCTGGGGAGGCAACGAACATGGCGATCTCGGCGACGGCACGACCGAACAGCGCGATGCGCCCATCGCCGTGGCGGGCCTCAGCGAAGTCGTGGCGGTGACCGCGGGCGAACACTTCGGCGCCGCCCTGCTCGCCGACGGGGAAGTGCGCACGTGGGGCTCGGGCGAAGACGGCGAGCTCGGCAACGGCGGCACCGAAGACAGCTCCTCCCCGGTCGCCGTCTCCGGCCTGATCGGCGTGACCGCCATCTCCGCCGGACAGCACCACGTCCTCGCCCTCACCGGCGAAGGCACGGTCGAGGCGTGGGGTGAAGACAAATGGGGCCAGCTCGGCAACGGCGCCCTGACGAACAGCTCGCTGCCGGTCGAGGTGGATGAACTGACCGGCGCCACGGCCGTCGCCGCAGGCGGGCTACACAGCTTTGCGCTCCTGGCCGACGGCGAGCTGAAAGCCTGGGGCGGCGACGAACGCGGCCAGCTCGGGACCGGTTACACGACCACACACGAGGACAAGCCGGTGCCGGTTGGCTGCGGCCTGCAGGGCATCACGGGGATCGCGACCGGCTTCAACACCGGCCTCGCCTGGGGCGAAGCCAACGAACTCTGCCCGGAGCTGACGTCGCTGTCGCCCGACGAAGGCGTGGCCGAAGGAGGCAACACGATCTCGATCCTTGGGAGCGGCTTCGGCGGAGCGACCGAAGTGAAGTTCGGATCGAAAGCGTCGCCGAGCTTCGAAGTCCAACCGGGGGGCGACGAAATCAAGGCAGTCGTCCCGGCCGGCTCGGAAACGGTCTTCGTCACGGTCAAGACGCCGCGCGGCACCGCTGAAAACGAGCATGCCCCGTACACCTACCGGGGCGTTCCGAGCGTGACCGGCCTCAGTCCCAGCTTCGGCGAGGCGGGGCAGGAGATCGGGATCGACGGTAGGAACCTCGGCAACGTGACGGAAGTCGACGTGGACGGCTCCTCCGTGCCGTTCTTCATCGGAGTCGGCGGCGGCGCCGTCTACGTGAAGCACATGCCGTCGGGCAGCGGCGTCGTGACGATCACGGTGACCAACCCGTCGGGAACGAGCGCCAGCGGCCCGGCAGACGAATTCACCTACGTCCAGACGCCCGAATTCGGCCGCTGCGTCAAAGGGGGGAACTCCAGCGGCAGATTCGAGGACAAGGGCTGCACCTTCGAACCTCCCGAAGAAGCCGAACACGCGACCCCCTACAACTGGGAGCCCGCGTTCGGTCGCAACGGCCTGGCCGAGAAGGGCTTCACGCTCGCTGGGGAGGCGACCACGCTCGAAACCGCAGAGCTGAAGATCACCTGCACCGGGGCACACGCGAGCGGCGAATACACGAGCGGGCAGACCGTCTCGACCGGCTCGCTCGTCCTGGCCGGCTGCAAGGTCATCAAGGGGCCCGGCAAGGGGGCGAGTTGCCAGAGCTCGGGCGACGCGACGGGCGACGTCAGCACCGGGCCGCTCACCGGCCGGCTCGGCGAACAGATCATCAAGACGCTGAAGGCCGGCATCGAGCTCGCGCCGAGCTCCGGCGAAACGTTCGCCGAATTCTCCTGCGGCGCGACGACCGTCGCGGTGACAGGAGCGGTGATCATCGAAGTCCCCTCCGACAAGATGGCCTCGACTGCCTCCTGGAAGGCGACCGAGAAAAAGGGCGTTCAGGCGTTCGGGTCGTTCAAAGGCGGCCCCGAAGTGAAACTGGATGCCAGTATCGACGGGTTCACCGCGGAACCGATCGGCCTGAAGGCGAAGATCACGCAGACGAGCGAAGAAGCGGTCGAGGTCAACACGGCCTACTGAGCCGGGAGCGCGCGTGGGGCCGGCGCCGCGTCTCCCGGAAGCGAGTGCGCAGGCGCAGGCGCTGAGACGGCCTCTAGACTGACCCGAATGGATCCGGGGCCCGATCCCCAGCGCCTGGGCGGCCTCGGTTGGGTGAGACGGACCGGCGGGCGGCTGTCGCGGCGAGAGCGGGCCCGGCTGCTCGCCGCGGTGGCGGTGGGCCAGTGGGAGAACGCGCTCGGTCGGGCGAGGCTCGCGCTGGGACGGCTCCCTGCCGGTGCCGCCGATGTCGACCTGGACACGTTCCTCGTGCCGGACTCGATGTTCGCCCGCGAGGCCGAGCAGGCCTGCGCCGAGTTGCCGGCGCTGCTGGCGGGCCACTCCTACCGGACCTGGCTGTTCGGGCGTGCGCTCGCCGTCGTCGACGGCGTGGAGCTCGACCACGAGCTCTTCTATTGCGGGTCACTGCTGCACGACTACGGGATCGCCCAGCCGACGCCCGGGTACGACTTCACGCTGGGGAGCGCCGAGCAGACGCTGCTCTGCGCGCGGAAGGCCGGTGTCGATGACGATCGCGCCGAGGCGCTGGCCGACGCGATCTGCGTGCATACGACTCCCGGGGTCACCGTCCAGCACGATGGAGGGCTGGGCTGCTACCTGCAGTGGGGCGCGATGGTCGACGGTGCCGGGCTGCGCGCCTGGGACGTGGCTCCCGCCAACATCGACGAGGTCCTGCGCCGTCACCCTCGGGGAGAGTTCAAGCAGGATCTCGTGGCGATGATGCGCGCCGAGGCCGCGGCGCTGCCGCAGGGAAGGTTCGGGCTGCTCGTTCGCTGCGGCGTGCCCCTGGCAGTGCGGATGGCGCCGTTCCCGAGCTGAGCGTCGAGCTCGGGCGGCGCCTATTCCGCCGTGTAGACGAACTGGTCGGCTGGCCTGCTCTTCTTGCTGGTGTCTCCGCCGGCGGAAGCCGTTACGTCGACCGTTCCGGCCTTGCCTTTGCTGGCCGCCGGCGAGATGACCGTGCACGTGGTCGAGGACGCGCACCGA
>JBKQOO010000091.1:0-2914 GCA_052145475.1 Solirubrobacteraceae bacterium
GTCTCGGCATCGCCGCCGCGGCCACGGCACTTTTCCTCGTCCTGCTCAGCACGGGCACCCGTCTTCCAGGCGCCCTCGTCTTCGACCCGCTCTACCAGCTGCCTCTCGGCTGGCTGCTCAGGGAGCCCGGCCGGTTCCTGATCCTCGGAGGGCTCGTATACGCGGTGCTCCTCGCGCTGACTATGGAGGCCGTCCGCGAGAGGCTGAACTCGTTGCCGGGCACCCTGTGGCGTTGGCGGTCAGCTTTGCATAGCCCGGGGCTTCGTGTCGCGGCGGTGGGCGCAGTGGGCGCGGCGGTGCTCGCGCCTGGGTTCCCGCTCATGACTGGAGCGATCGCCCCCGTTCACCGTCCGGTGCTTCCCTCGACCCGCGTCAGCGTGCCCGCGTACTGGGTAGCGATGGCGTCCTACCTCAACGGTTCCGCTCCATCCGGCAATCTCCTCGTGCTCCCTCAGGACGACTTCTACCAGATGCCCTACACCTGGGGCTACTACGGAGCGGACAGCTTCATCACGGACCTGATAGCGCGAAACGTGGTGGACCCGGTTGCCCAAGGCTATACGGTCGCCTCGCAGGAGCTCGGCGGCGCCGTCCACCTCGTCGAGCAGGGGCTGCTCGCCCACGACTGGCCATCTGTGCAACGGACGCTCGCGGCTATCGGTGCGCCGCTGCTGCTGGTCCGCGGAGACGTGAACGCCGCCTTTCCCGGTCGGGATATCACACCGCCAGCGGCACTCGAGGAAGCACTAAGCGAAGACAAGGACATGCGGCTTGTCCATCGTTTCGGAAAGCTCGAGCTATTCGCGCTTCGCAGGAGCATCAGTCCGGCGGGCTCGGTCACTTCGTACGCCACTGTCAACTCTGCTACGCCGGATCTCCGTGACCTGGCGCTTCTTCCCGCTGGGACCGCGCTGATATCAAGCCCGATGCGGCCGGCCGCTCCCGCGGTGCTGCAGCTCCCGCCTGTTTCACAATGGCGGCTCGCCGGCGACGAACTCGAGACCTCTATCGTCGAGCCACCCGGTCGGCGATACCAGATCAAGCGGTTGTCAGCCACCGGCGCGTTCGAGCAGCCGGGTGCCTCCTCGAGGCCCCCGGCCCGGCTCATCGCCCGCGTCCGCCATCGCGATGGCCAGGCAGTCGAAGAGCTCAGCTACAAGTTGGGCGGTTCCTTGCTCACCGACGGCGACTTCGTGTCTGGCACGTGGGGCGCGGTGGGCAACTGCGCGGCGTTTCCCGGGTCGGCAGCGACGGCGCGGCTGGATGCGCGTGTCCTGCCAGGACAGGGCCCGGCGGGACTGCCGGCGCTCGCGCTCTCCGCGAAAGCGGACAGTGCGTGCGAGGTGCGCTCGGTGGCCTGGCGGTCAGGACCGCTCTTCCTGAGCCTATGGGTCCGCAACGTCAGCGGAGCTGCGCCGCGGATGTGTCTCTGGGAGACGCCTATCGAGAAGTGCGCCGCCATGTCGCCGCTCCCTTCGAACTCAGCCCCTTCCCAGTGGTACCACTACCAGACGATCGTGACACCTTATCCTGGGACCCGCAGCCTGTCGCTCTTGCTCTACGCAGACGTGTACGCACCCGGAACCCTCACTACCAACGAGTACTCGGATGTCGTGGTCCGGCGGTGCCCGGTGCTTCTCCAGCCCGTAGTTGTGGCCACTCCACGGGGGCATGAGCGCCCGGTACCAGCGCTCTACACAGTGGGCGGGAGTTTCTCGCCGAACTGGATCGGCCCGCCCGGAGATCAGCAAGTGGAGGTCGATGGACTGCGTAACGGTTGGCTCGGCCCGCACTCAGGGGAGGTTCCGCTGCGCTTCAGCCTGTCATCGTGGTACTTGCTGTCGCGCTTGGCTTCGCTTCTCGCCGCCGGTTTCCTGCTCGCACTGGCGCTCCCCCGTTGGCACGGAGGTCGGTACCGACTGGTCGCAACAGTACTCTCTCGCCATTTCGCCCGTTCTGGCGGTGCACACCGCGCCGTTCCTAGCGTCACGCGCCAGTCGGCCGGCCGACAGTTCCAAGGAGGTACCATGCCACGCCGAGCAGCCACGTCCGCCCTTGCCGAAGCGTTGGACGAGGCGTGACCAGGGCCAGCGTCACGGTGGTCGTGCCGACGAAGAACGCCGCGCGGACTCTGAGTGCCTGCCTCGAGTCCATCGTCCGCCAGTCGGTGCGCTGCGGTGTCGTCGTCGTCGATTGCGGCTCCGTCGATGATTCGAAGGCCATCGCGTCCGGCTTTGCGGATCTTGTGCTCAACACGGCACCTAACCCCTCGCTGCAGCGCAACGTAGGAGCGCGAGCGCTCCCGGCTGACATAATCGGCTTTGTCGATGCCGACATGGTCGTCGGCGGACACGTCGTCGAGCAGGCGATCGAGCAGATCGCGGCCGGGGCTGGGTCGGTGGTCGTTCCTGAGCGCAGCTTCGGCGAGAACTACTGGGCGAAGGTCCGCACCTTCGAGCGCTCCATGTACCTGGGGACCTTGGAGTGGCCACGCTTCTTCTCTTTCGACCTGTTCGAGGCGCTCGGTGGTTACGACAAAGACTTGATAGCCATGGAGGACACCGACCTCGGGCT
This sequence comes from Solirubrobacteraceae bacterium, assembly GCA_052145475.1. Classification (GTDB taxonomy): domain Bacteria; phylum Actinomycetota; class Thermoleophilia; order Solirubrobacterales; family Solirubrobacteraceae; genus Palsa-744. The sequence goes on from JBKQOO010000091.1 coordinate 2,575, forward strand.
GCGCGCAAGCATCAGTGCAAGAGTCGGCAGGACGTCGGATGTGTTTCTCCACGACGAGGGCGCGCTGACCTACCTCGCAGCATGCCGCAAGAAGGCTGGCTACGCGATCGGGGTCACCGCCTTCCGCCGCAAGCACGGAAGCCGAGCGTTGGCATCGCATCTTAGGCGCCCGTACTTCGAGCACCCGTCGCTGCTCCTCGCCCAGCCGACCCTAGGGCTGGGCGTCCTTGCCTTGAAGGGCGGCGAAGCAGCGGCCGTCGCGAGCCGTCTCCTGCTCGACAAGGCTTCGAGGCCGGAGCGCAAGACCCGGCAAGATCATCCCCAATAAAGCCGTCGTGCA
>JBKQOO010000092.1:0-9107 GCA_052145475.1 Solirubrobacteraceae bacterium
ATGATCACTTCGTCGATGTAGCCGCGCTCGGCGGCGACGAACGGCGACAGGAAGCGGTCCTCGTATTCTTTCGTCCGCTCCGCAATTTTCGCGGGATCGTTCATGTCGGAGCGGAAGATGATCTCGACCGCGCCCTTGGCGCCCATGACGGCGATCTGCGCCGTCGGCCAGGCGAGATTGATGTCGCCGCGCAAATGCTTGGAGGACATGACGTCATAGGCGCCGCCGAACGCCTTGCGGGTGATGATGGTGACCTTGGGCACCGTCGCCTCGGCATAGGCGAACAGCAGCTTGGCGCCGTGGCGGATGATGCCGCCCCACTCCTGGGCGGTGCCGGGCAGGAAGCCGGGCACGTCGCAGAAGGTCAGCAGGGGGATGTTGAAGGCGTCGCACGTGCGCACGAAGCGGGCGGCCTTGGCGGAGGCGTCGATGTCGAGCACGCCCGCCAGCTGGGCCGGCTGGTTTCCGACGATGCCGAGCGTGAAGCCGTCCAGGCGGGCGAAGCCGCAGATGATGTTCCTGGCGTAGTGCTCGTGCACCTCGAAGAACTCTTGATCGTCGACGATCAGCCTCACGACGTCGCGCATGTCGTACGGCTTGTTCGGGTTGTCCGGGACGACGTGGTCGAGCTCGGGGTCCATGCGCAGAGGGTCGTCGGTGGGCTGCACGCGGGGCGTGCCCTGGAGGTTGTTGGAAGGCAGGAAGCTCAGCAGGTAGCGGCAGTCCTCCAGGCACGCGTCCTCGTCCTCGGAGGCGAACTGGGCCACGCCGGACTTGGTGTTGTGCGACATCGCCCCGCCCAGCTCCTCGAAGCCGACCTCCTCGCCGGTGACCGTCTTGATCACGTCGGGCCCGGTGATGAACATGTGCGAGGTCTCCTCCACCATGAAGATGAAGTCCGTGATCGCCGGTGAGTAGACGGCGCCGCCCGCGCAGGGGCCCATGATCAGGCTGATCTGGGGGATCACGCCGGAGCAGCGGACGTTGCGGACGAACACGTCCCCGTAGGCCCCCAGCGAGACCACGCCCTCCTGGATGCGCGCGCCGCCCGAGTCGTTGATGCCGATCACGGGGCACCCGATCTTCGCTGCCAGATCCATGATCTTGCACATCTTTTCGCCCATCACCTCGCCCAGCGAGCCGCCGAACACGGTGAAGTCCTGGCTGAACACGCAGACGGTGCGGCCGTCGATCGTGCCGTGGCCCGTGACCACGGCGTCGCCCCAGGGGCGGTTCTTCTGCATGTCGAAGTCGTAGGTGCGGTGGCGCACGAACGTGTCGAGCTCCAGGAAGGAGCCCGGATCGAGGAGCTTCTCGACCCGCTCCCTGGCCGTGTACTTGCCGCGGGCGTGCTGCTTCTCCTCGGCCTCCGGCGCGGAGTGGAGGGCCGCCTCGCGCAGCTCCTGCAGCTGGGCCAGCTTCTCCTCGTAGGTCTCCGGTGCCTTCTGCCGCGGCGCCTTGCGGTGCCCGCTGCGCGACGCGGCCAGCAGGGCGGCGTCGGCCTGACGATCGTGTGCGCTGCTCGACATCGGTCCGCAATGTTATCCGCGCTCCGCTTCCCTGCCGGTGCGAGCGTCGCGCGCCCGCACAGCGCCTGCTCCTGCTCCATACACTGCGCACGTGAACGCTCCATCCTCGCCCGTCCCGCTGCGATGGCGCCTTCGCAGCCGGCTCCGATGGCGGATCTCGGTTTGGCTTCCTTCGGTGCTCGGTCCTCGTCTGCCCCGGCCGATCCGCGATCGCCTCTTCGCGGGCGACCCCGGCACGGCGCAAGGGCAGTGGCTGCGGGCCGTGATGATCCCCGACACGCGTCGGGCCTTCGAATCCCTGAACCCCGCCTCGCTCGATGTCGCCGAGATCAGCGGCGATCTGTGGACCGAGATGCCCTGGGCGAGTCGTGCGCAGCTGGATTTCCCCGAGTTCGACCTCTGCTCGCCGCCCGGGCAGCTGCCCGGGCCGTTCGACCTGGTCATCTGCGAGCAGGTGCTCGAGCACGTGCCCGACCCGCTCACCGCCGTCAGGACCCTGCGGCGCCTGTGCAAGCCAGGCGGCTTCGTCTATGTCTCGACCCCGTTCCTGGTCCGTCTCCACGAGTGGCCCGGCGACTACTGGCGCTTCACGCCCGACGGCATGGCGATCCTGCTGCGCTCCCAGGGGCTCGAGCCGCTGTGGGTTCGCAGCTGGGGCAACCGCGACGTGGCCGCCTCCAACTTCGATCACTGGGTCCCGCGATTGGCCTGGCAGAGCCTGCGCGACGAGCCGCACCTCCCCGTCGCGGTGTGGGCCCTCGCCCAACCCGTCGCGGACAGTTCGCTCCCGGGCTGATCGCCCTCTCCACGTCTACCGGCCGTCTGCGGCCGCGCCCTGCCGCCGGGGCGGGGGCGCCTATGGGCCGTTTGGCGCGCTGCTCGGCCGCCATGCCCAGAGGACGCCGCGGTGACCGAGGTCCTCGGTCTCCTCGATCTCCGTGTACCCGGCCGATCGGAGCAGGCCGATCGTCGCGGCCCGCGGGTCCGGCTCGGGACAGCCGACGGCATGCCACTCGAGCACGATCGCGTCGGCCCGGAGCTCGGCCAGGCGCGGGTCGGTCAGGATCGACCACTCGCCGCCCTCGATGTCCATCTTCATCAGGTCGACGTCATGGTCCTGCTCGAACAGGTCGACGACCCGCACCGCGATCGTCCGGCCGTCCTCCAGCGCGGCGGCCTGTGCGCCACGCTCGGCGTCCGGCGCCGTCTCCGCGACGGCGGCCAGCTGGGACTCGGCGAACAGCCCTGCCACGAATGGCATCTCGCCCACTCTGGCGGCGACCGCGACAGGCGAGACGGTCCAGCGGCGCTGGAGGCCGTTGACCGCGATCACCCGTTCCAGGATCGGCAGATTCGAGGGATCGGGCTCGAAGCTGTGCACCGTCGCTCCCGGCCAGCGTCCGATCGCGTAGGCCCCGAACAGGCCGATGTTGCCGCCCAGGTCGAGGACGGCCGGGCGGGGCCGCCCCGCCAGGGCGGCGGCGACCGGCTCGGGTGGGTCGTAGCTGTTGGCGCCATAGCCCGTCCCGAAGACCTCTTTGAAGATGTCCACGTCGCGGGTCCGGTGGCGGAGGAAGACGGTGAGCCCCGAGTCGCGCAGCCGGTAGCGGGCCGTCCGGGGCGGGCTGAGCTGGAGCACCGTGAAGCGAAAGGGCTCGTCGACGGCCCGCGCGGCCCGCACCGTGCGGACCAGGTACTGCGCGGGCGAAGAGGCAGCAAGCGAGCCCAGCAGGGGCGTTCGCCTGATCAGCTCACCGAGACGGCGCGGCATGGCGGGAGCCGCCTAAGCTCGCGAGAACGGCCGGTGATGGGCCGCGCCCAGGCGGTCCAGCACGGCGGTCAGGACCGCCTTCACCTCCTCCGCCGCGACCTCCTCGGCCGCCTTCAGCTCCGCTCCCAGATCGTCTGGGCGGGCCTGGACGGCCGGCTCCGGCTCCTGCTCCGGTGGCGCCTCGTCCTGGGGCGCGTGCGCCTGGACGGCCGGCTCCGGCTCCTGCTCCGGTGGCTCCTCGTCCTGGGGCGCGTGGGCCTGGTCGGCCGGCTCCGGCTCCTGCTCCGGTGGCTCCTCGTCCTGGGGCGCATGGGCCTGGACGGCCGGCTCCTCGTCGGGCTTGGCGGCCGGTGGCGGCGCATCGGCCGGGCGCTCGAGCGCCGGCCATGGCTCGACCGCGACGGGAGGCTCGAGCGGGAGCCGCTCGATCGGACGCGGCATCGTCGCCACGAGAGCGTCGAGACCGCTCGGCATCGCGGGCCGCGGCGTCTCGGCCTGCAGGTGGGAAGGCCGGTTGCGGCGCCCGAACAGGCGCGCGAAGAATCCCCGGCGCGGCTCGAGCGCGGGCTCTGGCACGGCGGCCGGCGGTGACTCCGCGGGCTCCCGGGCAGACCGAGCTGCCGTCCAGACCGTCTCCTCCGCCCCGCCCTCCTCCTCGGCCGCCCGCAGGTCGCTCTCGACGGCGGGGACCGTGATCGGGCTCCCCGCAGGCCAGCCGACCGCCCGTCGAGCCGCCTCCGTCGCGGGAGCCGGGGTGGTGGCAGGCCCCGGGGTGGCGCCAAGCCCCGGGGTGGCGCCCGGCGTCAGCGTGGTGGCCGGCCCCGGAGTGGTGGCCGGCCCCGGAGCGGTGGCAGGCGTGGGAGTGGTGGCCGGCGCGACTTGCGCGGTTTGGCTCGGCTCGAGCTCGGCAGGCTGCTCGGGCGCCGGGTCGATCGCCACGGCGGTTGGATCTTCGGCAACAGGCTCCACCTCGCCCTCGCCGGGGGAGGGCTCCGGCGCCTGCTCGGGCGCGTCGGCCAGCTCGCGACAGACGGTCAGCGTGACCTTCGTGCCCCAGCCCGAAGGCTTGATCTGGACCGCGCCGGTCGTCCCTTCGGCCTCCCACTCGACGAGCTCTTCGGGCTTCGTGGCGGTGATCCTCACCTCGCCCAGCGCGCCGAGGTGGCGGGCCAGCGCCTCGGGGTCGCTCAGCTCGGCCCACAGCTCGGGCGGCGACTTGACCAGTGTTCGCTGCACCTCCGAGGAGATCATCGCTGCACCCTTTCGAGCGATGTCCGGCGAGTCCTGCCAGACGATCGACTATGCAGGCTGGGTCGCGCCCCGCGACGCGATCAGCCCGCGCGCGTGCAGCAGCTCGGCGATCTGTACGGCGTTCGTCGCGGCGCCCTTGTGCAGGTTGTCGGCGACGATCCAGAGATCGAGCGCCCGCTCGTGCCCCGGGTCGCGCCGGATCCGGCCCACGAACACCTCGTCCCGGCCGGCCGCGTCGATCGCCATCGGGTAGAGAGCCGAGTCGGGATCGTCCAGCACGATCACGCCGGGCGCGGCCTGCAGCAGCTCGCGGGCGCGCTGGGGCGTGAGCTCGTCGCGGGTCTGCACGTTGACCGCCTCGGAGTGGCCCGTGACGACGGGAACGCGCACGCAGGTGGCGCTCACGCGGATCGACGGGTCCTCCAGGATCTTGCGGGTCTCGTTGATCAGCTTGCGCTCCTCGTCGGTGTGGTCCTCGCCCCGCGCAAAGGATCCGGCGTGTGGCAGCGCGTTGAAGGCGATCTGGTGGGCGTACTGCTGGGGGACGTCGATGTCCCGCTCGTGCAGCACCCGGTGGGATTGGTCGAGCAGCTCGTCGACCGCCCGCTTTCCCGTCCCCGAGACGGCCTGGTAGGTGCTGATCACGAGTCGCTCGATGCCGGCCTCCGCCTGCAGCGGCTTCAGCGCGACCACCATCTGCATGGTCGAGCAGTTCGGGTTGGCGATGATTCCCCGGTGCGAGGAGAGGGCATCGGGGTTGACCTCGCTGACGATCAGCGGCACGTCCTCCTCCATGCGCCAGCGGGAGGAGTTGTCGATCACGGTCGCCCCGGCCGTCACGAAGCGGGGAGCCCACTCCCCGGAGGTCGAGCCACCGGCGGAGAACAGAGCGAGGTCGAAGCCCTGGATCGACTCGTCGTCCAGGCCCCGGACGAGGAGGCCGCCCTCCAGCTCGCGCCCTGCCGAGCGCTCCGAGGCGAAGGGCACGATCTCGGTGGCCGGGAAGCCCCGCTCTCGCAACAGCCTCAGCATCAGCGTGCCGACCTGCCCGGTCGCGCCCACGACCGCCACTCGATACCCATCGCCCATGCCGTCAGGGTACCGGTCCTTCGCTAGTCTCAAACGCTCCCGGCCCGGCACTGCCCGCCATCCCTGCCACACGGCCGCCCCGTGATCGAGAGGCCGCGAACATGACCCCAGAGATCGAGATCGCCGGATGGCAGGTGAACGTGCCCGAGCCCCAGGGCGCCGTCACACCGGGTGAGCCGCCCAGCCTAAGCGTGATGATCACCTACTACAAGGGTCAGCACGTGATCGCCGAAGCGGTTCGCTCGGTGCTCGAGCAGACGGTCAGGCCGTACGAGATCGTGATCTGCGACGACGGCTCGCCCGACAATCTCGAGGCCGGGCTGGGGGAGCTGCGAGAGCAGGTCAAGGTGGTCCGCAAGCAGAATGGCGGCACCGGCTCGGCCCTGAACGCCGCCGCGCGAGCCGCCGGCGGCGACTACGTCGTGCAGCTGGACGTCGATGACGCATTCCTTCCCAGGCGCCTCGAGGCGATCTCGGCGGTGCTGGCGGCCCGCCCCGATGTCGATCTCGTCTCGACAGACGCCGTGATCGAGCAGGAAGGCGTGCGGGTCGCCACGATGGCCGACGTCAACCCCTATCCGCAGTCGGGCCAGCGAACGGCGATGCTCACCACCTGTACCTTCCTGTGGCCCGCCGTGCGCCGCTCGCTCGTGCTCGAGGCGGGAGGATGGGACGAGAGCTTCAAAGCGATCGAGGACTGGGACTGCTGGTTGCGCCTCGTCCTGGCCGGCGCGGTCGTCGCCTACGTGCGCGAGCCCCTGTATCGCTGGCGCCTCACGCCGGGCAGCCGCTCTTCGAGCAATCGGGTCGCGCACGTCGAAGACCAGGTGCACCTGACCGAGAAGGCTCTGGCTGAGTCTCCCCTGCAACCGGACGAGCTGCGACTGGCCGAGTCGCTGCTGGCGGACCGCCGGCGCTGGCTGGCTCGCGAACGGGCCCGCCGGGCGATCGAGACGAACGCGCCCGACGCGCGGCAACTCTCGCTGCGGCTGCTGCTGGGCCGCGGCTTCGACCGCGCGACACGGGCCAAGGCAGCCGTCGCGACGCTCTCGCCGGGCCTCGCCGGGCGCTTCATCGAGCAGCGGCGCGATGCGAGCGATCCGGCCGCTTTCGAGCTTGCCCAGCGCGGCTTCCGCCTGCCCGCCTGAGCCCGCCGGAGCGAGGCTAGGCGCCGGTGGCCATCAGGACGATCGTCACCAGCACGAGCAGCCACAACGCCGTGCCGACGAGGTTCAGGCGCCGCGCCAGGGCACGGTACTCGTCGCTCGGCTCGAACTCGCTCCCGCCCGCGGCGGCGAGGTCGCGGGTGGCGAGGACCTCGGCGCGCTTGGACGTCGGGATCAGCACCGCTCCGACAACGCCTCCGATGATGATCGCGACGGCCAGGCCCCATTGCACGAAGAATTCCTTCCAGTGGTGCCCATCGCTGGCCAGGAAGATGCCGGCGGCGAGGAGGACGACCAGGGCCGGATTGAGGAGCCTCCGCGAGGCGGCGACTTCGATGCGATGGAGGACCGGCAGGCTGCGCGGATCGTGCCGCGCCGCGACGCTGAACGCGACCGGCAGGGCGAACGTCCAGCCGAAGGCGACCACGACCGCGATGATGTGCAGGGCGAGGACGTATTCGTAGGCCGAGGCTGCCAGCGGGGTCGCCATCGCTGCGAACCCTAACGGGCGCGGCCCCGGATCCGCCGGGGGCTCGCGCCTGACCCGGCGCTAGAAGGTCGGCCGGTAGGAGCCGAAGACGTCCTGCATCGCGCCGCAGACCTCGCCCAGCGAGCAGCGGTCCTTGAGCGCCTGCCTGATCGCCGGCAGCAGGTTCTGCTCCCCGCGTGCGACCTCGCGGAGCTCCTCCAGGCGCCGCTCGACGAGCGACGCGTCACGGTTGGCCTTGAACTCGGTCAGCCGCTGCACCTGCTCGCGCTCGGACTCGGGATCGACGCGGAGCAGGTCGGGCACCTCGATGTCGTCTTCCTGGTAGGCGTTGACCCCGACCACGATGTCCTGACCGATCCGGTAGCGCTCCTGATACCCCCAGGCCGACTCGTCGATCTCGCCCGTGATGAACTCGATCGCGTGGACCGAGCCGCCGAGCTCATCGACCTTGGCGATCAGCTCGTTGGCCCGAGCTTCGATCTCGTCGGTCAGCGCCTCGACGAAGTACGAGCCCGCGAACGGGTCGACCGTGTCCGCCGCGCCGGACTCGTGGGCAAGGATCTGCTGGGTGCGGACGGCGATTTTCGCGGCCCGCTCCGTCGGCAGCGCCAGCGCCTCGTCGAAGCCGTTGGTGTGCAGCGACTGGGTGCCGCCGCAGACCGCCGCGAAGCCCTGCAGCGCGACCCGGACGATGTTGTTCTCCGGCTGCTGGGCGGTCAGGGTCACGCCACCGGTCTGGGTGTGGAAGCGCAGCGTCGTCGCCTTCGGGTTGCTCGCTCCGAAGCGCTCGGTCATGATGTGGGCCCACATCCGCCGGGCCGCCCGGAACTTGGCGACCTCCTGGAAGACGTTGTTGTGGCCGTTGAAGAAGAAGGCCAGGCGTGGCGCGAAGTCGTCCACGTCGAGGCCCTTGTCGATCGCGGCGCGGACGTACGCGATCCCGGAGGAGAGCGTGAACGCGACCTCCTGAACGGCCGAGCAGCCCTTCTCTCGGAAGTGGTAGCCCGAGATCGAGATCGTGTTCCATCTGGGCACCCGCTGGTGGCAGTACTCGAACAGGTCGGTGGTCAGGCGCATCGTCGGCTCGGGCGGGTAGATGTAGTTGCCGCGCGCGATGTACTCCTTGAGCACGTCGTTCTGGGTCGTGCCCCGCAGCTGCTCGGAGGGGACGCCCTGCTCCTCGCCGACCAGCTCGTAGAGCAGCAGCAGGCAGGCGGCCGGGGCGTTGATCGTCATCGAGGTCGAGACCTCCTGGAGCGGGATCCCGTCGAAGGCCGTGCGCATGTCGTCGATCGTGTCGATCGCGACGCCAGTGCGGCCAACCTCGCCCAGGCAGCGGGGGTTGTCCGAGTCCAGGCCCAGCTGGGTGGGCAGGTCGAAGGCCATCGACAGCCCGGTCGTGCCCTTCGAGAGCAGATAGCGATAGCGCTCGTTGGACTCCTTCGCAGAGGCGTAGCCCGCGTACTGGCGCATCGTCCAGGTCTGGGCGCGATACATCTCGCGGTGCACGCCGCGCGTGTACGGAAACGCGCCCGGCTCGCCGAGGTCGAGCCGCTCGGGCAGATCGGACTCGGTGTAGAGCTCTGCGACCTCGATGCCGGAGTCGGTGAACCGGCGCGGATCGGCGGGCCCGACGATCGGGGCGACGGTCAGGTGCTCCTCGGTGGCGGCCATGTCCAAGAAGGATAGTCCCGGGAATCACTAAGCTTCTGCGCGATGGCGACATGCCTTGTCACCGGTGGCGCCGGCTTCCTCGGGTCGCATCTGTGCGACGAGCTGCTCGCGCGCGGACACCGGGTGATCTGCGTGGA
>JBKQOO010000093.1:0-10026 GCA_052145475.1 Solirubrobacteraceae bacterium
ATTCGGGGCGAATGGTGGGGGTTGGCTCTGGGAGCAGATATCCTGGGGCGTGTGCGGGTTCGTGGGCGGTAGGAACCGCGCCGCCTCGTTTCGCTCTAGCCGGGCAACCTGAGGCTGCTCGAGATCGCGCGTCATTCACCGCCTCCCGGCCGTCCAGCGAGGGGATCCCAAACGGCCATCTCCGATCCGTCGACCTTCGGTGCCTCGCCGGTGATGCGCTGCATCAGCATATAGAAGCGCGGGAGCTCCGGGTAGAGCACCGGCTTGCCGTTGGTCATAACCGCACAGGCGAGCGCGCGCTCGGGGTCGGCCCAGGCGAGGATGTTCGTGAAGCCGAGATGGCCGAACGCGTGCTGGGTATCGCGCCCGTACAGGCTCAGCAACTGCGAGCCGAGCATGAGCCCGTACCCGAACCGCGTCGGGAATCCCAGCGATCGGTCGAACTCCAGGTGCGACTGCTCCGTCATCGCATTGCGTACGGTCTCCGGCCTCATCACCCGGACGCCGTCGAGCTCGCCCCCGCGGCGAAAGATCTCGTAGAAGCGTGCGAGCTCGTTGGCTGTCGTGACCACGTTCGCGGACGGCACGATCGCTGTCAGGAGACGCTCGTCGTTGCTTGCCTCGACCAGCTCATCGAAGGGGAGCCCGAGGCCCCGCGAGAGCAGATGCGACAGGGGAGGCGCGGTAGGCAGTCCGGTCACGTAGTTGAGCGCGACCCGCGAGACGTCCTGCGGTGCAACGCCATAGTTGGTCCAACGGAAGCCCAGCGGGTCGAGGATCTCCTCGGCGAGCACCGTACGAATGTCCTTGCCGGTCACCCGATGCACGATCTCGCCCAGGATGTAGCCGCCAGAGGCGGCGTGGTAGGCGAGATACCTCCCGGGCTCGGCGAACGGCCTTGCCTCGCAAAGGGTCTGAACCCGGAACTCGCGGTCAAGCACGCGGTCGAGGTCGAAGGCCTCCCGCGGGAGATTGGGCACTCCGGCGCGGTGGGAGAGCACCTGGGCGATCGTGATCTCGCCCTTGTCGTGACGGTCGTACTCGGGGATGTGCTCGCAGACGCGGTCTGCGATGTCCAGCGCCCCGCGCTCGTGGAGCATGTGGACTACGAACGCCGTGACCGCCTTGGCGCCGGAATAGATCACAAACGGCGTCGCCGGCGTCGCGGGCTGCTTTTCCACCTCCGCCCCATCACGTGGCCCGTTGCCACGGGCGTGACCGATCGCACGGTCGAGCACGACCGCCCCGTGGCGGCGCACGCACACCTGTACGGCGGGATGGGCTCCGCTTCGATAAAGGTCGACGGCCGCGCTCCAGATGCGCTCCACAGACTCCGCGCTCATGCCGCCGGCGCCGGGCTGCTCCTCCTGGCCGATCGTGGTGACCGACTCGAGGTCGCGCGGAACACGCACCCGTCGTAGCGGATCCGGCAGTCCTGGCAGGCGGGGAACCGAGGGTATGCGAGGCACGGCCAGGGCCTCCCGCTCAATCAGCGGGGACCCACGCCGCTGACGCGCCGCCGCCGTCGTCGGGCGCAGGGGCTTCTTGGCGCTCGCGCACGATCGCTCGGAGGGCAACGGGGGCCGCGTGGGTTGTCCCCCGCGCACGCATGCCGGCCTACGGCTCGTTGGCGACAACGCGCAGACGGCCGCGCCACTGCTCGGAGTCGAACAGAGCCGGCTCGTTCTCTGCGATGAATCGCTCGAGCACCGCGATGAAACGCTCCGGCGCCTCGAGTTGCGGCAGGTGGCCCACCCCGTCGAAGATCTCGAGGCGGCTGCCGGGGATGGCCTCGTGCGCGTTCTCGCCGTGGTGGAGGGGGATCATCGGATCGCGCGCGCCCCAGATGATGAGGACGGGCATGCCCTCGGCGAGGTAGAGCCGGTCGCCGGCGTGGACGCGCTGGCCTCCCCTGTCGATGACAGACCGCACAGTGGCGAGAAAGGCCGCCCGACGGTCGGGGTCGGCGAGCGACGCGTAGCCGCGTGCGACCTCTGCGACGTCTGCGTTGGGCCGCAGCCCGACGGCCGCGAGACCACGCGCGAGCGCGGATCCCACCACGCGTCCCGGCCCGGCTGTTGCGGCGATGAACGGGTCTGCGCCCGGGAGCGCCGCCGCACGCAGGACCGGGCTCACCTCCGGCCCGAGCCCGCCGCTGGAGACAAGCACCAGCCGCTCGGCCATCTCGGGGAACTGGTAGGAGAACTGCATCGCGATTCCGCCGCCCAGCGAGTGCCCGACGAGCGTCGCACGCTCATGCCCGAGCGCGATCAGCAGGTCGCGCAGGCCGGCGGCAAGGGCCCCGATCGAATAATCGCCGGCACCGGGCGCCGACGCGCCATGCCCGGGCAGATCGGGCGCGACGACAGTGTGGTGTCGTGCCAGCGGCTCGATCACCGCCTGCCAGTTCTCGAAGGTGCCGCCCATCCCATGGATCAGCAGCAGCACCGGGCCGCTGCCCGCCTCCGCGTAGGTCACCAGCCGCCCGTGGAGCTTGATCGTCCTGGGCTCAATCGCGCTCATTGCGACGCCCCCGTTGTCATCCGCGCGAGCGCGAGCGCGTCCTCCAGGCACGACTCGCGCACGCGCTCGGGAGTGATCTCGAAGGTTTCCGCGACGCCGGGCGCGGCCTCGCGCACGCCGACGCCGACGCGCGCAAGATGCATCGACCCGAGCACCTGCGTGTACAGCAGGTTGGCTGTGAAGGCGGGGTCGTCGACCGCGAACACACCGGCCTCGGCGCCAGCGGCGAGCAATCGCTCCAGCGGCCCCAGGCACGCGGCCATCGACCGCCCGAGGCGAAACCAAACCGCACCGGAGACACGCTCGCGCAGCTCGGCGGCCGGCCGCTGCATGAGCGCCAACGCGCAGTCCAGGAACGCGGGGTACTCGAGACAGAAGTCGACGTATACCTCGCAGGCCTGGCGCAGCGCGAGCACGGGGTCCTTGGGCTCCGGCAGCTCGGCGGCACGCGCCTGCAGCTCGGCGAGGTAGTCGGCGACCGTCAGCACGAAGATCTCCTCCTTGGAGTTGAAGGAGCGATAGATCAGCGCCTTGTTCAGGCCCGCCGCGTGCGCGATCTCGTCGACCGGCGCGTCGCGCCGACCGCGCTCGTCGAACAAGGCTCGGGTGGTGGCGACGATTGCCCGCTCCCGGGCACGACGACGTTCGCGATGCGTGGAATGCCGCCGGCTTCGCGTGACAGACATTGACGAAGCTTACCAATAGTCCTACCAGTAGTCCAACTAGGAGTTACAACAAGAAAGATAGGTCCCCCTATGGCGATCGTTGACAGGCCCACCGAGCTATCCGAGCAGACGCTGGAGTCGGTAGAGAAGGGGCAGCGCGCGGCGATCGAGGCGGTGCGCAAGTTCGTCGACACCGTCGATGAGAAACTGCCCTCACTCGGCGACGAGCATCCCTCCACGCGGCAGGAGATCATCGACGCCGCCTTGGAGCTGTCCGACCGACTGGTTCACACCCAGTACGGCTTCCTTCGCGAGGTTGTGGACGGTGCAGGCAAGGCGCTCGGCGCGTCAGACCAAGCGAAGTAGGCCACGAGCCGAATCCGGGCGCAGTCGCCAACCCCACTGAATCTCGACCGGGAGTCGCGGTCACGCCTCGGATAGGCCTACCCTCGGCGTCCCGCCCGGTGGCGCGGTCGGCGGGCCGCGCTGCGCGCTCCGTTGCAGGAGCGCTGCTCGGATCGCGTTCATTGCACAGCGCCGTCGACGGTCGCACGGTGATGGTCACCGGCGCATCGAGCGGGATCGGCCGGGCGGGCTCGCGCCGGGTGGCGTCTCGAGGATCAGAGCTAGGCTTGAGGTCGTGGCGACGACGACCAGGCTGACCATCGGCGAGACCACCCTGACGCGGATAGGGCTGGGCACCAACCGCCTGACCAACACGCCTCAGAACGTCGAGTTCGTGCGCGAGGCGGTCGCCGCCGGCGTGAACATGATCGACACCGCGCACACCTACACGGGCGGCGAAAGCGAGGCGACGCTGGGAGAAGCCGGCGCCACGGCCGCGGCGGACTGCATGGTGGCGACGAAGGGCGGGTACAGCGTCGCGGAGGCGAACCCGGATGCGCTGCGCGCGCAGGTCGCGGAGAGTCTTCGTCGCCTGCGCACCGAGCACATCGGCCTCTACTACCTGCATCGCATCCACCCCGAGGTGCCGCTGGAGCAGAGTCTCGCCGTGCTGGCCGAGCTTCGCGACGCCGGCACGATCGCGCATGTCGGCATCTCTGAGGCGAGCGTCGAGCAGGTCGAGCGGGCACGCGCCGTCGTGCCGATCGAGGCCGTCCAGAACCACTACAACCTCACCGAGCGAAAGCACGAGGAAGTCGTCGATTACTGCACGGCGGCCGGGATAGCGTTCGTGCCGTACTTCCCGCTGCGCGGCGGCGGCCCCCCGGAGCTCGACGAGATCGCGGTTCGGCATGGGGCGACGCCGAGCCAGATCGCGCTCGCGTGGCTCCTGCGGCGCTCGCCGACGATGCTGCCGATCCCCGGCACCCTCTCGCTCGCGCACCTGCGCGAGAACCTGGGCGCGCTCGAGATCGCGCTCACCGACGCCGAGTTCGCGGCGTTGATGTAGACGATCGATGGCTCGCGTCGGTGGTCTCCGTCACCCACGGTGCCATCAAACGAGGCGATTAGCGAGGGTTGGCGCCCGTGGTGCGGGTTTGCAGGGGGCGCGTCGCGCGCGTCATCCCGTCCAGCTACATCCCCGTGTGGCTCAGCAAGCCGGTGCCGGCACTCGACGACGACAAGCCGATCGACCGCATCGCCAAACGGTGACTACCGCGCCGTCGCCGGCCTGATCTCCGGACTCGAGGACCCAGGCGCAAGCTGAGGGGCCCCTTGACGTCACAGCGCTCGCCGTGCGCGGACGCTGGCTCAAGCACACCCCACCGCCGAGGAGCAGGCCAAACGGCTCAAATGGAATCCCGGAGGGGCTCGACGACGAACGGGACGCCGAGCTGAGTTGCCTCCCCTCGTCCTCACCGGGATCAAGCACGCTCCTCGCTCGGCGACCCGGTGCCGCTCCCGCCCCTGCCCGCTTCCCAGCGCGAAACTTGCTCAGCTCACGCGCTTCGTTTCGAGCGCTTCGCCGTCCCAGGCTTCCTGACCGCCGACGTCAATCGTGACGGCACTTGACACCGTTTCGGCGCAGCCACTGTCGCTTCCAAGGCGGATCCGCTTGAACACGACGGTACCTGCCCATTCCGAGCGGTCCTCGCCTGGCGGAGAGGTGAGATGCGCCTTGTAGGGGCTCCCGTAGGTGCAGTAGAGACCGCCCGGCTGATACTCGTACACCCTTGCGGACCCGATCTCCGTTGCCTTTCCGAGACCCGTGACTTCGATCTTGACGGGCACGGCGTCATTCATCTGGACGGTTTCCCCGGCCACTTCGGAGGAGCATTCGCCGGGCACCAGGCTGCTGCGGTAGAAGATCGTCGTCCTGAGCGGCGGCGGTTCGAATTCAGGCAGCCACGGTTCGAGATCCCCGGCCGCGGCCACGTGGCACTCCGCCCTGCCGCCTTCCAGGTCGTAGGCGACAAACGTGCCGAGTTTTTGGCTGGCCGACACCTGCGTGCCGGTCTGCGGTTCGAAAAGACCGACCTGCTTAGCCGACGCTGCGCTTGCCGTCGTCGCTCCCAAGACGCCTAGCGCTAGCACGCCCAGCAACGCCGTCTTCAAGGTCCCCATCTTTGGTCTCCCTCCCTAGTAGGCCACACGTCCCTGCGCAGCCCCCCTCGGCGCGGGCCGTAAGCTACTCGTCCTCAGCGACCCAGTCAACCGAGGGGAAAGACGCACGATGGGATCACCGACTCGAATCAGGACCGGTGGATCCTGCGAAGGGTGGGCCGGCCCCGCAATGAGAACTCTGCGCCCGCATCCGCCGGAATCCTGATCCCAGAGCCAATCTCGGCGCCCCAGGCCCACCCCGGCCCCCTCCAACAACCAACGTGTTTCTAATCGGGGCGAATGGTGGGGGTTGGCTCTGGGGAGCGGAATCGGCGGGGGCGTGGGCGGTTTCGTGTGCGGTCGAGCGGACACTCGTCGGCACGTTCGTCTCTGGCAGGCGGCGAACAGCCCTCACTCGCGCGGCGGAGCGAGCGCCTCGGCCAGCAGTGAGCCGTCGATCTCATCCCAGTCGATCTCGGGCATGAGGTCCGAAACGAGATAGTCGAAGGTGACCGCGAGCAGCCGGCGATCCTCGTGGTCGTACTCGTGCGCCTCGCCGCCGGGCACGATGTGTTTCCGGTCGTCGCTCACGAGGTAATCGGCGCCGGCGAGGAGCGCACCGAACACGATCGGATCGTCGTCCGGATCCGGCGTGAGCGCAGGAATCCGATCCGGCGGGTGCGGTGGCGCAGCAGTCACGCAGATCGCCTCCATCTGGCGCCTGAGCAGCCGCGCGTCGTTCTCGTCGAGCGTCGGATCAAACCGATGCCCGATCTCTAGAACCTTTCGCTCGTACTCGTCGAACAGGGGTCTCGAGCCGCCGGCGACCCAATCATCCGGCACGTCGTATGGGAGCCGCTCGGCGAGGAGCGCTCGTCGCTCCTCCGCGTGCGTGATCAGGCGTTCGGCGGTATCGATGCCTCCAAGCTCTCCCCCGGTCGCCTCGGCTTCGAGCCTGAGCTCGTCGAGTTCCAGCCGGCGGTGCTCCGCCTCATACGCCCACCCACCGAACGCGAGGACGACCCACAACTTCCGCGGCATCCCACGGGGCCTGAGGGTGGCGGGAAGGGCGACGCTCGTATCAACTGTGACCAGTGGCAAGCGGCCGAATGTACGGCGTCCCGCGGACGCGCAGCCTTCAGCTTCTACGACTCGTCCAGAGCCGCGGCTATCTCATCCTCGACGAGATGGCCGTGCTTCGCCTCGAGCTGCTTGAGCTCGCCCGCGAGATCGTAGGTACCCCGCAAAGATGCCAGCAGGGCACCCTGCGGAATGCGGTAGGCGCCGCTTGGGAGCTTCAGGAAGGGGATGCGCTCAGCTTCGATCCAGCGACGGATCGTACGGTCGCTCACCCGCAGCAACGAAGCGGCCTGCGAGACCGTCAGTAGCACCGGTTGGGAAGCAACGGCGGGCATCAGAGGCTCCAATCACAAGTGGGCGTCAAGGCATTATCGGCCAAGCGTGGCCAAGCTTGATCATCGAGGGCAGGATAGGACAGATCTGGACAGAACGCGACAATGGGGGCGCGCCGAGGCGCGTACACCCTTATTCGAGATTCCGGCACAACCTCAAATAAGGACGTCCTTAATTGAGGTTCTGGCGCGGCGGCAGCAAACGCAGCTGCTCAGGGATCCGGTGGGCCCGGGGATCCTATTGTGGTGGCATGATACTATGCCACCATCGCCAAGAACCTCACCGTACGTCTCGACGACGACCTCGCGTCCGACACCGAGGCGCTGGCCCGGGCCGAAGGCAAGAGCCTCAACGAGACGATCAGACGCGCCCTCGCGGAAGCGGTGCAGCGTCGACGGGAAGACCCCGAGTTCAAGGCGCGCGTGAAGCGAATCATCGAAGAGGACCGCGAACTGCTCGAGCGCCTGGCGAAGTGATTCGAGGCGAACGGTGTTCGTTGGCAATGGCGAGCCGACGACACGGGGACGTGTGCGGCCGCGTGGGCGGAGCGCCGAGGCCCACGTCGTCTCCCGCAACGTGAACGCGAGTTGCCATACACGTCAACGACGCGGCTCCTGAGCCGTGGCCCGCGCGGCCGAGGGGATATGACCCAGTTTCGCGCCTACCGAACTCGGCCCGGGGGCGACGCGAGGGGAGTTCTCTGCCGCGCTCCGATGGAGGCTCGATCACGCCGTCCCAGCCCGGACGACCGACCCGGTAGCCGGGCATGGGCAACGCCAGCCGCCACCTGCTCGACCCACTGCGCGGAGTGCGAGCGAGGCTGCTCCTGGAGCCAACTGGCGAGCCGATGGCCGTGCACGAAGACGATGTGCCGCCCCTGCACCAGCTCGGCATCGAAGCGGTTCCAGAAGACGACCACGGGCTGGACGAACCGAACCGCAGTCTCCCCCGCGATGTCCTCCTGCAGCCTGACAGCACGACCGCGCGCAGCGCTCGCGAGGCTCCGGCACTCCCAATAGTCCTCGGGGTCATCCTCCAGCGCCACTCGCACCCTGTCTCCGTCGATCGTCGCCGAGCCACCAAGCCACTTCGAGTCGAGCACGAACACACCAGCCGGACACACCACGACGTGGTCCACGTTCCCCACCCCTGCATGGCCGGCCCGGCCCCGATCCGGCAGGTCGTGCATCAGCACAAACCCCCGCCGGCGCAGAGGCGCAATGGCACGTGCCGTCCGCCGCTCGCCTTCAAAGCCCGTCCGCCACGCCTCGATCTTGTGCGGTGGCGAATCGAGCAGCACCATCAGCCCGCCCAGCATCCCACCCACGAACACACCGAGATCGACCCAGAGCGCCGCACCGCTCGCAATCGCTACCACGATGCTCGCGAACACGAGCACGATCGCCAGCGGCAGCAGCCGCCGAGAAACACGCCGCCGCCAGCGACCCGAGACGTCGCGATAACGGCGCAGCGCCCCGCGCCCCGCGCCTGACCAGTACGGATACAGCAGATCACGCACGGGATGGCTATCGGCACGGCGCCCTCGGCGGCTTAGCCCCCCGCACTGGCTCGACACCATCGTCAACGTCAACGGTTTGTTCCGTTGCGTGGCAACAACCGGCGCGGGCTTATGCGGCGGCCACGCTTCTAGCGACCTCGAAGAGCTCCTCTGGCATCGGTCGTGGGAGTCGCCAGGTGAATGACACGGGGCGCTCGCCTCGGTGCTCGACGTAGCTCACTGACCCGAGGAAGTAGAACGGTTGCGTGCCGAGGGCGAAGCGCTTGCTCTCCCGCACGAAGAGGAGGATTCGAGTGCCCTCGGCTTGGTGGTTGATGTAGCGCTGAACGGTTGGCTGCTCGGGCGTCTGACGTGCTTGGGACTCCCAGTGGAACAGCGTGCGGTTGATCGCGTAGTCGCGATACATCGTCGATGGCGAGTAGTCGCGCTCGGCCTTGCGGAGGTCCACGAAGAGGGCGTCGGCCATCGCGGAGGGCAGCCAGAGAATGCCGCCTTGGGTGATCTTCGGCTTTACGCCCGAGGCGGCTCCGAGGGCCGCGATGACCTCGCGGCGGCTGTAGCGGGCGTGAAGGGTCAGGGGGACCTCGGCAGGAAGGTCTGATGGCGCGGCCAGCGTGTGCGAGCGTTTGTCGAGCAGATCCAGGAGCTGGAGCAGCTCCTCCCGGACCGCTCGTTCTTGCCAGAGGGCGGCCATAAAAGCGTCGAGCGACTCATGCCCCGACGGACCGGACTCAAGGCCCCACGCCAGCATCGTCAGCAGCCGTGTCTCGCGCTCGTTGAGATCGGCGCATCTCGGCGGTACGGCCCCGGTTAGCATCGAGGTGTAGTTGGCGATCCGCTCGGGGTCGTCGATATGCGTGAGGCGCCCAAGTGCGCCCAGACAGCGTTTCTCGAACGAAGTGTCGGATGCGCCGGGCAGTGTCCGTCCTGCGTCCCGCTGGAGCTGTGTCCAGCTGCGCTGGGGGCGGTAGACGTCGGTCAGCGTGTGCCCGGTGGCCTCGAGATAGTCGGCGAGACTCGCTGCCTCCGGCTGTCCGCGCAGGTCGCTGACGAGTGTCAGCCACCGGGAGCGCTGTACGGCAGCGCGCAGGTTCTCGAGCACGATCTCGCGCGACTGTCGGTCGAGGTCGACGGTGCAGCCCGCGGGCAGAAACGGGAAGTCGGCCTCGACCTGGTCGCGGATCGCGCCCCGGTCGCGGCGAACGATCGCCCCCAGGCGGTCGGCGAAGCTGAACTCGCGGCGGTGCTGGCCGATCAGGTCGATGACGGTCAAATGACTCTTGCCCTCGGCGCGGCGCAGCCCACGTCCGAGCTGCTGCGTGAAGACCGTCGCGGAGGCGGTCGGGCGCAAGAGCAGCAGGCAGTCAACGTCGGGCACGTCGACCCCCTCCCCCAGCA
>JBKQOO010000094.1:0-10673 GCA_052145475.1 Solirubrobacteraceae bacterium
AGTAGGCGCCGTCGCCGGTAAAAATCGCCCGCGGCGTTTGCACCAGAATCTTCAAATCCAGAAGTGGCGACCAGGATCTGGAATACCGCAAGTCCAGCCGGACCATCAGTTTTTAAAAAATTCATCCGCCTGTTCTTGCTTAAAAATCTCTGTTTTATGTATTGCCAAAAAAGCGAGTACTCGACACCTATGAAGCCGAGCGCCGCTCCTCGGACGAGCTGAATGCTCAGCGTTCGCTCGAGAACGCCGTCAACCAGTTCACGATCGTGGCCGCGTTGGGCGTCTCGCACGAGCACAGCGAGGCGGAGAATCTCGCCCACCTCCGCCGGATGTGGAGCACTCGCGCCGAGGATCGTGAGCATCGCTCGACCGTGCTGCGCCACATCCGCGCCCAATCGATGGAGTTCAGCGAGCTGAACGTGGAGCTGGGATACAGCTACGAATCAGCCGCGATCACCCACGACAAGGCCCCGCATCCCGTCCCCGTCGATCCGATCCGCGTCTATGAACCCTCCACACGGCCCGGCTCGCCATTGCCGCATGCGTGGCTTGACGACGAGGATGGGGAGCGCCACCCGATCAAGGATCTCGTGAAGCCCGGACGGTTTCTCCTGGTCGCCGGTGAGGAGGGACATGATTGGTGCGCCGCCGGGGCCGAGCTGGCGGCGGGGACGGACCTCCCGCTCGACTGCCTACGCATCGGCCACCTCGACGGGGACCTCTTCGATCCGCGATGCACGTGGCTGCGAAGGCGCGAGATCGGCCCGGACGGCGCGGTTCTCGTGCGTCCGGACCGCTATGTCGCATGGCGCTCCACGGGCGCCGCCGCAGACCCGACGGCCGAGCTTGCGACCGCCCTTGAGCAGGTCCTCGCCCGCCCGACCGAGGTCGCGCAGCAAGCCGCGCGAGCCTAGCCCGGTGCGAGCTCGCTACGACATCGCGATCGTCGGCTACGGGCCTGTCGGGCAGACGCTTGCGATCCTGCTGGGCCGGTTGGGTTACACGGTCGCCGTGTTCGAGCGCTGGCCCGAACTGTATCCGCGCCCGCGCGCGGTGCACTACGACGACGAGGTCGCACGTATCTTCCAGCGCCTCGGTATCTGCGGGCAGCTCGCGCCGATCACGGAGGCCGCGACGACGTATGAGTGGCTCAACGCGCGGGGGCAGACGCTCCTGCATATCGACCGTACGGAACCTGGCCCCTCCGGCTGGCCCGCCGCGACGATGTTCTCCCAGCCGCAGCTCGAGCGGATCCTCGACGACACGGCCAAGGCGGTCCCCACCGTGGAGGTGTTTCAGGGGTGGGAGGTCACAGACCTCGCCGACAGCGGCGCGGAGGTGCGGCTGTCCGTCCGGCCCGGCCGCGTCGAGGAGCGCCACTGGGTTCCTGACGGTCCGGAGCGGGGAGTGCTGGCCGCCTACGCGATCGGCTGCGACGGCGCCAACAGCCTCGTTCGCGAGCGCATGGACACCGCCGTCGAGGATCTCGGCTTCGTGTTCGACTGGCTGATAGCCGACACGGTGCCGCACGACAGCGGGCTGCTCGCAGGCGTGAACCGGCAGCATTGCGACCCCGAGCGGCCGACCACCATCGTCTCCGGCGGTCCGGGCCGCCGCCGCTGGGAGTGGATGCTGCTGCCCGGCGAGAGCCGGCGGGAGGTGGAAGATCCCCGTTTCGTCTGGAGCCTGCTCGCCAAATCGGGCGTGGGCGAGGATCACGTTGCGCTCGAGCGCCACACCGTCTACACGTTCCGCGCCCGCTGGGCAGAGCGATTCCGCCTAGGCAGAATGCTGCTGGCGGGCGACGCAGCCCACCTGATGCCGCCGTTCGCCGGTCAGGGCATGTGCTCGGGCATGCGCGACGCATTCTGTCTCGCCTGGCATCTCGACCTGGTGCTCAAAGGGAAGGCGGCCGAGTCGACGCTCGATGCCTATACCAGCGAGCGCCGAGGACACCTGGAGCACGCCGTCGCGCTCTCGGTGGAGCTCGGCAAGGTCATCTGCATCACCGACGACGCCGAGGCCGCAGCACGCGACGAGGTGTTGCTTGCCCTCGCCGCCGATCCCAGCACGCCACCCCTGGAGCCACCGCCGCCGAACCTCGGACCGGGCATCCACGACGGCCCGCCGGGCGATGATGATCGGCTCACCGCCGGGGGCACGCTCTTTCCGCAGGCGGAGGTGTGCGTGGACGGGCACGGGTGCCTTCTCGAAGACACGCTGCCGGGCGGCTTCACGCTCTACGGGCTCGATGCGCATCCGTCCGCGCTGCTGGATACCGGGGCGGCCCGTTATCTCGAAGCGCTGGGCGCGTCGTGCGTGCGCGTGGACGCCCAGCTCGACCGCGGCAACCGCTACCGCGCCTGGTTTGACGCGCACGAGTGCGCCGTCGCGCTCGTGCGCCCCGACTTCTACGTCTTCGGCACGGCTGTGACGGCCGAGGAGACATGCCGGCTCGTTCACCGGCTGAGGGTTGCACTGACCACGCCACCGATTCGCGAGGAGACGCTCACCCCATGAGCAGCACCGAGATGACCAGACCCAGGTTCCACCACGTCAACCTCAAGACGACCAGGCTGCAGCAGATGATCGACTGGTACGCAGCCGTGGTCGGCACGGAGGTCGTTTTCCAGGACGCCACGGGCGCGTGGCTGACCAACGATGCCGCCAACCACCGCATCGCCCTGCTGGCCTTCCCGGGCTTTGCAGACGACCCCGACAAGGACACCCGCACAGGGATGCACCACAGCGCCTTCGAGTACGACAGCTTCGAGGAGCTCAACGAAAGCTACCTGCGGCTGCGCGACGACGCCGTCGAGCCGGAGATCTGCATCGATCACGGCATGACGCTCTCCTACTACTACAGGGACCCCGACGGGAACTTCGTGGAGTTGCAGGTCGACGTGTTCGGCGACTGGGCCGCCTCGAAGGAGTGGATGCGCACGAGCCCCGAGTTTCACGCCAACCCGATCGGTGTGTTCGTGGATCCGGCGAGGATCGCCGCGGCGGCGGGCGAGGGCCTCCCCTTCGAGGGCATCCACGCGCGGGCGATGGCCGGCGAGCTCAGCCCTGCCGAGGCCCCCATCGAGATCCCCACGCAGGAGTAGCCGTGCGTCTGGTCACCATCGCGGAAGACGGCACAGCGGAAGCAGGGGTGCTCCTCGACGAGGAGGTGCTGCCGACGCGAGCCCTGGGCGCGCCTCGCAGTGTGCGGGAGCTGCTCGCGGCGCTCGACGCGGACGGTCTGCGGGACCTCGGCGAGCGCGCCGCGAGTTCCGATTCTCCCCGAGTGGCGCTACCCGAGGCCACGCTCGCCGCGCCCGTTCCCGATGCCGAGAAGATCATCTGCCTCGGACTCAACTATCGCGACCATGCGGAAGAGACCGGCCAGGAGATCCCGCAGGCGCCGATGTGGTTCGCCAAGTTCCGCAACTCCCTCTGCGGGAGCGGTGCGGACATCGTGCTGCCGGCGGCACACCCCGACTTCGTCGATTACGAGGCGGAGATGGCACTTGTGATCGGCCGCGTCGCGCGCAACGTCGCCGCCGAGGATGCGATCGCACACATCGCGGGCGTGATGCCCTTCAACGACGTCACCGCACGCGACCTGCAGCTGCAGAGCCCGCTCTGGACTTCCGGCAAGGCGATCGACACCTTCGCGCCCTGCGGCCCTGCGCTCGTCACCCTCGACGAGGTCGGCGACCTCTCGAACCTCCGGCTGCGCACGCGGATCGATGGCGAGGTGGTGCAGGAGGGAGCCACTTCGAACCTCGTGTTCGGGCCGGCCGAGCTGGTCGCGTGGCTCTCGCGCACGATCACGCTGGTGCCAGGCGACATCGTCGCCACGGGCACCCCCGCCGGCGTGGGCGGGCCGAAGGGGATCTTCCTGCGCGCAGGGAACACCGTCGAGGTCGAGATCGACGGTGTCGGGACGCTGAGCAACCCGGTGCGAGCAGAATGAGCGCGCTCACGCCGGCACTGTGCGAGTTCCTCGACGGGCAGATCGTCGGCGTGCTGGCGACCGAGCGCTCCGGCGCGCACGTGCTGCAATCCGTCGTCTACTACGCCCGTGACGGCGAGCGGCTGCTGATCTCCAGCGTCGCCGGGCGCCGGAAGGTCACCGATGTCGAACGTACCCGCTGGGCTTCAATCTGCGTGATGGGCTTCGAAGGGCCGTTTCCCTCGGCCACCTTCTCCGGGAGCGCGGAGATCCTCACGCAGGACATCGGGCCCGCGACAGCGGCGGTGGCGCAGCGCATCATGGGAAGCGACGAGCCGCCCGAGGCCCAGACGGACGAGGCGCTTGCGGCCGTAGGGAGAGTGATCATCGCGATCACGGTCGAGCGCGTTGCGGCGCTCACCCACATGGAGCGGTGAGCAAGCAGCTATTGCGCGGCCGAGAGTTGTCGGGGGATCCGGCTCTGTGACGGAGGGGGAGGGATTCGAACCCTCGTCAGACCAATCAGGCCTGAAACGGTTTTCGAGACCGGGGGACGCTCGGGCCGGATTGACGGGAAGTGCAGGGGGTTTGGCTGTCGAGTGAGCGCTGGACGCGATCGGCACGCGATCGAGTTTTGGGAGTTTTGGGATGCGCTACGGGCATCCGGCCGCGGCGATGGGGTCCGGGGCAAGCGAGCCGGCGACGTCAGCTGTCTTCAACCGTAGGCCCCGAGTCGTGAGGACGGAGCTGCAGACGGTTGCCTAAGCTGGCGCCGAGAGCAACCCGGCGGCCCCCAGCACCTTCCAGGTGACGAGCACGGGGTTGTCCCGGTACTCCGTGGGCACGGCGGCGGGCCTGACGGCGGCGACGACTTCGGCGAGGTTGAAGACCCGAATCTTTCCGACGCCGACGCGCTGTTTGCGCGCCCACGCCCGGACGAGCTCCTCGTTGGTCTCCCCCCTGCGGCCCGCGAACTTGCCGACGTACAGCCGCAGCTCGACTTCGCTCGTCCGGTACCCGTACCGCCGAGCGGCGGCGCGAAGCACCGGGCCGCGGACCTCGGGCCGGTTCAGCAGCGAGAAGCGGCGGGCCAGCACGTCGGTCTTCGTGTCGCCACTGACGTGCTCGGCGACCACGCCGCGCGAGCCGAGGTAGCTCTTGACCGTTGCCAGCACCAGCCGGTCGGCGCGCGCTCCGACTAGATCGACCTCGTAGCCATGCTGCTGGACCTCAACGTGATCCTTCCGGCGCGTCGGCAGGCGGACGGGGAACTTGACGGCCTCCGAGACGACTAAGCCCTCGGCCTCCATCGCCAGCGCGACAAACCCCTCGAACGCCTCCACGCCGGGCAGCCTATGGGCGGCGGCGGCGTCCTGAGCGCGAGGTTGCGCTGGGATCGGGCGAACCAGCCGTCGAGTTAAATGGGTTCGACCTATGCGGGCGGTTTCTCCACGTGGAAGGCGCCTCCGGGCGCGGACTCCGTGTAGCGTGCACATCCGACTGAGTCGCTGCCCGCACGATCGTGCGGCGTGAGCGACCCTGCTGCTGCGCGCCGGCTGTCCCCGACGGGGGGTCGGAGGACGCTCGGGAGCATGCGGGCACCTAGAAGCCGCGTTGCGTCACCAAGAGCGCGGCACACGATCCTCGCGGCAACGGCACGCATCGGGAAGCCTGCGTACGCTTCACGCGTGCTCCAGATCACAAAAGCCGGCCGACTGACGCCGACGGGCTATCGCGGCCGGCGCCCTCCCCGCGCGCGGTTCGTCCTGGCGCTCATCCTGATCGTGTTCCCCCTCGCCTCCGCCAACGCGCCGGCTGCGCAGACCGCGACCACTACGACGACCACCCCTCCCGCCGAGCAGGCGCCGCTCACACCCACGGCGCTCGTGGGCCGTCCACCCAAGACGCTCGTGAACGGGACGAGCCCCGTGACGATCGAGCTGTCCGCGCCGCCCGAGCCGGGCTCGCCCTCGCCCGCGCTCAGCCCGCACGTCGCCGGCAGCTGGACCACGCTCGGCGACACCGAGTCCTTCACCCCAGTCTCCACGCTTCAGCCCTGCTCCGACTACAGCCTGACGGTCTGGGCTGACACTACCGCGTCAGGGCATGCCAGGATCGGCCGTCGTCTTGTCCTTTCGCTGCACGTGGCCTGCCCGCCGCTGGCTGGAATGCAGCAGGCACTGGCGCGGCTCGGCTACCTCGGCGCCGTGTTCCGCCCGACCTACCGTTTCTCCGCCCCGCGCGGGGCCGAGACACGGCGGGAAGCAGCCGTCAACGCCTACCATCCGCCTCGCGGCACGCTCGCCCCTCACCCGGCGGCGGCGCCACCGGTGCGGATGGGCGTCCTCGACGCGACCACGAGAGGCGCCCTGGTCGTCTACCAAGCCGACCACGATCTCGCGATGACCGGCGAACCGAACGTGTCCACCTGGGATTCGATCCTCGCAGCCGAGACGCACTACCGCCGCGCTCAGCAGCCCTACACCTGGGTGTCGGTCAGCGAGTCGCTGCCCGAGACGCTCGTCCTCTATCGCGGGCAACGAGCCGTGCTGAGCACCCCTGTGAACACGGGCGTACCGGGCGCGGAAACCGAAAAGGGGATCTTCCCGATCTACGCACGGTACGTCTCGACAACGATGACCGGCACCGATCCGGACGGCGTCCACTACATCGCTCCAGATGTCCCGTGGGTCAACTACTTCAACGGCGGCGACGCCGTCCACGGCTACCCGCGCGCCTCCTACGGCTTTCCGCAGTCGAACGGGTGCGTGGAGCTACCGATCGAAACGGCCCACACAGTCTTCGACATGCTCGCCATCGGCGACATCGTTGAGGTGCACTGAAAGCCGCGCACGCAGACCCGTCTTCGCGGGGACTCTTCATACGGACCTCGCTCGGGGGCGACGTGGGCAGGAGCCCGCAACGACGGAGGGGGAGGGATTCGAACCCTCGTCAGACCAATCAGGCCTGAAACGGTTTTCGAGACCGCCGCATTCAACCGCTCTGCCACCCCTCCAGGGCGACGGGCCCAAGGCTAGATGATCGGGGTGGGCGGCGGCACACGGAGTTCCGGCCGCGGCTGCGCCCGGGCTGCTGTCGGCCGCCCTCAACGCCGGGCCGCGAAGAACGCGCTCAGCAGCGCCCCGCACTCCTCGGCCAGCAGGCCACCCGAGACCTCCGGGCGATGGTTCAGCCGCGGCTCGCCCAGGACGTCGAGCACGCTTCCGCAGGCCCCCGCCTTGGGGTCGCTTGCGCCGTACACGACCCGCGGCAGCCGCGCCAGCACGAGCGCGCCGGCGCACATCGCGCACGGCTCGAGGGTCACGTACATGACGGCGTCCAGCACCCGCCAGTGCCCATCGTGGCGGGCGGCCTCGCGCAGGGCCAGCACCTCGGCGTGGGCTGTCGGGTCCTGGCGGAGCTCGCGCTCGTTGTGGGCGCCGGCCAGAACCTCGCCGTCGCGCACCACGACCGCGCCGATCGGCACGTCGTCGTGTTCCAACGCACGCTCGGCCTCGCGCAGGGCCAGATGCATGAAGTAGTCGTCCCGTGGAAAGAAGCGATCGCTCATCAGTCCCCCGCGGCGCCTGCGACAGTGCCTACTCGCCGCGCGCTCGGGCGCATCATCATTACTGGAAGCGACATGAACCTCCTGCACCGCCCAGCATCGCAGACCTCCCGCCCCCGGCCGGTCAGGCCGTGGCGAGGCCTGCTCGCGCTGGCCGCCGCAGCGGCGGTTGCCGCGCTGGCCGCACCCGTCGCCGGAGCGAGCGGGCTCGCGCCGACCAAGATCGTCGTGCGCTATGCCGCGCCGGCCATCCCGGTGCGGGCCGTCGCGGCCCGGCGCGGCGCGGGCGCCCACGCCGCTGACGCGGGCCGAACCGGCGTCGTCGTGCTGCCCGCCGGCGAGAGCATGGCCGCCGAGCTTCGCCGGCTGCGGGGTGAGCAGGGTGTGCAGTGGGCCGTCCCCGACTATCGTGCTCGCGCCGCCGGGACGTTCATCCCCGACAACCCCGGGGACGGGACCCAACCGGGCGGCTGGGAGCAGCTGCAGTGGAACTTCGTCGGAGAATTCGGGGTGAACGCCCCCCAGGCCTGGGCCAACGTCGCCGCCGACGGCCGGCCCGGCGGGCAGGGGGTCACTGTCGCCGTGCTCGACACCGGCGTCGCCTACGCCAACCGCGGCCCCTTCCGGATCTCCCCTGGCTTCAGCCGCTGGCAGTTCGTCAAAGGCTACGACTTCGTCGCGCGCAACCCCTACCCGAACGACCGCAACGGCCACGGCACCTTCGTGGCCGGCACGATCGCCGAGGACATCAACAACGGCGTCGGCGTGACCGGGCTGGCCTATGGCGCCCGCATCATGCCGGTGCGCGTGCTCGACACCGAGGGTGAAGGCGAAGCGTCGACGATCGCCGAAGGCGTCCGCTTCGCCGTCGACCACGGCGCCCAGATCATCAACCTCAGCCTCGAGTTCTCGCCCGGCGTGACCGCATCCGACATCCCCGAGCTGATCGAAGCGCTGCGCTACGCCCACCGCCACCGGGTGCTGGTGGTCGCCGCCGCGGGCAACGAGGGCCACGCCGCGATCGCCTACCCGGCTCGCGCCCCCGACGTCGTCTCGGTCGGCGCGACCACCGTGCACGGCTGCCTGGCCGCCTACTCCAACGACGGCGCCGGCCTCACCCTCGTAGCGCCGGGCGGGGGCCCCGACGCGGACCTGCCGGGCGACCCCAACTGTCACCCCGAAGAGCCCGGGGCGGACATCTTCCAGGAGACCTTCACCGGCAGCTCGGTCAGCCGCTTCGGGCTGCCCGGCGGCTATGAAGGCACCTCGATGGCGACCCCCCACGTCGCCGCGACGGCCGCGCTGGTGATCGCAAGCGGCGTCCTCGGACCCCACCCCACGCCCGCGCAGATCACGGCGCGGCTGCGGGCGACGGCGCGCAAGCTGGGTGGCGGAGGCGACGAAGGCCTGTATGGCGCGGGCCTGGTCGACGCCGCCGCGGCCACCGCGCCGGGCGGGCCCGACGCGGCTAAAGCCTAGGCCGGGCCGATGCCGATCCAGCACGGATGAACGATCAGCCGAGCCAGCGCTGCGACCTCGCCGTGGTCGGAGGCGGCATCCTCGGCCTCGCCGTCGCCCGTGAGCTGGGCAGGCGCAACCCGGCCGCCTCGATCTGCGTGCTCGAGCGGGAGCGGGAGCTCGGGACCCACCAGACCGGGCACAACTCCGGCGTGATCCACGCCGGGGTCTACTACGTCCCGGGCTCCCTGAAGGCCCGTCTGTGCGTAGCGGGCGCCCGGGAGATGTACGAGTACTGCGAGCGGCGGGGGCTCGCCAGCGAACGCTGCGGGAAGGTGATCCTCGCCACGCACCGCTCCGAGCTCGACCGGCTCGACGAGCTCGAGCGACGGGGCCGCGCCAACGGCGTCGCGGGCCTGCGCCGGATCGACGCCGACGGGATCAGGGAGATCGAGCCCCACGCGACGGGGATCGCCGGCCTGCACTCCCCCGGCACGGGCATCGCCGACTTTCACGCCGTCGCGCAAGCCTACGCGCAGGATGTCGCAGAGGCGGGCGGCACGATCGCGACTGGCTGCGAGGTGCAGGGCGTGAGGGTGGGCGCCCACTCGCTGCAGCTGACCCATTCGCAGGGCGCCACCGAGGCGCGCCACGCCGTGTTCTGCGCGGGGGCTTGGGCCGATCGGCTGGCCGTGTCGGCCGGTGCGGACCCGGATCCTCGCATCGTCCCGTTCCGGGGCGCCTATCTGCGACTGCTTCCCGAGCGCCGCCATCTGGTGCGCTCGCTGATCTACCCGGTCCCAGACCCCTCGCTCCCGTTCCTCGGCGTGCACCTGACCAAGCACATCGACGGCGAGGTCCTGGTCGGACCGACGGCGCTGATGGCCGGCGCCCGCGACGCCTACCGGCTCGCGCGCGTCGATCGGCGGGACCTGTTGGAGACGCTCGGCTGGCCGGGCACTTGGAGGATGCTGGCGCGCTGGTGGAGCACCGGCGTCACCGAGCTGCGCCACGCCGCCCTGCGCTCGGCCTTCGTCAAGGCGGCCGCCCGCTACGTCCCCGAGCTGCGCACCAGCGACGTCCAGCCCGCCTTCGCCGGCGTCCGCGCCCAGGCGCTGGGCCGCGACGGCAAGCTCGTCGACGACTTCGTCTTCTCTCACACCGAGCGGGCCCTGCACGTACGCAACGCGCCCTCGCCCGCCGCCACCTCCTCGCTCGCGATCGCGCGGCACGTGGCCGACGAGGCCGGGCACGCCTTCGGCCTGCCCGACTGAGCCGCCCGCCCCTGCCGCGTCGCCCGTCGGGGCTCGCTTACGTCTAGCCCGCGAGCCCGGCGATCGCGTCGGGAACGCCCTGGCGCGCGGAGGGAAAACGCGGCGACCAGCCGAGCTCCGCCTTGGCGCGGGCGTTCGAGGACCGGGCCGAGCGAACCACCGCGTCGACCGCATTGCTCCCCGCCACCAGCCTCGCCACAGCCACCGGGATCCGCCGCGGCGGGCCGACCCCCAGCGCCGTCGCGGTCAGCGCCATGAAGTCGTAGTAGCTGATCGGCTCGTCGTCGACCACGTGGTAGACGCCTCCGGCGGGCGCGTCTGGTGCGGCGGCCAGCAGGATCGCCTCCGCCACGTCCTCTACGTGGACCACGTCCCACAGGTTGCTGCCGCTGCCGATCACCGCCAGGCGCCCGGGCTGGCGCAGGCGCGCCAC
>JBKQOO010000095.1:0-31634 GCA_052145475.1 Solirubrobacteraceae bacterium
GCGACGAGCTCGTACATGCACAGCAGGACGCTCGCGGGCGCGTTGATCGTCATCGACGTCGAGACGCGCTCCAGCGGGATGTTCTCGAAGACGGTGCGCATGTCCTCGATCGTGTCGATCGCGACGCCGGTGCGCCCGACCTCGCCGAGGCAGCGCGGGTTGTCGGAGTCCAGGCCGAGCTGGGTGGGCAGGTCGAAGGCCATCGACAGCCCGGTGGAGCCCTTTGAGAGCAGGTAGCGGTAGCGTTCGTTTGACTCCTTCGCGGAGGCGTAGCCCGCGTACTGGCGCATCGTCCAGGTCTGCTTGCGGTACATCTCCTTGTGCACGCCCCGCGTGTACGGGAACGAGCCGGGCTCGCCCAGGTCGAGCTCGGCGGGCAGGTCGGCCTCGGTGTAGAGCTCGGCGATCTCGATCCCCGAGTCGGTGAAGCGACGCGGGTCATCCGGGCCGACGATCGGCGCTACGGTGCGCTCCTCGGCGCGCTCGTCCGGCAGTTCCGCTGCGGTCATGGGAGGGATGATATGTACCTGCGCGCCCAGCCCGCCTCGGGCGCCCGGCGGGGGCGCCCGAGCCGCAAGCGATCTCCCGGGCCTTGCCGGCACCGGCTGCACGGGTATTCTCCTGGCCATGGCGACGTGCGTGGTCACGGGGGGTGCTGGGTTCCTCGGCTCTCATCTGTGCGATGAGCTGCTGGCCCGCGGCAACCGCGTGATCTGCGTCGACAACCTCGAGACGGGTTCGCTGGCGAACATCGCCCACATCCGCGATCCGGACAGGTTCATCCACCTGGGGATCGACATCATCGATCCCTACTTCATCGACGAGCCGATCGACTTCGTCTACCACCTCGCCTCGCCCGCCTCGCCGATCGACTACCTGCGCCTGCCGCTGCACACCCTCAAGGTCGGCTCCTACGGCACCCACCACACGCTCGGGCTGGCGAAGGCCAAGCGGGCGCGGTTCCTGACCGCCTCGACAAGCGAGGTCTACGGCGACCCGCTCGAGCACCCGCAGTCGGAGAGCTACTGGGGACACGTCAACCCGATCGGCCCGCGCGGTGTCTACGACGAGGCGAAGCGGTACGCCGAGGCGCTGACGATGGCCTACCACCGCCAGCAGGGCGTTGACACGGCGATCGTGCGCATCTTCAACACCTACGGCAGCAGGATGCGCCCCCACGACGGTCGCGCGATCCCGACCTTCCTCAGGCAGGCGCTGGCCAACCGTCCGATCACGGTCTTCGGCGATGGCGGCCAGACGCGTTCGTTCTGCTACGTCAGCGACCTCATCCGCGGCATCATCGCGCTGGCCGAGTCGGGGTATCATGATCCCGTGAACATCGGAAATCCGGACGAGTTCACACTGCTGGAACTGGCCGAGACGGTCCGCGAGCTGACCGGATCCAGCTCGGAGATCGTCTTCGAGGCGCTGCCCATCGACGACCCCAAGCAGCGCCGCCCCGACATCTCGCTGGCCCGCAAGCTGCTCGAGTGGGCGCCGGAGGTGTCGCTGCGCGACGGCCTGCAGCGGACGATCGCGGACTCCGGAGTGGAGCTGCTCGTCGGGGGTAGCTCTCGCTGAGCCCGCTCGGGCGATCACGCGGCGCCAAGGCACGGCCATCGCGAGACCGCTCTGTCGGGGGGACCGAGGTGTTGTGAGCAACGAGATGGGAACACGTCCGTCGGGAACGTCGGCTCCTCCCGCGCCCCGGGTGCAGGCACCTTCGACGCCGCCCCGCCCGAGCAGGCAGGCCCCTCTCGAGGCGTCGCGCGCACCCTCGCCTCGGCGCGACCTCGACCGCGACGTCCGCTCCAAGCGACCGCCGGCCCTGAGCTTCCTGGTGCGCATCTCCACGCTGCGCCGCGCCGGCCGCGTGCTGGCGCTGCTGGCGCTCGACTTCGCCGGCGTGGCCTTCGCGATCTTCACCGCCCTGGTCCTCAAGGAAGCCGTGCACGGCAGCGTCGACGCGACCAACGATCTCCACGGCACCGAAAACTTCCTGCCCTTCGCCTACCTGCTCACCGTGCTGCTGTTCGCCAACTCGGGCCTGTATGCCGAGCGCGCCCTGCGCCCCGGCCTGCCGCGGATCGTCGGGTCGCTGTTCGAGGTGTCGCTGGTCGCGGTGATCTTCGCCGTGGTCAACGGCGAACACTTCTCCAGCTACTACCTCTTCTATGGCTCGCTGATCTTCGCGATCTTCTACGTCTCGGCGCTGCGCGGGGCCTACGACCAGGTCACGTTGCTGCTGTTGCGGGCCGCCGGCTTCCAGCGCCGGGCGGTGCTGGTGGGCCGCGGCAGGCAGATCGCCGACGTGGCCCACGCGCTCGCCGACGTGCCGCACTCGCCGATCGAGGTCGTCGGCTTCCTCTCGCCCACCCCGCTGCCGGAGAACGGCCTGCGCTCGCTGGGCTCGCTCGAGGACCTCGACGCGGTGCTGGCCACGGTCCGCGTCGACGAGGTGATCATCGCCGACCCGGACTTCCCCCAGGACGCGGCGGTCGAGCTCGTCGACCAGTGCCACCGGCGCGGCATCCGCGTGCGCCTGGCGCCCTCGACGATGGAGATCCTGATCCACCGCGCCGAGTTCGTCCCCGGCCAGTCGGTGCCGCTGTTCGAACTGGGCCCGCCGGCCTTCGAGGGCATCGACTTCGCGCTGAAGCGGACCTTCGACATCGTCGGCGCGACCGTGCTGCTCGTCCTGCTCAGTCCCCTGCTGCTCGCGCTCACGCTCGCCGTCGTGCTCACCTCGCGCGGCCCGATCCTGTTCCGCTCGATGCGCCGCGGCATCGGCCAGCGACCATTCGCCTGCCTGAAGTTCCGCACGATGCACAGCGACGCCGAGGAGCGCCAGGCCGATCTTGAAGAGCTCAACGAGGCCTCGGGGGCGCTTTTCAAGATTCGCGACGACCCGCGCCTGACGCCGGTCGGACGGTTCCTGCGCCGCTTTTCGCTCGACGAGCTTCCCCAGCTGATCAACGTCCTGCGCGGCGAGATGTCCCTGGTCGGACCCAGGCCGCTGCCCGAACGCGACTACACGATGCTCGAGGACTGGCACCGCAAGCGCTACCTGGTGCTGCCCGGCATCACCGGCCTGTGGCAGGTGTCAGGGCGCTCCGAACTCGACTTCGACGACCTCGTCCACCTCGATTTCCTCTACCTCGAGCGGTGGTCGCTGGCGCTCGACCTGACGATCCTCCTGAAGACGATTCCCGCCGTGATCTCGCGGCGAGGCGCTTACTAGCCTCGCCTCACGTCCAGCTCTTCCTGCCTCAGGCCCCGCTCTGCCAGGAAGTGGACCGCAGCAGACCGCGCTGAGCCGTGTACGCCGGTCCGCTCTCGGCCAGTGCGCGTGCGTACACGCCCCAGGTGGCCCGAGCCGCGTCCTCCCAGGTCCAGGCCGGCGGCGGCGGCGCGGGCCGCGAGGCCCGGTGCGCCGCATCGAGCAGCGCACCCATGTCGCCGGCCGCGACGAACGTGGCGCGGTCGCCCAGCGCCTCGCGCAGCGCCGGGCCCTCCGACGCCACGACCGGCGCACCGCAGGCGAGCGCCTCGACGGCGGGCAGCCCGAAGCCTTCGCCCTCGGTCGAGATCAGGAGCGCGTGGGCGCCGGTGTAGATCGCGGCCAGCTCGTCGTCGCTGACGTTGCCCGTCAGGATCACCTCGGGCAGCTCGTGCGCCCACGGCCGGGTGGGGCCGACGAGCACGAGGGGCAGCTCATGCGGCGTCGCGGCGAGCCTGGCGATGTGGGTTCCCGGGTCGGGATGTTGCAGCCCGCCGACCCATACCAGGTACCGCTCGGGCAGCGCGAACCGGCTCCGCACGGCACCGACCTCGGAGGCCTTGCGTGCATACATCGACGAGTCGGCAGCCTCCGGGATCACCACGACCCGCCCTCGTTCCAGGCGAAGATGCGCGATGGCGTCTTCGGCCACCGCCTGGGTGGGGACGATCACGCTGGATGCCCGCTGCAGGGCCAGTGGCCGAAGACGCAGGCGCAGGCTCGTGCGGAGGTGCTCGCTGCGACGCTTCAGCGCTGTCAGGTCGTGGATCGTGACCACCATCGGGCAGGGGCTGTGGAGCATCGCCCCGTCCATCCATGGGGTGTGGAACACGTCGGTGCCGCGTGAGCGAACCGTCGTGGCAGGGCGGTTCGTGCCCAATACCTCGTCGCTGGCGGCCGCAGTCTCGCGGAGCGCCCTGAGCAGGCAGCGCGAATAGCGTCCGACGCCGCTGGGGTCGGAGGCTGGGCGGCTGTCAAGCGCGACCCTCACCGTGCCTGCGGCCTTCCGGCGCCCTCCCGATCGCTCATCGCGCCAACATAATCGCTACGCGTAGGGTTGACTAGACATGAGAGCCCAGATGCACTCTGGCGCCCGCGCCGGACAAGGTGGCCGTACGGCGCCGTCAGGGGTCGATCCGGGCTAGCCGGCATGCCCTCCCGCGAGTACCACGAAGCTCTCTGGCAGGGCATTCCCGAGGGCCTCGAGCCGGCGGCCTTCGGCCTGCGCAGCCGCTTCCTGCTCGGTGGCGTGGCGAGGGGGGAGCGGGTGCTCGACGTCGGCTGTGGCGAGGGGAGCTTCGCCGCGCTGATCGCGGCGAAGGGCGCCGACGTCGTCGCGGCCGACGTGGCCGCGGAGCCGTTGCGGCGAGCCCGAGCCCGCCACCCCGGGCTCGAGGTTCGACTGCTGTCCGGCGAAGGAGCCTGGGAGCTCGACGATGCCAGCTTCGACGTCGTCTGGGCCGGCGAGGTGATCGAGCACGTCGCCGACACCGCGGCGTGGCTCTCGGAGCTGCGCCGCGTGCTGCGCTCAGGCGGCAGGCTGCTGCTCAGCACGCCCTCGCTCGGGCCGGCCGCGCTGGTCGGCGCCGCGCTGTCCAGACGAGCATTCGCGGCACGCTTCGATCCGCGCGCCGACCACCTCCGCTACTACAGCGCCGCGACCCTCTCGGCGCTCATCGCAGACTTCGGCTTCGCCGAGATCGACGTGCGCGCCGCCGGCGGGCTTCCCGGCGCGCGGAGCGTCTTGCTGGCGAGGGCCGTGCGGCAGCGCTTCTGAGCGCCTGCGCCTGCGCGACGCCGCGCAGCGCCTGGACGTAGTCGTTGTAGGCTTCGACCGCTTCCGACTGGCCCGGCTGGCCCGGGGCCAGCGCAGCGGGGGAGATCAACTCCGGGTCGAGGTAGATCCCGGCCCGCAGCTCCTGCATGGCGGCCTCGGGATCCTGGGCGAGGTCGAAGCGGCCGAGCGCCAGCCAGGTCTGCGGGTTGGAGGGCTGCAGTCGTACCGCGTGCAGCAGCGTGCGGCGAGCCAGACGTGGGTGACCCTCCGCGTTCTGGACCTCGGCCAGCGCGAACAGGGCTTCGACCGAGAGAGGGTCGCGCGAGACCG
The DNA here is from genome assembly GCA_052145475.1 of Solirubrobacteraceae bacterium. Taxonomy (GTDB): domain Bacteria; phylum Actinomycetota; class Thermoleophilia; order Solirubrobacterales; family Solirubrobacteraceae; genus Palsa-744. The sequence continues at coordinate 5,388 of JBKQOO010000095.1, forward strand.
CATCCTGGGCCGCCGCCTGGGCGCCACGGGGGTCACTGGCCAGCAGCCCGAGGGCCTGTTCGCGCGCGTCTTCCGAGCGCTGGGGCTGCCACTGCGACCAGGCGATCAGCAGCGCTCCCAGCACGGCCGCGCATGCCACGGCGATCCGTACCGAGCCGGCGCGGCCGCCCGCCAGGAGCCCGTTGGCGGCACCGTTCGAAGAGGTCGCCGCCGGCACGCCGCTCGCCGCCGCCGGCGCGGTCGCTTGGAGCGGCCCGCGGCCTGCGAGCCAGCCCGCGCAGATCAGGGCCACCAGCGCGTCCCCCGGCACGTACCAGGTCCAGTCGATCAGCGAGTGCACCCCGAAGGCGACGACCACGCAGAGCAGGCTCAGCATGCCGATCCGCTCTGGCGTGTAGCGGCGTCCCTCGCCACGGGCCAGGGGCCGCCAGCCCGGACGAGTGCCGGCGCGGATCTCGCGCCAGCTGCTCCAGCGGCGGTTGAACGGATGGGTGGGGCGGCCGGCCGCGGCCATCCAGACGATCAGCAGCGACAGGGCGAGCAGCAGCCCCACCAGCCCGAGGTCGGCCAGCGTCTGCACGATGAAGCCGTGCGCGTGTTTCACGGGCAGCGCCCCCGTTCGGTAGCGCAGTCGGGCGACTTCATAGCCCTGCGCCCCCACGCCCAGCGCGGGGTGGGCCTTGAAGACCTTGAGGGCCTCGTCCCAGTACTGGGCGCGGACGCTCGCGATCGCCGTCAGGCGGCCTGGTGTGTTGGGGACCTTGGCGTGGGGGTTCGTGAGCGTGTCGAAGGCGTGCGAGATGCTCCCCGTGAGGCCACGGTGGCTGTGGGCCAGCGCCCCGACGAAGCCGAGCAGGAGCACTCCGATCAGGGCGAGCAGCGCCGCCCCGGCGCGCCGGCGCAGGATCGGCGATGGGGCCCGCCGCCCGGTCGCGAACTGAACCGCCACTCCCACCAGCGTCAGGACGACGACCATCGCGATCACGAGCGCGCCCAGCTCATGTCCCGCCGAGGTCGCTTCGGCGATCGGCACGTTTTCCGAGCTGAGCGCGTGGTCGTGGAAGTCCCAGGCGGCGATCACGCCCGCCCCGAGCCCGCCCGCCAGCAGCACCGCCGCACCGCGCAGGCGCAAGGGGACGAGGCAGAACCACAGGATCGCGCCGGCGCCCAGGGCCAGCAGCGCTCCGCGCGAATAGGCGAGCAGCAGGGTCAGGAGCAGCACGCCCATCGCCGGATAGGCAAGTCCGCTGAGCAGTGCGTGGCCCGCGCGGCGAGCGCCCAGCCAGAGGCAGCAGATCGCGCCCATCGCCGCCGTCAGGCCCAGCGCGTTCCAGTAGCCGTACGGTTCGTAGATGCGGGCGTACCGGTTCGCTTCAGGGAATTGGTCGGGCAGGCTCTTGGTCAGCAGCGCGTAGCCGCAGACGATCACCGATGCCAGCACGATGCCGCCCAGCAGCGCGGGCCAGCGACGCGGCGCGAGCCGCGCGAGTACCACCGTCGCTGCGAACACGGCGGCGTATGCCAGCAGCCTGTCGGCGTCCCGCCAGCTGGCGTCGGGCTGGACCGACCACACGATCGACAGCGCGCTGAGCAGCGCGAAGGCGAGCAGCAGCAGGGACGGCCACAGCCCGAAGGCAGGCGTGCCCCTGGTCAGCACCAGCGCGGCTGCGGCGAGCACGATCCCGGCGCCGATCGTCAGGGCGATCTCGGTCGTCGTGATCGATTCCAGGCTCAGGCCGCCCTTGTCGTAGAAGCTGAGCAGGCACAGCAGCCCGGCGAACAGCAGCGTCGAGGGCCACAGCCGCAGGCCGTGGCTCCTCGCCGCGCCCGCGGGGATACGACCCCGCCGAGCGGTCCGTGACGGCTTCAGTGGTGGCGCGACGCCCAGCGCAGGTGATGCGGCGGGCGCCGGAGCGCTCTCAGTCGGCGCTTCTGTCACGAACCCTGTTGCGCAGGACGACGCCGCCGAACACCAGCAGACAGGCCAGCAGGAAGCCGAGCAGTACCAGCAGCGGAGTCGGGAGCGTGCTGAAAGCCGAGGCGACGTTGGCGTGGACGACGCCGGGATGGATCACCTGGCCGCCGACGTTGACGGGCGCCGAGCCGGTCTTCGGGGCGCTCGAGATCGCCTGTTGCTCGGCCGGCGTCGCTGCGACTGCCTGGGGCAGCGCCCCGCCGGTGCTGCCGCCTCCGTGACCCAGCGCGGCAGCCTGCTGCGCCTGGCGGATCAGCTGGCCGCAGTCGCTGTACTCTTCCGTCGTCGCGCTGATCTCCTTGAGCGCCTTCGCGTAGGCACTCGGCGGGAAGCCGCTGAGCGACTTTTCGGTCGTGCAGAGCCGGATGATCCTCTGGCCGATGTCGGCCTGGGCCGGCATCGGGCCCGACAGGATGAGGGCAACCAGCAGGCCCACCGTCGGCGCGAGTCGTCTCTGCAGGCGGGGGACTCTCATGGGCGCGATCCGTCAACGCTACCAATGGCCTCGGGAGACGCCGAGGCTTGACAGCGCGCTCGAGAACCCGGCTGCCCAGGCCTCATGGCTGTAGGCCAGGACGTCTGCGGCCCCGGCCTCCCCCATGCGTGCGCGCAGCTGCCGGTCGCCGGCCAGCCGCTCGATCGCGCGTGCCAGCGCGTGGGGGTCGCCCGCCGGCACGACCAGGCCGTTCACCCCGTCGCGCACCAGCCCGCCGGCGGCGGCACCGACCGCATCTGATGCGATCACGGCAAGTCCTCTGTTCATCGCCTCGTTCACCACCAGGCCCCAGGGCTCGCGAAAGGTGGGGGTCGGGATCGAGGGGACCACGAGCACGTGGCACGCCGCGTAGACCTCGCGCAGCGCCTCGGGGGCCAGCGCCCCCAGCGGAACGGTGCGCTGCACAGGCACCCCGCCGCCGCCCCCGCCAACCAGCGCGAGCGTGCAGCCTGTGGCGTTCGGAGCGGCTTCTCCCCATGCCTGCATCAACACCTCGAGCCCCTTCTCCGGAGCGGCCCGCCCGACGAAAAGGAAGCGCGTCGCCCCCTCGTCCGCCCCTCCCCCGATCCGCGCCGCAGGGACGCCGGCGGCGCGCCAGAAGTCGTTGTCCACCGACTGTGGGGCGATGTGGATGTTGCGGGCGCCGCGCGCGCTGACGTAAGCGCTGACGTGGGGTCCATACGTCACGACCGCGTCGGCCGACCGGTACAGCCGCCTCAGAGGCAGGTAGCCGAGAGCATGGGCGAGCGTGCGGGGGTGCGACCACAGCGATGCCCAGAGGATCAGCGGCAGGCCGGCTCGGCGCGCGCCGGCCCACCCGGCAAGGGGCGCGAGCCGACCGGCGGTCGAGCACACCACGGCCCGGTGGCGGCCGCTGCTCGCCAGGGCCAGCAGTTCGTGCGGTGCGATCGAGAGGTGGGGAAAGGGAAGATCGGCGGGCTGTTCGGCGCCGCCATGGCGCAGCCGTCCACCGAACAGGGCCACCTCGATGCCCTCGCGCTGGTGCAGTCGCTCCAGTGCCCCGGCCCGATAGGCCGGAACGCGTCCCGTGATGAACAGCACGGGCTTCAAGGCAGGACGTCTCGGTAGGCGGCCAGCGTCTCCTCGCCGCAGCGCTCCCAGGTGAAGTGTCCCTCCACGGTCGACCGTGCCCGCTGGCCCGCCTCGCGCAGCCGATGCTGATCGGAGAGCAGCTCGTCGATGCGTTGGGTCAGCCGCTCGATGTCGCCGGGCGGGACCAGCAGGAAGCCGTCCCCCGCAGCCGCGATCTCCTCCGGACCGGGCTCGCCGCGGCATCCGATCGCAGGGACGCCGCCGGCCATCGCCTCGATGTAGGCGACCCCGAAGGCCTCGTCGGTCGAGGGCATCACGAACAGCGTGCACTGCCGTGCCCGCTCGATCGCCTCGCCGGGCGGCAGCTGACCCAGGAAGTCGACCCGCTCGGAGATCTGCAGGCGCGCCGCCAGCCCTTCCAGCGCCGTGCGCTCGGGTCCGTCGCCCACGATCACATAGCGCAAACGCGGGTGCTTGGTCCCGAGCACGGCGACCGCGCGCAGCACATCGGCATGACGCTTGCGCGCGATCAGATGCGCGACCGTGACCAGGCTCGCCTCGCCATCGGCCCGACGGAGACGCTGTGCGGCCGGTAGATCGGTGCCGAGGTGGATCACCCGCGTCTCGCCCGCCCCGTGCCTGCGCGAGAGCTCGGCGATCCCCTCGCTGTTGGCCATCACCAGTCGCGCCGCACCGAGGCCGTTGGCGACCGCCTGCGCCCCCGAGCGGCCCCTGCCCGCGGTGTAGAGCACGTCGCCGCCGTGCACAGACACGACCAACGGCGCCCCGGGCCTGACGCGGCGGACCGCATCGCCGGCCGGCACGGCGTTGTGGGCGTGGACGATCTGGTAGGGGAAGGATCGCCGCAGCCGTCGCAGTGCCAGGGCAAGCGGCGGAGCCGCCCAGGCGCCCCAGGCGGCATAGGAGCCCTCCCGGGGCGGGGAGAGGTAAGGGATGTAATCGATCGTCAGCCCGTCCCTGACCTGCCGCCGCGGCTCGCCCACCAGCTGCGCCAGCGCCCGCGACGCGCTCGCCGGCCCCGCCGACAGCGAAGCCCTGGAGGGCACGAGGCGATGCAGCACCAGCACCCGCACCTCCGCCCCGGCGTCGCGTGCCGCGAGCGCCTGGCGGTGGGCCCACACCCCGAGCACCGGATCGCGGCGGCTCGGGTAGAACTCGGCCACCACGGCGACCCGCAGCGTGTCCGAGGCTGCGCTCACCAGCGGGTGTGGGTTGCGAGGGTGCGCTGTGCCTCAGCCGCGCTGAGGTGGGGACGTCCGGCCAGGAACGAGGTAGCCTCGGCGATCGCCGCCTCGCGGGGGTAGGCGGCGCCGGCGGGGGCCTGACGGTGGCGGATGGTGACCGCGTCGAGGACGCCGCAGCGCCAGCCCTGCTCACGGGCCACGGCCGCCCAGTGGACATCGAGGCCCCAGCCCATGCGCAGTTCCGGGAAGGGCAGCAGCACGGGAAAGCAGGCGCTGGCGAACGCCGTGACGGGTCCGATCTCGACGAAGCTGGTCTCGCGCACGACGCTGCCGGGGCGCCGGCGGGTCACGTCCCAGGCGGCGTGGGAGTGCAGCCGATGCGCAGGCTGCGCCAGGGTCAGCGAGAAGCGCTCGGACAGGAACACGAACCGGTCGAGGAAGCCGTGCGGCAGCTCCACGTCGTCGTCGATCACGAGCAGCCAGTCGTGGCCCTCGGCCGGGTGCTGGGCGAGCAGGCGGTTGAGGTTCTCGAACTTCCCCGCCGCCCCCGGCGGGGAGGTGTGCAGGCGCACGTCGTGGCGCGAGCTCTCCAGCTCGGCCCGGATCGCCGCCGCGAGCTCGCGATGCTCGGGGCGCACCACCCCCAGCGCCAGCACCCGGCGCCGGGGCGGGTCGTGCCGCGCGGCCAGCGCGAGCCGCACCTGCCTGCCGCTGAGCAGCTCGCCCGCTGCGGCAAGCTCGTCGCCGGCGCGGCGGCGCAGGCCGTCCAGACCGCCCACCGTCCCGCTCGTCCCCGACAGGAAGTCGGGCTGCGTGCTCGCCGGGGGCCTCGTCTCCGTAGCCGGCGTGTCGCGCGCGGCCCGCCGCCACGGCCCCACGTGGCGTCTGGCAAGACCTTCGTTCAGCGCCTGGCTCAGGCGACCGGCGCTGTGCGCGGCCATCGTCAGGCCGGCCGGGCAGTTGCGCCTGAGCACGTGACCGAGGCAGCCGCCCAGCGTGGCAAGCTCCGCCGCTGCCGATGGCGCCCGCCCGCGGCCTGCGTCGAACCGGCGTGCAGCCCGGCCCCGCGCCCGCGCGGACCGGCAGAGGGCTCGCAGGCGAGCGTCCTCGCCTGCCCGGCGGTGCTCGACCCATGCCGCGCCGACGTAGAGAGCCGGCGCGCCGGGCCGCCCAGCCAGGGCACGTTCCTGCCACTCCTGCTCGTCGCCGCCTTCCTGCAGGGTCTCGTCGAAGGGACCGACCCGCTCCAGCGCGCTGCGGCGAATCGCCATGTTCGAGCCCCAGGCGAATCGCGTCGGCACATCCCGCTCGCCCAGGTCCAGGGTCGTGATGGGAGGCTTCTCGCGCCCGCAGCTGCGTGGGGCCGGACCCTCCAGCCGGGCGGTGATGCGCCCGGCGAAGACGTCGGTGCCGGGATGCCCCCGCGCCGCCTGCAGGAGCGCACCGAGCCATCCTTCGTGGGCGCAGACGTCGTCGTCCAGGAACACGACCAGGGAGCCGGTCGACCGGCGAACGCCCGTGTTGCGGGCTGCGTTGAGACCCATGGGATGTCGATGGGGCTCGTAATGCGCGCCGCAGCGCTCGACCAGGGCGCGCGCCCCGGCGGACTCGCCGTCGTCGTCGACCACCACGATCTCGACGCCCCGGCCGGCGGCCTGGTCGCGGATCGACTCCAGCGTCACCTCGAGATAGGGAAGGCGCCGGCGGGTGGGGATGACGATCGAGGCCTGGGAGTCCATGACAGGCAGAGAGTCTAGGTTTGACGCCGGGATGGTCCTGTTCCTACACAACCGCTACCGCACAACCGGCGGCGAGGAGCGCGTGGTCGAGGACCTGCTCGAAGTCGTCCGCCGGCAGCTGGGAGAGCCCGCCGAGCTGCTGACGCGGGACTCCGCCGGGCTCGGTTCGGCGCGAGCCGCGGTCGGTCTGCTGCGCGGTGGGCTCGACGCCGATCCGGTCGGCGCCGAGGTGCGTCGTATCGGCGCGCGTGTCGTGCACGCGCACAACCTGCAGCCGGCCTACGGGTGGCGCGCCCTGGCGGCAGCCCGAGCGGCCGGCGCGAGGATCGTCCTGCACCTGCACCAGTACCGGCTGGTCTGCGCGGTCGGGGTCTGCTTCACGGCCGGCCGGGAGTGCACGCGCTGCCACGGGAGGAACACGGTTCCCGGCGTGCTGCGCAACTGCCGCGGCAACCGCGGCGAGGCGCTGGCCTACGCCACCTCGCTCGCTCTCTGGCAGCGTCGGCTCCTCGCCCAGGCCGACGTGGTGGTCGTGCCCAGCCGCTTCGCCCGGGAGCGCCTGCGCGAGCTGGGCGCGCCGCTGCCCTGGGACCGGGTGCGGGTGCTCCCGCCGCCGGTCCGGGTTGCGGAGGCGGTCGCTGCGCCCCAGCCTCCCGGCCGCCCGTACGCGCTGGTCGTCTCGCGCCTGGCACCCGAGAAGGGCGTCGACGTCGCGATCGACGCGTGCCGGCTCGCCGGGTTTCCCCTTGTCGTGGCCGGCGGGGGACCCGAGCGAGGCTCCCTCGAAGCGCGCGCGGCGGGCTCCGAGGTCCGCTTCGCCGGCCGGGTCGGCGGCGATGAGCTCGCCGCGCTGCGGGCTCAGGCGGCGATCGCACTGGTCCCGTCGCGCTCGGCCGAGACGTTCGGCCTGGCGGCGGCCGAGGCGATGGCGGCCGGTCTGCCCGTAGCCGCCAGCCGCATCGGCGCCCTGGCCGAGCTGGTCGAGCCCGAGGGTCTGGTCGGGCCGGGCGATCCGGTCGCACTGGCCGAGGCCCTCGTCCGGCTGGCCGGCGATCGCGTGGCAGGCGAGCGCGGCCGCCTGCGGGTCCAGGGGCTCTGTGCCCCCGAGGTCGTCGCCGCCAGTCTCGCCGCGCTCTATGACCCCGGTGCTGTCGATCCGTCCCGCGATCCGGCATAAGCTGCCCCGGTGTCCGGCTCCCCAAGCGCCCTGATCACCGGCATCACCGGCCAGGACGGCTCGTTCATGGCCGATCTGCTGCTCGAGAAGGGCTACCGCGTGACCGGGACGATCCGGAGCGGGCGCGACGGATCGCTGGGGTGCAGCGAGCACCTGCGGGGCCGCATCGAGCTGGTCAGCGGCGATCTGCTCGCCCCGCAGACGCTGCGCCAGGCGATCGAGCAGACGCGCCCGCGCGAGGTCTACCACCTCGCCGCTCCCTCCTTCGTGCCGGCCTCCTGGGAGCAGCCGGGCCGGACGATCCGGGCGATCGTGGGCTCCTCCGCGGAGATCCTGGAGGCGGTCCGGGACATCGACCCCGGGATACGCGTGCTGATTCCCGCCTCCGGTGCGATCTTCGGCGACGCGGCGCAGAGCCCGCAGCGCGAGGACACCCCCTGCAGGCCGACCACGCCCTACGCGGTCGCCAAGCTGGCCGGGCATCAGCTGCTCGGCGCGATGCGCTCTCGCGACGGCCTGCATGCCAGCTCGGCGATCGTCTTCAACCACGAGTCCGAGCGGCGACCCGAGCAGTTCGTCACCCGCCGCATCAGCCGCGCCGCGGCGGCGATCTCCCTGGGGCTCGAGCAGGAGCTGACGCTCGGCTCGCTGGATGCCGTCAGGGACTGGTCGTTCGCCGGTGACATCGTGCGAGCCGCGTGGCTGATGCTCCAGCAGGACCGAGGGCGCGACTACGTCCTTGCCAGCGGCGTCGGGCACACCGTCGCCGAGCTGGCCGAGGTCGCGTTCGCCTGCGTCGGGCTGCGTGCCGAGGAGCACATCAGGACCGACGCCTCGCTGGTGCGCGAGCCCGAGCCCACCCCGAGCGTGGGCGATCCGTCCCGGGCGCGGCGGGAGCTGGGCTGGCACCCGGAGCTGAGCTTCGAGGCGCTGGTGGCCCGGATGGTCGCGGCCGACCTGCGCTCGCTCGAATCGCTGGCGCGCGACCGCTGAGAGGCGCGGGGCGGTGCCGCGGCGCCGCGCTCGGTCCGGGGCGTCACGGCGGCCGGAGTCGGGGCCCGTCCAATTGAGCCCCTACACTGGCGCCCTGATGCGCACGATCGGTGTCATCGGCCTCGGCTACGTCGGTCTGCCGCTCGCAGTGTCCTTCGCCCGCGAGGGCTGCCAGGTGATCGGCGTCGATGTGGACGCCCGCAAGGTCGAGGCGATCGAGCAGGGGCACTCCTACATCGAGGACGTCTCCTCCCAGGCGCTGGCGGAGGTGGCGCCGCTGCTCCGCGTTGGCACCCGTTACGCGCCGCTGGCCGAGGCGGAGGCCGTCCTGATCTGCGTCCCCACCCCGTTGAGCCGCAACCGCGAGCCCGACCTGGGTCCCCTGATGGAGGCCGGGCGGGCGCTGGCCGGCGTGCTCGCCCCCGACCAGCTCGTCGTGCTCGAGTCCACCACCTATCCGGGCACCACGCGCGAGCGTCTGCTGCCGCTGCTCGAGGAGTCGGGGCTCTCGGCCGGCCGCGACTTCCATCTGGCCTATTCGCCCGAGCGGGTCGACCCCGGGCGTACGGATTACACGATGCGCAACACGCCGAAGGTCGTGGGCGGGCTCACCGAAGCCTGTGCCGAGCGCGCCCGGGCGCTCTACGGGGTCGTCTGCGACGAGGTCCTCGACGTCTCGAGCCCGGAGGCGGCGGAGCTGACCAAGCTGCTGGAGAACGTGTTCCGTTCGGTGAACATCGCGCTGGTCAACGAGCTGGCCATGTTGACCGATCGCATGGGGATCGACGTGTGGGAGGTGGTCGACGCGGCCGCCAGCAAGCCCTACGGCTTCATGCGCTTCGAGCCCGGTCCCGGCATGGGCGGCCACTGCCTGCCGGTGGACCCGTTCTACCTGAGCTGGCGGGCCCGCGAGTTCGACATGGCGACCGAGTTCGTCGAGCTCGCCGGCAAGATCAACCAGCAGATGCCCTACCACTGCGTCGCCAAGGCTCAGCGCGCCCTGAACGACCGGGGCCGGGCGGTGAAAGGCGCGCGGATCGCGGTGATCGGCGTCAGCTACAAGCCGGGCGTGGGCGATGTGCGGGAATCGCCCGCGCTGAAGATCATCGGCCTGTTGCGCGAGTTGGGGGCCGAGGTCAGCTACCACGACCCTCACGTCCCGGAGCTGCCCGAGCTGGGTCTGGCAAGCACCCCGTTCGAGCAGGCGATCACGGACGCGGATCTCGCGCTGATCGTCACGGCCCACCCCGACGTCGATCACGAGGAGATCGCGCGGCGGGCACGGCTGGTGGTCGACCTGCGTGGTGTCACGCGGTCGGCCGAGGTCGCCAACGTCGTGAAGTTGTGAGCGCCGGGGAGGATCCTTCGGTACCGGGCGCGCTGCCCGTGCTGGGCGAGGGGGTGAGCATTGCCGATGGTGTCGGCTTCGGAGCGTACGTGGTGGTGCACGACGGTACCTCGATCGGCATCGCCTGCACGATCGGCGATCATGCGGTGCTCGGCAGGCGCCCGAAGCTGGCGCCGCACTCCGCAGCCGCCGGCACCGTCGGGCCGCTGGTGCTCGAATCGGGGGTCTCGGTTGGGGTCGGTGCGATCGTGTTCGCCGGCGCCAGCGTGGGCATCGGCGCGATCCTGGGAGACCAGACCTTCGTACGGGAGCGTTCCCGGATCGGTATCGGCACGGTCATCGGCCGGGGCAGCGTTGTCGACAACGACGTCACAGTTGGAGACTGGGTCCGGGTGCAGACGAACGTCTACCTGACCGCGGCGACCGTGGTGGAGGACGACGTGTTCCTCGGACCGGGGGTGATCACCAGCAACGACGACACGATGGGCCGCCACGAGCCCTCTTCGCCCCCGGCCGGCGCGGTCCTGCGCAGGGCCTGCCGTGTCGGGGCCGGAGTCGTGCTCACCCCGGGGATCGAGATAGGAGAGGAGGCCTATGTGGCCGCCGGGGCCGTCGTGACGCGCGACGTGCCCGCCCGAGGAGTCGCGATGGGGGTGCCGGCGAGGGTCGTGCGGGAAGTGGGGGAGGAGGATCTGCTGGAGCGCTGGCGGAGGCCTGCGCCGTGACGTTATGACGTCCGTGCCGCTTCGCGGCAGGGACGTCCTTCCGTCTCGGCTTCGGCTGGCGGACCTGCGCCGTGTCAATACAACTGCGCACGGGGCGCGTTTTGAGAAAGCGAGCCCGCCCGCGCGGCCTGCCGGCGTGTCGATACGAATGCGCACGCGGCGCGTCGTGGGAGAAGAGGAGGAGACGCTATTTCGCCGTGTCAGCCGGCGCGGCGGACAGCCTGGACGACCTGGTCGACCTGCTCCCTGGTCAGGACCGGGCTCATCGGAATGGCGAGATGGCGGGCGGCGGCCTGCTCGGTGGCGGGGAGCTCGACTCCGGCACCCCACTCCCGCATTGCGAGTTGCCTGTGGACGGGGGTGCGGTAGTAGGGCTTGCAGCCGATGCCGGCCTCAGCGAGCGTCGCTTCGACGCGCTCGATCTGCTCGGAGGCGATCACGTACAGGTGCCAGGCGGGGGAGGCGCCCGGCGTGGCCTCGGGCAGGGTGACGAGCTCGCCCAGCCCGGCCTGCTCGTAGTCGCGGCCCGCCTGGCGGCGGCCGTCGGAGAGCCGATCCAGGTGGGGAAGCTGCACCCGCAGGATTGCCGCCTGCAGCTCGTCGAGGCGCGAGTTGTAGCCGATCTCCTCGTAGGTGACCTTGTCGTGTGAGCCGTGGAAGCGCAGCACCCGCGCTCGCTCGGCGAGCTCGGCGTCGCCGCTCGTGATCATTCCGCCGTCGCCGAAGCAGCCGAGGTTCTTGGACGGGAAGAACGAGAACGTCGCCGCGGTGCCGAGCGAGCCGGGACGCCCGTGCTCCGCGGTCGAGCCGGCAGCCTGTGCCGCGTCCTCGAGGACCGGGACACCGAGCGCCTCGATCTCGGCGACGGGCGCGACGTTGCCGAACAGGTGGACGGCGATCACCGCCTTCGTACGGGGCGTCAGCGCGGCTCGCACCGTCTCGGCCGTCACGCAGTAGGTGTCGGGATCGATGTCGCAGAAGACCGGGCGGGCGCCCGTCACCGGGATCGCCTCGGCGGACGCGTAGAACGTGAACGACGGCACCACAACCTCGTCACCCGGGCCGACGCCCATCGCGCGCAGTGCGATCGTGATCGCATCGGTTCCGTTGGCCACGCCGACCCCGTGGGCAGTGCCGCAGTAGTCGGCGAACTCCGCCTCGAAGGCCTGCACTTCAGGGCCCAGGATGTAGCGCTCGCTGTCCAGCACGCGGGCCACCGCACCGCGCAGCTCCTCGCGCAGGCCGGCCAGCGGGGTGGAGCTGTCGAACAGCGGGACGGCCAGCGTGCTCAGCTCCCCGCCAGCAGCTCGAGGTCCGCACGGGTCATCAGCCGGATCAGCTCCTCGAAGCTGGTCCGCGGCGTCCAGCCGAGCTCCTGCTCGGCCTTCGAGGCGTCGCCGATCAGATGGTCGACCTCGGCCGGTCGCACGAACTGCGGGTCGATCGTCACGTACCGCTCGAAGTCGCCCAGCCCGGCCTCCTCGAAGGCGATCTGGCAGCACTCGCGCACCGAGTGGACCTCGCCGGTCGCGATCACGTAGTCCTGCGGGTCCTCGCGCTGGAGCATCAGCCACATCGCTTCGACGTAGTCCCGCGCATACCCCCAGTCGCGTTCCGCGTCCAGGTTGCCCAGCCGCAGCTCGTTGGCCAGCCCATGGCGGATCGCCGCGGCGTGCCAGGTGATCTTGCGGGTCACGAACTCGAGCCCCCGGCGCTCGGACTCGTGGTTGAAGAGGATCCCCGAGGTCGCATGGAGGTCGTAGGACTCGCGGTAGTTGACCGTGATGAAGTGGCCGTAGGCCTTTGCCACGCCATATGGCGAGCGGGGGTAGAACGGGGTCCTCTCGGTCTGGGGAGCCTCGAGCACCTTGCCGAACATCTCGCTCGAGGAGGCCTGGTAGAAGCGAGCCGCCGGGCAGACTTCGCGCATCGCCTCGAGCATCCTGGTGACACCGACGCCGGTGAACTCCGCGGTCAGGGTCGGCTGGATCCAGGACAACGCCACGAACGACATCGCTGCCAGGTTGTAGATCTCGTCGGGCTGGGCCGCCCGCATCGCGTCGACCAGCGAGCGCTGGTCCAGCAGGTCGCCCTGGTGCAGGGTGATGCGCTCGCGCAAGTGCTCGATCCGGTCGGACTTCTCGGTCGAGGCGCGGCGAACCATGCCATGAACCTCGTAGCCCTTCTCGAGCAGCAGCTCGGCCAGGAAGGACCCGTCCTGGCCGGTCACGCCGGTGATGAGCGCTTTCCTGGCGGCCATTCGGCGGAGCTTATCGGCCGTCGCCGACTCGACCCCGGGTCTGCGACGCCGTCTTGGCACGCGCGGTGCGCCGGCTCTTGCGCCGGGCCGACGGGGCGGGGCTGCGCCCGTTCGCCCCGCGCAGCCCGCGCAGCCAGGCGACCGTCGCGGCGATCCCGTCCTCGACCTCGATGCGGGCCTCCCAGCCGAGCAGCTGGCGCGCCTTCTCGACCGAGGGCCAGCGCCGCTGCACGTCGACGCTGAACGTCGGCAGGTGCTCGAGCTCGAACTGCTCAGGGTCCTCGCCGCAGGCCTGCCAGATGACGCGGGCGATCTCCGCGACGGTCATCTCGCGGGAGGCGGAGATGTTGAAGTCCTGGTTCAGCCCCGCCGGCGAGCTCATGGCTGTGACGATCCCGTCGGCGATGTCCTCGACGTGGGTCAGCGTCCTGGTCTGCTCGCCCGAGCCGAAGATCTGCAGGGGGCGCTGGCCCGAGAGCACCTTCTCGATCAGGTCGGGGACGGCGTGGGCGATCCCGGGTTCCTGGTCGGGCAGCTCGCCGGGGCCGTAGGCGTTGAAGGGGCGGCAGATCGTGAAGGGCAGCCCATGCTCGTCGTGGGCGGCCCGGCAGTAGACCTCGCCTGTGAGCTTGGAGAAGCCGTAGGCGGACAGCGGCACGGGACACCGGGGCAGGTAGTCCTCGGGCGTCGGGAACAGCTCGGCGCGCTCGAAGACCATCGACGAGGACACATAGACGAACCGCTCGACCTCGGCGTCGAGAGCCGCTCGCACGACCGCGTTGTAGAGCCCGTTGTTGACCTCGGTCAGGGTGTGAGGCAGCTTGTGGAAGTTGGCGATGCCGCCGACGATCGCAGCGAGATGGATCACCTGGCTGCAGCCGCGGGTCGCTGTCCTGGCCTCCTCCAGCACGCGCAGGTCGCCGGTGTGGACCTCGCAGCCCTCGCGCATCCATTGCGGGGCGACGCGCTGGTCGGAGACGCGGACCTCGTAGGCCGGGTCGGAGAGCAGCCGCTTGACGACCGCGGCGCCGATCGTGCCGGCGCCGCCCGTGACCAGGACGCGACTCACCCGTGGGCTCCGAGCGCGGCCAGCTCCGATGAGTACCCGAACACCTGGGATGCGCCCCAGCAGTTCCAGGGGTCGACGACCAGGCAGTCCGGCGCGGCGCTCTCTGCGATCGCGGCCAGCGTTGCCGGGTCGCGGAACTCCCGGTGGTTGGCCGCCACGACGACGACCTCGGCTCCATCGAGCGCCTCCCGCAGTCCGAGTGTCGGCGTCGCGACGTGGGGATCGTGCACCGCGACGTCGGCGAGCTCCCGCTCGAGCAGCCTGATCAGCTTGTGGGCCAGCGAGTCGCGCTCATCGTCGGTGTCCGCCTTGAACGCCAGTCCGAGCACGGCGACCCGCCGGTTGGCCAGCCCGCCGAGCCGCCGCTTGACACCCTCGATCAGGAACAGGGGCACCGACTCGTTGACCCGCGAGACGGCCAGCAGCATCCCGGGCGCCGCCGAGCGCTCCTCCGAGAACGTGAAGTCCTTGCGCAGGCAGGTTCCCGCCGTGAAGCCCGGCTGCGCGATCCCGCCGCGAGGGTAGTCGCGGTTGATCAGGTCGATGACCTCGAAGACGTTGGCCGAGTAGCGCTCGCAGTCCATCATCAGCAGGTTGGGCAGCGCGAAGTTCGTGTAGCGCAGGATGTTCGTCCAGATCTTCGCCAGCTCGGCCTGCACCGGGGTGCTCTGCACGATCGGCGCGTCGAACACGCCGAACAGCTCCGCCGCGACCTCGCCCGAACGGGGCCCCACGCCGCCGATGATGCACGGCAGCGTGTCGATCTCGGCGAAGAACCGCCCGGCCGCGATCCGCTCGGGCGCGTGCGAGACGAACACCTCCTCGCCGATCTGGAAGCCGCGATGCTTGGCCAGGTAGCCCGCCACGAACTCGGTGGTCCCCGGCGCGATCGTCGAGCGCAGGACCAGCGAGTGCCCGGGCCCGAGCACGCCCAGCAGGTCGTCCAACGCGGCTCGGAGGTCGCGCATGTCGATCTCGATGTGCGAGAACGAGGGGGTGCCGAGCGTGATCACGATCTGACGCGCCGCCGCTGCGTCGCCGACCCGGTCGGACACGGTCAGCGTGCCCGCGGCGCGGACGCGGTCGAGGACCTCCTGCGCGCCCGTCTCGGCAAACGGCATGCGCCCGTCGCGTACCGCCTCCAGGCGGGCCGGATCGTTGTCGATCCCGAGCACCCGCATCCCGCGGTCGGCGAAGGACAGCGCCAGCGGCAGTCCGACCCGGCCGAGGCCGACGATCGCCACCTCGGCAGTGCTCTGCGGGACGTGCATCGAAGCCATGAGATTAGCGGCGCGCCCTTTGTGCCCGCGCCGAGGATCTGGGATTTGGCGCCCCAACCGGGTGGAGCGCTCCGACAGGCACTACGTTTCCCGGTCAGTGAGCGGGCACGAGCTGATCGCGGACATCGCCGGCGCCGAGGAGCTTGCCCCCGAGTGGGACGCCCTGGCCGTCGCAGCGTCCAACCCGGTCGCCTGTCCGGCCTTCGTCCTCGCCTGGTGGCGGCATGTCGCGCCCGCCGACACGCTGGCACGGGTCGTCGCGGTCCGCGACGGCTCGCAGCTGATCGGGGTGGCGCCCTTCCATCTCGCCTCGACGCGGCTGGGAGTCGCCGAGTACCGGCTGATGGCGGATGACTTCGGCGTCTGCATGGAGCCGCTGGCGATGCCGGGCAGGGAGTGGGAGGTCGCCGAGGCGATCGGCGCGGCCCTGTCGGCGACGAGGCCCCGTGCGGCGTCGCTTCGCTTCGGGCCGATGGCGATCGCCTCGCCGTGGATCGCGGCGCTCAGCGCGTCCTGGCCCGGTCCCCTGTCGCCGGTGGTGCGGCGCCGGCGGATCGAAGGCGCGCCCGTGATCCTGCTGCGCGAGCCCTCCTATGAGGACTGGCTGGCGACGCTCAGCTCGAAGCTGCGCCGCGACCTGCGCCGCTGCGAGCGGCTGTTCGAGGAGGCCGGTGGAACCAGTCGCTGGAGCGACGCGGGCACGCTCCGTGCCGACGCCGAGGCCTTCGCCCGCCTGCACGGGTCCCGCTGGGAGGGGCGCGGCTGGTCGCGGCTGGCCGACCTCGGCGAGCGCCTTCCCGACTGGCTCGAGGAGGTCGGCGCCCCGCTGATCGGCGGGCGGCGCTTCGGCCTGTGCGTGCTCGAGGTCGACGGCGAGCCGATCTGCGTCGACTTCCATCTCAGCGCGGGCGAGCAGGCGGCCGGCGTGAACGTCGGCTGGGATGAGCGCTACGCCCGGCTCGCGCCCGCGAAGCTGGCGGTGCTCAGGGTGGTCGGCGAGGCCTATGACAAGGACTGCCGGCGAGTCGGGCTGGGCAACGGCAACCTGGCCAACAAGCTGCGCTTGGCCAACGGAAACGACCCGGTCGCATGGACCGCGATCGTGCCGCCGTCGCCCCGTTTACTGCAGGCCTACGCCCTGCTGCTGCCGGGACAGGCGCGAAGGCATGCCCGCCAGGCCCTGGCGCGGACCCTCCCGGAGCCGTGGCTCGAGCAGGTCAAAGGCGCGCTGGCCCGGCTGCGCGGCTGTGCGCTCAGCCGCCCCGCGCCCGGCGGCTGGTCAGGTCCTGGCCGAGGACACAGGCGATGAAGCGCGGGTTGTAGCGGGCGTAGCGCCGCCACAGCCGGCGCGGCTCGCGCGACAGGCGATAGGCCCACTCCAGGCCGGCCCGCTGCATCCAGGCCGGCGCCTGCGAGACCAGCCCGGCATGGAAGTCGAAGGCCGCCCCGACGCCGACCAGCAGCGGCGCATCCAGGCGCGCTCGCGTGCTGTGCATCCACTTCTCCTGCTTGGGCTGTCCCGTTCCCACCCACACGACCGCGGCTTCGGAGGCGTTGATCCCGGCCAGGACCTCGCGCTCCTCCTCGGCGTTCAGCGCCCTGAACGGCGGCGAGTAGCCCCCGGCGATCCGCAGGCCGGGAAAGCGATCGCGCAGGCGCGATTCCAAGAGCGCAAGCGCCGCGGCGGTGCGACCTCCGTACAGGTAGATCGGGATCCCGCGCTCGGCCGCCCGGGCACAGAAGGCGACCATCAGGTCTGGCCCGTACACGCGCGTCGCGCGGGCGTGCCCCAGCGCCCTGAGCGCCCAGACCAGGGGCTGGCCGTCGGGCACGACGAGCGTCGCCGCGTCCACCGCGGCGGCCGCCTCGGGATCCTCGCGAGCGCTCATCACGAGGTTCACCGCAGCCGCGGTCAGGTAGCCGCGCTCCCCGGCCGCGATCGACCGCTCCATCCAGTCAACCACCTCGGCGTAGTCGCTGACGGCCAGCGGCACGCCCAGCACCTCGGCACGCTCCGGCAGGGCCGGCGGCGGCGTCGTGGACGGGGTGGAGGCTTGTTCGGCGGCGATTGCGTGAAGATACCTGCCTCCGTGGCGATCGACCCCGACTTCTGGCTGCGGCGGCGGGTGCTGGTGACCGGCCATACGGGGTTCAAGGGAGCGTGGCTGTCGCTGTGGCTGCAGGCGCTCGGCGCCGAGGTGACCGGTGTCGCGCCGGGAGCGCCGACCAGTCCCTCGCTCTACGAGCAGGCCTCGGTGGGCAAGGCGATGACCCAGCGCGCCGCGGACGTCCGCGACCTCGACGGCCTGCACGGCGCGCTGGGCGAGTCCGCCGCCGAGATCGTGATCCACCTGGCCGGCCAGCCGATGGTCCGCCGCTCGCTGCGCGACCCGGTGCTCACCTACGCCGTCAACCTGATGGGCACGGTCAACCTGCTCGAGGCGGTTCGGCGCAGCGGGTCGCAGGTGCGGGCCGTCGTCGTGGTCACCTCGGACAAGTGCTACGAGAACGCCGGCCTGCCCGGTTCTTCCTTCGTGGAGGACGACCGCCTGGGCGGAGCCGACCCCTACTCCAGCTCGAAGGCCTGCGCCGAGCTCGCCGTCGCCTCCTACCGCGACGCCCTGCTGTCGGGGCCTGCGGCACCGCGCCTGGCCAGCGCCCGGGCCGGCAACGTGATCGGCGGCGGCGACTGGGGAGAAGACCGGCTGCTGCCAGACGCGCTGCGAGCCGTCGAGGCGGGCACGCCGCTGCGCGTGCGCAACCCCGACGCGGTCCGCCCGTGGCAGCACGTGCTCAACCCGCTGGCGGGCTACCTGCTGCTGGCCCAGCGGCTGTGGGAGGCGCCCGACGCCGGGCGAGCCTGGAACTTCGGTCCTCCCGCCGCGGACTCGAGGCCGGTCGGATGGATCGTGCGGCGGCTCGGCCAGCTGTGGGGCGGCGAGCTGCGGTGGGTGCCCGACGAGGGCCGCAACCCGCCCGAGGCGGCACGCCTGGCTCTCGACTCCTCGGCCGCCCACCAGCAGCTGGGCTGGCGCTTCGTGTGGGGCTTGGAGGACGCGCTGGCGCTGGTCGTGGACTGGCATCGCCGCCAGCGCCGGGGGGAGGACATGCGCCGCGTCAGCATCGATCAGATAACCCGCTTCATGCAGGAGGAGAGCACCTCCTAGCAGCTCGTGAGTGGGAGACGTTCGCGGTGATCAGCCGCGTCGCGTAGGCCCGTCTTTACTGGGATCGGCCACCCCGGGACGGGGGCTGCTGGCCAACCCGCGGGCGCGATCGTAGCCTGGCCGCATGAGCCCCGCAACGCTCCGCCGTTACCGCGCCGAACGGCTCCTTCGCAGGGACTTCCAGTCCTCGCGAGCGTCGGTCCTGAGGATCGTGCGGGCACGGCTCGGCGGTGCCGGTCGGGGGCTGGACGACGGAGATCTGGAGGCCTGCTACGCCACGGCCTGGCAGGGGCTCTACGCCGCCGTCCTGCAGGGCGAGGAGATCGCCAATCCGCGGGCCTGGCTGGTGCTCGTGACACATCGCCGCGCGATCGAGGAGCACCGGGCCCGGCTGCGACGTGAGAGCCGCCTGCCGCCGGCCGCGAGCGGAGAGCCCGACCTGGACGGCGCGATCGACGACCGCCTGCGCCTGCGCCAGCTGATGGAGGGGATGCGCAGCCGTCTCAGCGTCCGTGAGCAGGAGGCCGCGGCGCTGTGCTACCTGCAGGGCTACACCAGGGCGCAGGCGGCCCGCCAGATGGGCATCAGCGAAACCCGGATGCGCAAGCTGATGGAGGGCCGGGGCGAGGGACGCCGTGGCGTCGCCGCCAAGGTCGGCGCCCTGGTCGAGACGATCAGGGACGGCGCCTTCTGCCAGGAGCAGGCCTCGCTCATGCGGGCGTTGGCCTACGGCGTGCTGGACCCCGCCGGAGACCGCTACCGCCTGGCGGTGGCACACAGCAGCGAGTGCCCGGCCTGCCGCCACTACGTCGCCTCCCTGCGCGGTCTCGCGGCCGTGCTGCCGCCCGTCCTGTGGCCCGCCGGTCTCGCCGCTGTGACGACCGCGGGCCTGGCGCACCTGGCCAGGCTCGGCGCTCGCAGCTCGGGGGCCAGGAGGTGGCCGGCCCGCTGGGTGCCCTGGTCGCGAGCAGGGGCCGTGCCGGGACGGGCCGGCCCCCTCGGCGCCTCGGCCGCGACGGCCGGCGGCGCGGCGGGAGGGGGGTGGACGCTCGGCGCCGGCGGGCTCGGTGCGAAGCTCGCGGTCGGCTGCCTGATAGCGCTGGGGCTGGGTGCCGGGTGCGGTGTGCTGGGAGGCTCACAGCACGGCGCGGTGCGAGGCGTCCCGATCGCGCCGAGGCCCGAGGCGGTCGACCGCTGCCGCTGCCTGCACGCCGGCGCGGCCATCGCACAGACGCCCCGGGGCCCAGGCCCGGACGGCATCCCGGGCGGCACCGAGCGGGGCGCCGTCGCGCCCGCGGGCGCCGCCGGGGGCGCGGGTCGCGAGTTCGGGCTCGAGCAGGGACCAGAGGTGCCGGAGCCGGCGGGGATCCCCGCCGCGCGGCCCGCCTCGCCGCTGGCCCGCTCCGCGTCGGCGGGTCGCCGGCGTGCGGCGAGCTCCGGGAGCGGCGCCCCGGTGGCCCTCCCTGCGGCGGATCCGAGCCCGACCTCGGTCGCGTCGCGGCAGTCTGGCGCTGCGGAACGAGAGTTCGCCCCCGGCTAGGCGCCCAGGCGTGGTTGGGAGCGGCATTACCGGCCTCGCGCCCGCGGCCTCGCGCGGCTACGCTCCAGTTGCGTGATCGAGCCGAACACGGTTACCGGGGGCAGGGACCTGGTCATGTGGTGTCTGGTTACATCCCAGCGCCACCGGCCTGAGCTGTCGCTGGTCCGAGGCGGGTCGGTGCTGGCCCGGCTGACCCTGATCGAGGATCCGCTGCGCGCTCTGCGCCGGCGCCTGCGCCGCAGCGGCTCCCCCGAGATGAACGGCGCTGGGCCCAAGCCGGAGTGGCCCCACGTCGTGGTGCTCGAGCCCAACAACGCGGGTCTGGCCGTGGCCCGGCGCATGACGAGCCTCGGCGCGCGGGTCACCGTCGTCGTCAAGCCCGGGCACGAGCTGGTCGCCCGCAGCCGGGGCGTGGAGAGCGTCGTCGCGCCCTTCGGTCCCGACGGCGAGCCATGGCTGACGGCGCTGTGCGCGATCGCCGACGGCTCGGACGAAGTGGTGGTGCTGCCGGCCAGCGACCCGGGCAGCGAACTGCTCGTACGCGCCGCCGAGCAGATCCCGGAGAACGTGCGCGCCTTCGAGCATCCCCACAGCGCTCACATGAGCCTGATGGACAAGGAGCAGGCCGGCTCGATCGCGGCCAGGGCCGGGGTGGCCGTGCCGTGGACGATGCCGGTCCGCGACGGCGAGGAGCTGGACCGCGCCGTCGCCGCCGCGCCGTGGCCCTGCGTCGTGAAGCCGGTCCTGTCCCATGCCTGGCGCGACCGCTACGGTCAGGAACGCGCCTTCCTGGTCCGCGATGCCGAGGAGGCCTCGGCTCGGCTCGCCGGCCCCGTCGCCGATGGCATGGGCATGCTGCTGATGCAGTACGTGCCCGGCGGCGACGAGCATCTCGAGGAGGCCACGGTGGTGAGGCTCGCCGACGGCAGCTTCCCGGTCAAGTGGGGCTTTCGCAAGGTGCGCCAGTACCCCCTCGGCTTCGGCGCCACCACCGTCGGCGAATCCGCAGTCGTGCCGAAGGCGATGGAGCTCGCGATGCGGGTGCTCGACGAGGCCGACTTCGTGGGCGTCGCCAACGTCGAGACCAAGCGGCACGCCGTCACCGGCGAGAACTGGTTCCTGGAGGTCAACGTGCGCCTGCCCGGGCAGTGGGGGCTGGGCGATGCGTGCGGTGTGCAGTCGACGCCGCGCCTGGTGGCGTCGATGATCGGCCGCGAGCTGGGGCCGCAGCCCCGGTTGCGACCCGGGGTGCGAGTCGTCTTCCCCGAGCTCGACCGGCAGGTCGTGATCCCCGCGCTCGCCGCGGTCGCGCCCTGGAGACGCCCGGCGCTGGCCCTGCAGCTCGCCAGGCCCTACCGCCACACGCGCGAACTCGGCATCTTCGATCTGCGCGATCCGGGCCCCGCGTTGTCTCTGGCCGGCGGCTTCACCCGCCGCCGCATCGCGAAGCTCCTCGACAGCGCGCGGCGCGGCTGAGCGATCAGGCCCAGCCGCTGTCAGCCGCGCGGGAAGACCCGCGCGAGCTTGCGCAGCGCCAGCGGGTTCCCCCCGGGGCGCAGACGCCCTCTGGCGATCGCCTGCAGCGGGCTGAGGCGTTCGCCGACGATGTCGGCCCAGTCCTGCCAGGACAGGCGCAGCCGCAGGTCCGGGTCGGCCGCGTCGCCCTGTTCGGCGCGGGTGGAGCCGTTGTCGACCGTGAGGTGCCAGGTCGGGATGTCGGGGTCGGTGAACTCCCACTGGAACGTCGCCGGCCGGCTCAGCCCGTGGTGCGGGTTGACCTGTCGCCGGATTGTGTCGAACAGCAGCGCCACCGTCTCCGGGTCGCGGCTGGTCGGCCCCTCACGCACGCCGATCACACCCGCTTTGGCCAGCGCGCGTCCGCGCCGGGAGATCTCGAGTGACGTGAGCCCAGGCGGCAGCAGCGGCGGGCCGGGCAGCGTCTCGATCGCCAGCCCCGCCGAGCGCAGCTTGGTCGTCATCGAGGTCAGCCCTTCGACGCCCACCTCGTCGAAGGTCGCGCCGAACGTCGTGATGTAGCGCTCGTCCCAGCCCGGGGGCATCAGCACCTGGGCCGTGTAGCGGGTGACTTCCCGGAGCAGTCCCGCCACCGCGCGCGGCACTCCCACGGGGTCTTCCCGGTTCAGGTCCGACAGCAGCTTGACGCCGAAGCCGATGTGGCGCTGCTCGTCGGCGGCGATGTTCCGCATGCCCTCGCGGAATGCGGGCAGCTGATCGCGCTGCTCGAGATACCCGCAGATGAAGTGCTGGCCCGGCTGGGCCAGGGCAGCCTCGATCACGATGTGGTAGAGGGTGACGGCGGCCGCCAGGCGTGCCGGCGAGCGGTCCTTGCGCAGCTCGTCCGCCATCACGTCGAGGCGGTCGAAGATCTTGCGGAACCCGGAGGTGAGTTGCGGGCGGATCTCCTGCAGGCCGCTGGCCATCGACCCGTCGCCGACGCCGCACACCTCCTGCATGAACCGCTTGAAGAACACGGCGTGCCGCGCCTCGTCGACCTGCTGGGTCGTCAGGAAGTACTTCTGCTCCTCCCTGGGCGCGGCGTCTATGTAGGGCGAGAGGTTGTCCGCGACCGCGTCCTCTCCCCAGAAGAACAGGCAGTAGTTCCAGAGCGCCGCCTGACGCTCGAACTCGGTGAAGTCCTCCCGCCACTGGCGCGCGTCCTCGCTGAAGTCGAGCGCGGTCGCGCTCCAGTTGCCGCGCTCCCACCGCGCATACAGATCCTCGTAGGAGATCGCGTCGGTCGGGAGCGCTGAGAGGTCGGATGGGCCCGGGTGCGTCGAAGCGGTTGCGCTGGCCATCGGCTGTCCTCCGGTCACGGGATTGGGATAACGCACGTTATCTAAATAGCGGTTGCTCTGTCAAGTAAGATCTGAGCCCATGAGCCAGAGCGCGGCTGGATCCGCGGAGACGGTCGGCGCCGCCGGTTCCGGCACGGCGCGGATGACCCGCGAGCAGAGCAGGGCCCACACCCGCGAGCGGCTGCTCGCGGCGGCCCGGAGCGTGTTCGCCCGCAGCGGCTTCCACGGCGCCTCGGTCGAGGAGATCGCATCGTCGGCCGGCTTCTCGACGGGCGCCCTCTACTCGAACTTCGAGGGCAAGGAGGACCTGTTCCTCGCCTTGATGGATCGGGAGATCGACCAGCACGCCCGCGAGATCTCGCGGGCGGTGCGGGAGCAGGCGTCGATCTCGGACCGCGCGACCGGAGGCGCCAGACGGTGGATGACGATGATCGAGCGGGAGCCCGAGGTGCTGCTGCTGTTCATGGAGTTCTGGGCATACGGGGTCCGCGACGGGCGCATGCGCCCGAAGGTGGCGGCCCGCTTCGCACACATGCGACAGGTGCTCACCGGGCTGATCGCCGACGGCGTCCGGGACTTCGACCTCGAGCTGTCGATCCCGGCGGAGCAGCTGGCGATCGCGATCGACGCGCTGGCCGACGGGATCGCGAGGCAGAAGCTGGCCGATCCCGAGGCGGTGCCCGACGAGCTGATGGGCAGGGTGCTCGCGCTCCTGCTGTCCGCCGTCAGCCGTCCGGCGCCACGCACAGGCAGGCGTAGTGCACCGTGAACAGCCGTCGTGCCAGCGGCGGAGCGGTTCCGCTGATGCCCTTGCGCAGCGCCCACTTCGCCGTCGCCGCGGCGCGCGCCGCGGTGGACTCGGCGAAGAAGCGGTGAACGGTCAGCGGCAGCGCGTCCTGTAGCTCGGCGGCGACCGAAAGGCCCGCCTCTCGGACCAGGTCGCGGGCCGCTCTGCGATCCAGGCGCTGCAGATGTCCGATCTCGGCGGCGTGCTCGCGCTTGGCCTCGCGCCGGGCCGACCAGTTGGCCTCGAGCGGAACCTCGATCGCGACGGCTCGGCACACGCGGGCGACCTCTGCAAGCAGGGCGGCCGGCTCGGGCACGTGCTCGAGCACATGGGAGAGGATCCCCAGCTCGTACTCCCCGTCGCCCAGCGGCAGCGTCTGCCCGTCGAACAGGCCGACAGCGGCGATCTCGCTCCGGTTTCGGGCGATCGCGGCGGCCGGCTCGCTGATCTCCATCCCCGCCAGCCTGCCGCCGAAGCCGCGATGCGCCAGCTCGGCCAGCAGTGCGCCGTCGCCGCAGCCGACGTCGAGCGTGCTCGCGGGGGCCAGGCCGCCGTCACGGCAGAGCGCCAGCACGTGATCGGCCTTTCCGATCGCGCTCAGGGCACGCCAACGCGCGTAGACGCCGGCCTGGGGCCCGCCCAGCGAATAGGCGCGCTCGTAGAAGCCGATCAGGCTGGCCGAGTCCTCCACCACGGGGATTATTGTGGGCGCGATGACCGCCAAGCTCACGGCGTCGCTGCGCCAGGCGCCGGCGACGGTCCCGGGGCTGGCCGCGATCGCGCTGTTCGTCGTCTGGGCGACCGACCAGGCCGGCTATCCGGTCACGCATTGGGGGCCCGGCGGGCTGGTCCTCCTGGGGTTGTTGGCGATCGCGGCGGCCCTGCTCGGAAGTCCCCTGGCCCGCATGTCGCGGCCGGCGCTGCTCGCCCTGGCCTGCCTGGCCGCCTACACGGCCCTCAGCTACCTCTCGATCCTGTGGGCCGCCGTCCCGGGTGAAGCGTGGGAAGGAGCCAACCGGACGCTGCTCTACCTGCTCGTCTTCGCGCTGTTCGCCTGCTGGCCCCAGCGCGGGCCGACCGCCGCCGCGCTGCTGCTGACCTGGACGCTCGCGATCACCGCTCTGGCGCTGTTCGCGGTGCTGCATCTCGATGCGGCCTCGAGCTCGGCGCTGGCCTCGATGCTGCCGGGCGGGCGTCTGGACTACCCGACGGGCTATCCGAACGCGAACGCCGCCCAGTGGCTGATGGCGATGTGGCCCGCCCTGCTGATGGCGCGCGAGCGCAGGCTGCCCTGGGCGCTGCGCGGCCTGCTGGCCGGCGGCGCGGTGCTGCTCGCCGAGGTCGCGCTGCTCAGCCAGAGCCGCGGCTCGCTTTACGCCACGCCGGTGATGCTGGTGCTCGTCTTCGCCCTGCTCCCGGGCCGTACCCGCACCTTTGCGATCCTCGTGCCGATCGCCGGCGGCATCGCCGCCGCTGCACCCTCGGTGCTGCGCGTCTACGACCACCTGCGAGGCGGCCAGGTCGTGCCGGCGACCCTGCACCACGCGACCGCTGTGACGCTGGCGGCATCCCTGGCCGTCGCGGTGCTGGTCGCGCTGTGCGCTCTGCTGGAGACGCGAAGGGCGCTGCCGCCTGCAACTGCGCGGGGCGTTCATCGGGCTACCGCTGCGGCAGCGCTGCTCGCCCTGGTGGCGGTGCTGGCAGCCGGCCTGGCAGTCGCCGGGAACCCGGCCACGCGGCTCGAAAGCGCCTGGCACAGCTTCAAGGGCGGTTACAGCGAAGGAGGCAAGGGCGGCAACCGCCTGCTCAGCGGCCTGGGCAGCAACCGCTACGACTTCTATCGGGTGGCGCTCGAGGAATTCACGGCGCATCCCGTCGTCGGGATCGGCGCTGACAACTTCCAGCAGCAGTACCTGCGGCGCGGGCGCAGCTCGGAGACGCCCCGCTACCCGCACAGCGTCGAGCTGCGGACGCTGAGCCAGACCGGCCTGATCGGGGCGCTGCTCGCGCTGGTCGGGCTGGGCGCAGCACTGGCGGCCGCCGCGCAGGCGATCCGCGGCCCCGACCCGCTGGCCGCCTCGGTCGCGGCCGCGGCCCTCGCCGGTTTCGGCTACTGGGTCGTTCATGGCTCGGTCGACTGGTTCTGGGAGTTCGCCGGTCTCGGCGCGCCCGCATTCGCGCTGCTCGGCCTGGCCTGCGCGCTCGCGCCCGCCCGCTCGGATGCCGTCGCGGCCCGCGCGCCACGCCGCCTGGGGAGGACGGGTGGCGTGGCGCTCGTGGCCTGTGTGCTGCTCGGCCTCGCCGCCGCCCTGTCCTTCGCGGGGCCCTGGCTCAGCCAGGCCGAGGTGCAGAATGCGGCTCGCGTCTGGCCGCGAGCCCCCTTCACGGCCTACTCCCGGCTGGACCAGGCCGCCGAACTCGACCCGCTCAGCGACCAGGCCTATCTGGTCGCCGGCTCGATCGCGCTGCGCTTCAGCGACCTGGCACGGGCCGATCGCTTCTTCGCCCAGGCGCTGCGCCGCGTTCCCAGCGACGCTTACGCGACGCTCGAGCGGGGCGCGATCGCCTCGACGCGGGGTCAGCGGGCGGCGGCACTGGCCCTGCTCGGCCGTGCCGC
>JBKQOO010000096.1:0-5833 GCA_052145475.1 Solirubrobacteraceae bacterium
CACGGAGGTTCTTGACCCACTGCGTGTGACCCCGTGGCGCGACCAAGTAGTCGGCGCCTTCGTAGCGGAGCAGGTTCACGGGGGTCTGTCGCCACTCGCCGGACTTGCGACCCTCCACCTCGAGCACGCGCGAGCCGTACACGCTAATCCCCAAGTGCGTCAGAGCGGCCACAAGCCGATTGAAGACGTGCGTTGTGAACCATCCGGGACGCTGGTAGTGCTCGGACTCGGCCATCGACATGATTCTGCCAGGACAAGCCAGGCGTCGCAGTGCGTAGACCCGTTTTGGTCGCGGGTCGTCAGCCCACGAGCCGCCCGACGACACAGCGGTGCTCGCCGATCCGTCGGCTGCGCGCAAAGCCGTGGCTCTCGAACATCCGACTGTGCCGTTGAAGAGGAACGATCCCGACACCTTGCGACCGCTCCGTGCCGAGCATCGGCAACGCGGTCGCCTGTGGCCTGCCGCGGGCTAGGCGCGCGGGAGCGTGATCGAGACGTCGGCGCCGCCGCCGTGGGGTCGGTTGCTCGCTTGGGCGTGGCCGCCGTGGGCGAGTGCGACGGCCTCGACTAGCGCCAGCCCGAGGCCGCTGCCAGGCTCGTTGGCGCGAGCGTGCTGACCGCGCCCGAAGCGCTCGAACGCCCGTGGCAGCAGCTCCTCGGGAAAGCCGTCGCCCTCGTCGGTCACGTGCAACTGCACATACCCCTGCTTGCGCTCGGCGCTCAACGTGATCGTCCCGTCGCCGTAGAGCAGCGCGTTGGTGATCAGGTTGTCGAGCACCTGCGCGGCACGGTCCGGATCGGCGCGCACTGCGCAGCCATCCAAGCGCCCGGCGAGGACGATCGAGCGGCCCCTGACCTCGGCACCGGCGTGACACGCCGCGCCGCATCCTCGAGCAGCTCGCGCGCCGGGAGCGGGCGAGGGTGTAGCGGCAGGCGGCCCTGGTCGGCGCGGGCCAGCACGAGCAGGTCATCCGCGAGCCGCGTCATGCGCCTGGCCTCCTCGGATGCGGATTCGAGCGCGGCACGCAGTTCGGCCTTGTCGCGATCACCCATCAGCGCGAGGTCGACCTCCGCGCGCAGCGTCGTCAACGGCGTGCGCAGCTCGTGGCTTGCGTCGCTGACGACTCGCCGCTCCCGCGCGACGGCCTCCTCGACGCGATCGAGCATCGAGTTCAGTGTTCGCCCGAGCGCCGTGACCTCGCCCGTGTCATCGGCTACGGGCAGGCGCGTCGAGAGCTCGCGCTCGGTGATCTGCTCGGCCTGCGAGCGCATCCCCTCGACCGGAAGCAGAGCCGCACGGCTCTGCGCGTTGGCGATCGCCATCGCCACCAGCTCCGTGAACGCGGCGAGGCGCGCCTCCGTATCCGGCGGCAGCGGCTGCTCTCCGGTCGAGCCGAGGCCGATGGCGCCCCACAGGCGACCCTCCACGATGATCGGCGACCCGACCGCCGAGCGGATCTCCTCGTGGATGTCATGAGCCAGCGGGCCTGTGTAATTGAAGTTGTCGATCCGGGCCGAACGACCGGTCTCGAACACGGCCGTGGTGACGTTCTTTCCCCCGATAGGCCATCGGCTGCCAACGGGAAAGCGCTCGTGCGCGCTGGCGAGGATAGTGAACGTACGGTCGGATTCGAAGCGGGTCAGATTCGTCAAGTCGGAAAGAAGCAGCCGCTCGACCTCCGCAGTAACCGACGCGAACACCTCCTCAGGCGGCACACTCCGGGCGACCAAGGTTGCGACGCGACGCAGCGCCTCCTGCTCCTCGGCCAGTTTGGCGAGACCGGCGCGGCCCTCTGCGTTGGCGATCGCCATCGCCACCAGATCCGTGAAACCGGCCAGGCGCGCCTCGGTGTCCGGTGGCAGCGTCTCGCGGGTCGAGACGACGCCTGCAATCCCCCACAGGTGGCCCTCGACGATGATCGGTGCTCCCACCGATGAGCGGACGCCCGCCTCGCGGATGCGTGCAGCCAGCGGGCCCGTGGCAATGAGGTTGTCGATGCGGGCCGGGCTGCCGGTCTCGAATATGGTCGTGGCGACGTTCTTTCCCTCGATAGGCCATCGGCTACCAACAGGAAAGAGCTCCCCTGCGCTGGCGACGATAGTGAACGTACCATCGGATTCAAAGCGGGCCAGAGCCGCCCCGTCGGAAAGAAACAGCCGCTCGAGCTCCTCAGCAACCGACGCGAACACCTCCTCAGGCGGGACGCCCCGAGCCACCAGCGTGGCGACCCGGCGCAGCGCGACGTGCTCGTCGGCCAAGACACGCGGCTCCCCGCCGCTCAACGGGGTCTCCCCTCCCCTCGCCATCGAGGATCAGGCGCAATAGGCGGGATCGGATGCCGATGCCCACGCCCAGCCAGACCCCAACACACTCGAGCCCCCCAGGACACCCGATATACGATAGCCGCGGACACTCTCTGGCGCGCGGCCTGATCCTCTGCTCGGAAGGTCGGCAGTTCGTTCAATCCGGCCGGCGCCCCCGAGCAGCGGTCACGCCTCGGGCGAACTCCTGCACGATCCGCTCGCAGAACGCCGGGAGATCGTCGGGCCATCGGCTCGAGGTGAGGTTCTGGTCGGTCACGACTTCTTTGTCGACGACGTTGCCGCCCGCGTTGCGGATGTCGGTCCGCACGCTGGGCCACGAGGTGAGAGTGCGACCACGCACCACGTCGGCCTCGACCAGTGACCACGGGCCGTGACAGATCACGCCGATGGGCTTGCCGGAAGCAAAGAAGTCCTTGACGAACTTGATCGCGTCGGGATTGATTCGGAGCCTGTCCGGATTCACCACGCCACCAGGGAGAATCAGCGCGTCGTAGTCCTCGCCTGATGCGTCTGCCACGTTGCGATCCACGCGGACCCTCGTAGCCGGCTCGATGTCGTGGTTCATGGACTGGATCTCGCCGTCGTGCACCGAAAGCAGCTCGGTGTCGGCACCAGCAGCGACCACCGCGGCGCGCGGGTCCTCCAACTCCACGCGCTCCACGCCATCAGTGGCCAGGATCGCGACTTTCTTCCCGCTCAACTCGTTCGCCATCGGTTGCCTCCTGCGTGTCGGGTCCCGCACTTGGCACGGGACGGATGCCAGGCGTAAGCACGGTCAGGTCACTCCCTGGGACTGGTCGAGGTCGATCAGCGCGATCCCAAGGTCGGGTCGCATCACCTTGCGCAGATAGGCCGGGTTCTCGGTCACGACGGCCTCCAGCGTCGGGAACACCTTCGCCTCGAGGAGGTGACCGCCCCGTGTCGTGCCGTCGGAGAGGCCGAGCACGACGTGCATGTGCGCAACGGGGCCTTCTTCGCCTACGGCGATATCGCCGACAAGCGACAGCAGCTCGCACTGCTGGTCAACGGTGTTGCGGCGGTACTGCCTGGTCGCGGGGTCGAACCAGCCGACGGTCGCGTGCTCGAACGCGCCGATCGCGGTGATCTGCGCAGCCTCCAGCTGCTCCGAGCGGGCGAATTGCGCCAGCGCCGCGACCGCCTCATCGCCCGGGTCGCACACCACCACATAGGTGACGACATCCGCGTCCTCTACAACCTTGCTCTTCATGGCTACCTCCTTTTGCTTTTCGCAGCCAACCTCGCGACGAACGTTCTTCGACTCGGCTCACCCTGACCCGCCCTGATGAGATAGCGATGAGGGCCAATCGTGTCAGTCGGGTCTCGGGCATCTACTCACGTGAGCACGATCTCTCATGGCCCTCTCATGTGGCCGCGCGAAGTTCCTGCCAAGGCAAGTCCCGCCGCTGCCGAGGAGGCATCGACGAGCGACACCGTTTGACAGCAATACGGAACCGGGATCGGGAGGATTGGTCATGGCGGAGAAGAGCGGCAAGCAGGGTTCAAACGGCGTCCAGCCGGGAGAGAAGCCGGCGATACCTGGCAGGCTGGATGGCCGCATCGCGCTCGTGACGGGTGCCGCGCGCGGGATCGGGCGTGCCGCGTCGATCGCGCTCGCACAGCACGGAGCCGATGTGGTCGGCATCGACATCGCGGCTGAGGTCAGTCCGATCAATGATTTCGCTCCGTCCACCCCCGAGGATCTGGCTGCGACAGGCCGCCGGGTCGAGGCTGCCGGATCGCGGTGGATGGGTCTTCGCGCAGACCAACGCAACATCGGAGAGCTTCGCAGCGCCGCGGAGACGATCGAACGAGCGTCGGGCGGCATCGACATCGTGTATGCCAACGCCGGCATCCAAGCCTTCAAGCCGCTCCTGGAGATGGAAGACGCGGACTGGTATGACCAGATTGACGTGAACCTGAACGGCACCGCCAACGTGCTGCGCACCTTCGCACCGATGCTGGTCAGCCGGGGCGGCGGAAGGATCATCGTGACGTCCTCCACCCAAGGCCAGCACGGCACCAAGAGCGGGGCGGCCTACTCGGCATCAAAGTGGGGAATCATCGGCCTGATGAAGTCCGCAGCGCTCGAGCTCGGTCCCCAGAACATCACGGTCAACGCAGTGATCCCCGGGTTGATCGACACGGCGCTCACCCGACACGAGGATCGCTATGCGCAAGTGATCACCGAAGCAGGCCGCAAGCCCAGCGGCGATCGCGCCAAGGACGAACAGACGGCCATCGGGATACAAGAGGCCAAGACCCCCCTCGCCGTGCCATGGATCGAGCCCCAGGATGTCGCCCCGCTCGTGGTCTTCCTGGCCTCGGACGAAGCGCGCATGGTCAGCGGGACGTCCTTCGCCGCCACCGGCGGCGACAGCGCCCACCTCACCGCATAGCACGAACAAGACTGGACGCCGCTGACCGTCGGAACCCGAGTCTCGCGAGGTGGTCGCGCACCGGGTCAGCCTCGAGCCCGCCGTTCGTAGCGAAGGTAGACGACGCGAGAGCCGAACGTCCGTGTCTCGATCAGCTCGAGGCTGATCTTGCTCTCCGAGCGAGGGAAGTAGGGCGTGCCGCCGCCGAGTAGGACAGGACTGACGAACAACCGCCACTCGTCGATCAGGCCCAGCTTCATACACGCATGGGCGAGACCAGCGCCGCCGACGGCGATGTCCTTCCCGGGCTGGTCCTTGAGCCGTGAGACCTCCTCGCCGAGACCGCCCCTGGCCAGTGTGGTGTTACCCACCACGCTCTCCAGCGTCGTGGAGAATACGACCTTCGGCAAGGCCTTCCAGATCTGAGCGAACGCCACCTGGTCCGCGGCCAGCGGACTCTCCTCGGCGGTCTCCCAGTAGGTCATCGCTTCGTAGAGCCGCCGCCCGCAGAGGTGTAGACCGGTCTGCTGCACCTGCTGGGTGTGGAACCGAAACAGCTCCTCGTCGGGCTCCGTCCAGTCGATCGCGCCATCGGGTCCGGCGATGTAGCCGTCCAGCGACACAGTCATCGCGTAGATCAGCTTGCGCATCATCGCCCCATCACGCAACAACTACTGTCGCTCGACGAGCCCTTTGAAGTTGTGGAGCGCCTCTTCGAGACTCTTGGCATTCATGCGCTTGACGATGAGCGCATCAGCGATCTTGCCGAACACGCCGCCCGGCAGAGCGTAGTCGAACGTGGTGGTCAGGCGGGTTCCCTCGCCTTCCGGGGTGAGCTCCCAGCGAGCTCGCCCCAGCATCATGCCGTCGATTTGGAGAAGTTGCAGCGTGCCCGGCTGGTACTCGAGAACCGTCTCGGTGATCGACATCGACATGCCCGCCGACTTCACCTTGAAGGCGACCTTGCCCCCTTCGTCGGGGAAGGGAGCGGCGATGTCGATCTCCGTCATGCCCGGATACCAGTCCGGCCAGCGACTGGCATCGCTCAAGAGCGCCATGGTCTGCTGTGGCGAGGCCTTGATCTGGACATTGCGTTGCACGATCGCCATCGT
>JBKQOO010000097.1:0-28704 GCA_052145475.1 Solirubrobacteraceae bacterium
CCATCTCCTGATGATGCCCGACGCCGCGCCCTGGCGCCCCCGTTGACCTCGCCGCGGTGAAGGCGCCGCTCCGGCGGGATGCCGACAGCGTGCGATACGATCGCCTCGGCACCGTCCGCCGCCGGACTCGGCCGAGCGTGGGGGCGGTGTCGGACGTCGGCGGCCCTGGTGGCACGGCAACTCAGCAAAAGCGAGACCGAAGGCCCGGTGAGGACCGAGGCTTCCACTGTGCGCCTGGCCACGCCGACGCTTGGCGGCGTGGTCCGGATCGTGCTGATCGTCGTCGTGTGCGCGATCGGCCTGTACCTGCTGTGGCGGGTCCGCACCGTCATACGGCTGGCGGGGATCAGCGTGTTCCTGGCGCTTGCCGCGACACCGATGGTCGATGCGCTGGACCGTCATCTGCGCCTACCCCGCGGCCTGATCGTCCTGTTGGTTCTGATCGCCATCGTGGCAGTCGTCGTGGTCATCGGCGCAGCCGTCGTCCCGAGCATGGTCAAGGAGGTGGAGCAGCTCTCGCGGCACGCGCCCCAATACGCCCGTGACCTGCGTCGCAACTCGACATTCCGGCACTACGACAACCGCTACCACATCTCCGCGAAGCTGACCCGGGATGCGCGCCAGCTGCCTCAGTCGCTCGCGCATCTGGCGGGTCCGCTGAAGGACGTGACGGTCTCCGCCTTCAGCTTCATCGGCCAGCTCGTCACGGTGCTCGCCCTCACCTTCCTGCTGATCCTCCACGGCCGCGAGTACGTGAACCTGGGGCTGTCCCTGACCGGCTCTCGGGAAGAACGCTACCGGCGGATGATCGGCGAAATCAAGCACGCGGTCGCCGAGTACACGGTGGGGAACATCCTGATCAGCGGGCTGGCCACGCTGGCGACCTGGATCGTGCTGTCGATCCTGGGCGTTCCATACGCGCTGTCGCTGGGCTTCGTCGTCGGGTTCTTCGATCTGATTCCCCTCGTCGGAGCGACCCTCGGCGCGATCGTCGTCTCGCTCGCGACCGTCACGGTCAACTTCCCGATCGCCACGATCGTGTGGATCGGCTTCATAATCCTCTGGCAGCGGTTCGAGGACTACGTGGTGCAGCCACTCGTGTACCGGAGGGCTCTGCACGTCAACCCGATCGTCACGATTCTCGGCGTGCTGGTGGGCGCGACGTTGCTGGGACTGCTCGGCGCGCTGATCGCGATCCCCGCGGCAGCGGCGATCCAGATCGTGCTCAGCGACTGGTGGTCCTACCGGACCTCGGCCCGCGGCACATCACCGGCGCCCGACCCGACCGCGCCGGTCCAGTAGCCGCCGCGGATGTCCGCGCCGCTCAGTGAACCCCGCCCGGCGCCCTCGGGAACGCCCCCGGGCGGACACCACGTCCGCCACGCCTTGGGGACTGCCAGGGGCGACCTGCGGCAGAGGACGCTCAAGCTGGCCGGCTACCTCGTGGCCGCCTACCTCGTCATCAAGGTGCTCCCGGGTCTGGAACGAGCGGTGGGCACCTTGGAGCGCGTGCACTGGCAGTGGGTGCTGGGAGCCGTCGCGGTGGAGGTCCTCTCCGAGATGGGCTTCGTGGTCTCCTGGCGCGCGATCGTCGACCCGGAAGACGTGCTGAGCCGGGAAGGGCGCGGCGAGCGGATGGGCACCCGCGTGGCCTGGGCGCAGCTCGGGGGCGGCATGCTCGTGCCGGGTGGCTCGCTGTCGAGCCCCGGTGTCGGCACCTGGTTGCTGCATCGCTTCGGGATGCCGACCAAGCTGGTGGCGGAGCGTCAGTTCAACCTCAGCTTTCTCAACACGGGCATCGACGCGATCGCGCTGATCGTCTTCGGCCTCGGCCTGTGGCTCGGGATATTCCCCGGCAAGCAGAATCCCGCCCTGACGCTCGCGCCGGCACTCGTCGCGGCCGTCGGAATCGCCGCGGGGTTGCTGATCGCGCAGCACGCCGAGAACTACGCCGCGCGGGTGAAGCCCAGGCACCCGAAGCTCGCCGTCTCGATCGCCACAGTGGCCGACGCCGTCGAGGACACCAAGCGGCTGTTCGTCCACCGGTCGGGCGTGAAGGCGCTGCTGGGAGCCGTCGCCTACCTGGGATTCGACGTGCTGGTGCTGTGGGGAGCGTTCATCGCGATCGGCGTCGATCCGCCTCCCAGCTT
Organism: Solirubrobacteraceae bacterium; assembly: GCA_052145475.1. GTDB lineage: Bacteria > Actinomycetota > Thermoleophilia > Solirubrobacterales > Solirubrobacteraceae > Palsa-744. The sequence continues at coordinate 2,151 of JBKQOO010000097.1, forward strand.
CGCCGTCGTGCTGATGGCCTACATCATCGGCGCCCTCGGCGGGTCCATCCCGCTGCCCGCCGGCCTCGGGGCGGTCGGCGGCATGGTCGGGATGCTGATCCTGTTCGGCGTCGGACACACCGTGGCGGTCGCTGTCGTGCTGATCTACCAGGCGATCGGGCAGCTCGTACCGCTGATCGGAGGTGGCATCGCCTACTTGTTCCTGCGCAGCAAGTTTGGTGTAATCGGCGCCAGTGACGCCGTCGACCCGGCCGCCTAGGCAGCGATGACCGCCGAGGACGACCTGCTGCTCGGCTTCCTGGAGCGCTTCGCCTCGATGTCGGAGGACGAGCGCGACGCCGCGATCGACGCGCTCCCGCCCCGCGACCGGGATGCGCTGCTGGCGCTGGCCGACGCCAGGGCGCGGACGGCACAGGCCGATCTGATCGCGGTTCTCGATGCCGGTCAGGACGGACTCGAGAAGCTCTACGGCGTCGCCGCGCCGACCGACCTCTACACGGTGATCCACCTCGCCGCCGCGGAACGCCCGCAGCTGCTCGTCGAGGCTCTATTCGCCGCCGTCGTCCTGCACCGCGGCTGGGATCAGGAGCCGGCCGAGATCGTCGCGCTGCGAGAAGGCTGGCACTGGCACGTGCACGAACAGGTCACGGCGACACAGGCACGCCGGCAGGGCGACCGGCTCGAGGAGGAATAGCTTCGCTCGAAGCGTCTCGAGCCGGTCGCGGGCGCCGGCTCAGCGCAGCGCGAACGGTCGCTGCGGTGGCGTCTGCTCCGCCGGCCCGGTCCGCTGCCGATTCACCCAGCGGACCCCCGGGCCCTGCTGCTCTCGCTGCGCCGCGGTGACCCGCGGCCGGTGAACCCAGCGGACTCCCGGCTGCTCCACGCGCTCGCGCTCGGCCTCGCGCTGCTCGAGCCACGCCGCGTAGGGGTCGACCGGAGCTGGGCCGACGCGCAGCGACTGCGGTTCGTGGCGGCTCTCCGTCTCGCCGTCGTCCTGCCCGGCCAGCCAGAAGCTTCGAGGGTGATCGCTGACCGATCCCGACGGTTCACGTCGCCGTGAGTGCCTGCGTGACTGCAACGGTCGCATCTTTAACCGTCTCCTGACTCGTAATCGCTCGCTGGTGACAAATCCACATCTTCTTCACTTTCACCAGGCCCCCTTAGGCGCTGCCGCTGTGGCGTGCTGTCCCCACCTGCAGCAGACGAGGAGGCAAGGATGCACCCAATTCACTCGATTGACAGAGGCCTTGGACGAAGGACTTACGAATTGGGCGACCGGCATACGCACGTGTCGGTCGCGCCGTCGGCGAGGCTGCCCCAAAGGGGCAATTTCGCGTCGTGCTTAAGGATCTCGCCGGCCTGCACGAGCGGAGGGCGGCTCAGGCCGCCCTCCCGGCGACGGTCTGCTCGGCAGCGGGGGAAGGCCGGTCGGCTGTGCCCTCCGCGTCGATGCGGGGGAGCAGGCGATCCAGCCATGTGGGCAGCCACCAGTTGGCTGTTCCGAACAGCGTCATCGAGGCGGGCACGAGGATCAGCCTGACGATCGTCGCGTCGACCAGGACGCTGACGGACAGGCCGACCGCGAGCATCTTCACGACGACGTCGTGAGAGAGGGCGAACGAGATGAAGACACTCGCCATGATCAGCGCGGCGCACGTGATCACGCGTGCAGTGCGTGACAGGCCCTCGGCGACCGCGCCCGTGTTGTCGTTCGATCGGTCCCATGCCTCCTTGATGCGCGACAGCAGGAAGACCTCGTAGTCCATCGAGAGACCGAACACGATCGCGAACATCAGCACCGGCACATAGGACTCGATCGGGACCTTCTCGTCGACTCCGAACAGGCCGCCGGCCCAGCCCCACTGGAACACGGCCACGATCACGCCGTAGGCGGCGCCGATCGAGAGCAGGTTCAGGACGGCCGCCTTGACAGCGACCAGCAGGCTGCGGAAGGTCGTCATCAGCAGCAGGAAGGCGAGCGCGACGACGACGGCGATCACGATCGGGAGCCGCGCGGTGAGCGTGTCGCGGAACTGCAGCTGAGTCGCCAGGTTTCCCGTCACGTACCCGTGTGCGCCGGTACCGGCCAGTGCGTCGGGCAAGGTGCTGTCGACCAACCGTTCGAACAGCGCCGCCGTCGCCTGATCCTGGGGCGAGGTGCTCGGCACGACCGTGCCGAGCAGGATCGCGCCGTTCTGGGAGGGCTTCAGCGAGCCCGTCCGCGCGACGCCGTGTTCAGCCGCCAGCGCGCTCTGCACCGTCGAGGCGATCTGGCTGCTGGGCTCGGTCGCGTGGCGCGTGTCCACCACGATCGCGAAGCTGCCGTTCGCTCCAACCCCGAAGCCCTGTGCGATCTCGTCGTAGGCGCGCTTGTCGGTGAAGCTGGACGGGTCGGCGCCGTCGTCGATGTGACCGAGATCGATCGAGAGCAGAGGGATCGTGAGGATCGCCAGCACGAGCAGGCCGGCGATCAGAAAGCGCCACGGCGTCTTCGCGATCCGCGCGGCGTAGCGGTGCCAGCCGTCGTGCTCGCTGCCCGACTCGGCGACCGGCGTGCGCACGCTCAGCGAGTCGATCCGGCGGCCGAGCAGGCCAAGGCCGCCGGGGACCAGCGTCAGGGCGGCCGCAGCCGCGACGACCACGGAGATCACGGCCGCCAGGCCGAGTTGGCCGATGAAGGTGATCCCGGACGCGTACAGGCCGAGCAGCGCCAGCGAGACCGTGCCGGCCGCCACCAGGATCGCGCGGCCGCTGGTCGCGACGGTCCAGCCCGCCGCCCGGACCGGCTCCCCGCCGTCGACGATCCGCTGGCGGAACCGTGTGGTCAGGAACAGCGCGTAGTCGATCCCGACTCCGAGGCCGATCATCAGCGCGAGCGTCGGAGCGGTCGTGCCGAACGTCATGATCGTCGCGGCGATCGCGAGCAGGCTCACGCCGACCAGCACGGCGAGCAGTGCGGCGAGGAGCGGCAGGACCGCCGCGGCGACGCTCCCGAATCCGACCAGGAGCACGATCAGCGCAACGGCGAAGCCGATGATCTCCGAGAGCGCGTCGTTGGCCGGCGGTCTGAACAGTTCATCCAGGCCGCCCCCGTACTCGACCTCGACACCGGCGGCGCGGGCGGGGCCGGTGGCGTGTTCGAGCTGGGCGATGTAGCCGCGGCCGAAGGTCTTCGGCCGCGCGTCGAAGTGGACCGTCGAGTAGGCCGTCCGTCCGTCGGCGGACAGCGTCCCCGCTTCCTTGGCAAGGGGGTCCGAGGCGGATTCGACATGTTCGAGCCTGCGCAGTTCCTCGATCGAGTCCTCGATCTGCGCGCGCTTCGATTCCAGGCTTCCGGAGGCGAGATGGAAGACCACCTGCCCTGCATGTCCTCCCGCTCCCTTGTCGTTCTGGTCGAGCAGCTGGAGGCCGGCGTAGGCCTGCGTCCCGGACAGTTCGACCTTGTCGTTGAAGGTGCCGCCCGCGAGCTTTGCCACCGCAACCGCGGCTACGAGCACCAGCAGCCACAGTGCGATCGTGCGACGTGGCAGCCGGGCGCACGCCGCGCCGATCCGCCCCAAGCGGTCGCGAGGCTCCGGATCGACTTCCGCGGCGGACCCCTCGGTCAAGCCCGGCGGCGCTCTCTGGTCATGCGGACTCCGACCGTATCGCCGATCGCGGTCGTGATCCAGATGATCAGGGCGGCCGGAATGTAGGTCTTGGCGCCATGGATGCTCAGACCGCTGACGACCGCGTTGACGATCGCCAGGGCGACGATCGTCGAGACCAGGGCGAGCAGCCCCGCCAAGGCGATCGACGGTTGACGGACCAGCACGCGCAGCGCCATCACCTGGACGAACAGGTGAACGACCCAGAAGATCAGGGTCGCCTCGACGAGCGCCCCGGCGCTGATCGAGAATTCGCTGACCAGCGCCGCGGACAGGCCGAGCCCAGCCGCGATCCCGACCAGTGAGCTGGCAAGCCGTATACCCCAGCGACGGATCATCCCCGGCGAGCTTCACACCCCGCTTGCTGCGCTCCATCCGGAGCGTGCCGTGCCGCGATGCGGAGAACTACGCAAGCCCGGCGGCCGGGCTCGACCAGCTGCGTCTAGTCCATCACGCTCGTGTAGGGGCTCGTCGCTGCGATGCCGGCAGGGTGATGCTCCAGCACGGTCGCTCCATCCTCGCTGAGCTGGTCTCGAGCCGCCGGCGAAGCCGTCGTCAGCCGGCCATCCAGCTGGACGCGCAGGATCTGCCCGTCGGGGCTGCGCACGAACGGCGCGCTCTCGTCGGCTCCGACCACGCGGTAATCCCGGGGCAGATCAGCGATTCGGAGGGTCTGGCGCTTCGTCAGCCTCATCGTCTGCATGGGTGCTCCTTTCGGGCGACCGGTCAATATTGCGCACGTTGGGAGCGCGCGGACGGGAGAAATCCGCTATGTGCGAGAAATTCGATCGCACGATGCCGGCGATGCCGACCGCCGCCGGCTGACGCCGGGAGCTGCGCGCTCAGCCGGCCGAGCGCGCCGCGCGGCGCGCCTCGGCGAACCCGACCATCCGGCAGCGCTCCTCGTCCCACAGCTTGAGCGTGGTGGCGCGGATACCGTCCACGAAGGACAGCGTCGGCACGCTCTGGAACACCGGGTTCTGCTCGTGCGCCCTGCGCAGGTTGTAGTTGGGGATGCGGGCGTTCAGGTGGTGGACGTGGTGGTAGCCGATGTTCCCCGTGCAGAAGCGGAGCACCGGCGTGAGCTTCAGATAGGAGCTTCCGCGCAGCGCCGCGTCGGCGTAGCTCCAGCTCTCGCCGCTCTCCCAGTAGGCGTCCTCGAACTGGTGCTGCACGTAGAACAGCCAGATCCCGATCGAGCCGGCCATCAGAGCAGAGGGGCCGAACACGAGCAGGTAGTCGCGCCAGCCCATCAGCGCGCACAGCCCGCCGACGATCACGGCCAGAGCGATGTCGGTGCCGATCACGCTGCGTCGCATGCGGGGTCGGGCGTCCTTCGCCACGATCCGCGGGCCGACGATCATCGCGACGATCGGTCCGACCCCGAACATCACGAGCGGGTTGCGCAGCATCCGGTAGCCGAGCCGCCCGCGGAACGGCAGCGCCCGGTATTCCTCCACCGTCAGCGTGCGGATGTCGCCGGTGCCGCGACGGTTCAGGTCGCCCGAGGTGGCGTGATGGACGGCGTGGTCGTGGCGCCAGCGCAGGAAGGGCGAGTAGAGCAGCAGACCGAGCGACGTGCCCAGCCAGGCGTTGGCTCGCCTGGAGGGCAGGAACGAGCCATGCGAGCAGTCATGGAACACGATGAACGTGCGCACCAGGAACACTGCAGCCGGGATCGCCAGCAGCAGGCTCCATTTCGAGACCCCCAGCAGCAGGTACATCGCGAGGCTCAGAGCCAGATATGGGACGACCGACGTCGCCAGGCAGCCGAGCGCCCTGCGCGAGTCGGCGCGGGCGTAGGGCGCAAGCTGCTCGCGCCAGGATCGCGCTTCCACGGCAAGTGTCGCCTCCAACGTGGCGCCACTGGGGTAGTCCTGCGGTGATCGTGTTGCGGCCTGCGGCTCAGCGGGGATCGTCTCAGCCCCTTTCCTGGTCTCCACACGGCCGCTCTGACCGGTACAGCCCACTCGAGGCTTCGAGCATACCGGCCGGCCCGGCCGGCCCGCGTCGATTGGCCGAATGGCGCAGCTGCCGCGCTCGCCTCGGGGGCCGGCGCGGCGGGCGCGGACAGCCCGTCACGCTAGACTCATTTATGCGGATCCGTACGAGCGCTGCGCCCACTGGCGCGGGCGGGCGATCCAGCCCGGGGCCCAGCCGGATCTGCCTGACACCAAAGGCCGGAGCCGCCGAGGCATCCGGAAGCCACAGGACGAGGAGCACTCACGTGCCAGGGCCCCAGCAGCTGCGCCAGCAGGAGAAGCACGAAGAGAAGCTCAAGAACATCCAGGAGCAGGTGTCTCAGGGCAAGCTCGTGATCAGGCAGATGACGCCGGACGAGCGCAAGCGCTACCCGCCGCGCGCGGCCGATCAGGCCGGCGGGCGGGCGAAGCGCCGCTGATGTCGAGCTTCTTCCTGCCGCCCTCGCCGGGATGCCCCGCCGACGAGCAGGCATACGCCGATCTGCGCGAGCTGGCCGAGTCCTACACGGGATCCCCGTCCAACGACAGGCGCATCGAGCAGGTGGAATGCCGCCGCCGCGGGCGCGACTGCACGCTGCGCGTGGGCGAGGCCGACGCGACCAACGGCAGGACTGTCGCGGCGATCATCCAGCTCGGCAGGGACACCTACACGGTTCACCACATGCCGGCCGAGCCGGGGGAACCGCTCGAGCCGACGGTGCTCCAGCGCACCGAGATCTATTCGGTCACCGAATTCCGCTGAGCGGCTGCGGCCCCGCCGGCGCGGCCGCTGCCGATCGCGGAAGCTGGAAGTTCGCCGATCGCGTCCTAAGCTGCGCTTTGTGACGGTGATCGACGTCGGCGAAGCGGACTTCGAGCGCGAGGTGGTCGAGCGCTCCGCCGAGCTCCCGGTGGTGGTGGACTTCTGGGCCGACTGGTGCGGGCCCTGCAAGCAGCTCGGGCCCTTGCTGGAGCGCGCCGCGGCGGAGCGGGAGGGCGAGGTCGTGCTGGCCAAGCTCGACACCGACGCCAACCCGGCGCTCGCCCAGGCCTTCGAGATTCGCGGCATCCCTGCCGTGAAGGCGTTTCGGGACGGCCGCCTGGTCGATGAATTCGTCGGCCTGCAGGGCCCGGAGGCGGTTGAGCGCTTCTTCGACGGGCTGCTCCCCAGCGAGGCGGACCGGCTGGTGGCCGGCGGCAGCGAGGAGGAGCTGCGGCGCGCGCTCGAGCTCGATCCGACCCGCGCCGACGCGGCCGTTCCGCTGGCGCGCAGGCTGATCGAGCGCGGCGAGGGCGATCAGGCGCTGGCGCTCCTCGCTCCGGTTCAGGGCAGCTTCCAGGCCGACGGCCTCGAAGCGAGGGCGCGCCTGGAACGCGACGGGAGGCAGGCCGACGCGCTGGCCGCGCTGGATCGTGGCGAGCTGGAGGCTGCGTTCGACGATCTGCTCGCTGCGCTGCCCGGCGCGGGGGAGGAGCGCGAAGACATCCGTCGACTGATCGTCGGCGAGCTCGACGGGCTCGGCCCCGAGCATCCGCTGGCCCGCCAGACCCGCGGCCGGCTCGCGACCGCGCTGGGCTGAGGCCGACCCGCGCGCCGGCGTCCCGCTGCCGCCGGGCGCTCGGCAGGCCGGCGCGGGATCCAGCATCATCTGCGCCGCAGATGAACGCGGCGAGAAGCGACCTCCCGGTGCTGCGGCTCCCCGACGAACTGACCGCCGGGTGGCTCGGCGAGGCGCTGGACAGCGGCGCGGTCGATGGCTTCGAGCTCGAGTCGATCGGCACCGGGCAGATGAGCGAGAGCGCCCGGGTGCGCGTCCGCTACGGGCCGGACGGCGAAGCCGGCCCTGCCAGCGTCGTGCTGAAGACCGCCTCGGCGGACGACAGCAGCCGGGCGACCGGAGTGGGCCTGGGCGCCTACGAGCGGGAGATCCGCTTCTACCGCCAGCTGGCGCCACGGATCGGCGGCGCGCTGGCCGGCTGCCACGTCGCAGTGATCGACCACGAGCAGGGTTGGTTCACGTTGCTGCTCGAGGACGTCGCGCCGGCCGAGCAGGGGGACCAGATCGCGGGCTGCGACCTCCAGCGCGCGAGCCTCGCGGTTCACGAGCTCGCCGCGCTCCACGCGCCCGTGTTCGGCGACCCGCAGCTCGGCGCGACCCCCTGGCTGAACCAGCCCAGCCCGCTCAACCAGACGCTGCTGACGCAGCTGATGACCGCGTTTCTGGATCGCTACGGGGAGCGGATCGACCCGCAGCACCAGGAGATCTGCCGCAGTTTCTTCCCGCGACTCGACGCGTGGATCGCCGATCGGCGGCCGCCGCTGGGGCTGGTGCACGGCGACTATCGGCTAGACAACATGCTGTTCGGCGCCGACGGCGCCACGCGGCCGTTCGTCATCGTCGACTGGCAGACGGCGGGGTGGGGGCCGGTGATGACCGACCTCGCCTACTTCCTGGGCGGCTCGCTCTCCCCGGCGGACCGCCGCGCTCACGAGCAGCGGCTGGTGCGCGACTACTACGACGCCCTCCAGGCTCACGGGGTGCGCGGCTTCGACTGGGATGAATGCTGGCGCGGCTACCGGCTCCAGACGTTCCTGGGCCTCGTGATGACTGTCGCGCCGGCGATGCTGGTCGAACGGACCGAGCGGGGCGACGAGATGTTCCTCACGACGCTGGCCCGCTACGCCGAGCAGGTGATCGACCTCGACTCGCTCGAGCTGCTCCCGGCGGCCGGCGCCGGCAGGCCGCCGGCGCTGCGCCCCGACCCGGCCGACGAGGCGCGTCACCCGCCCGGGCCGGAGCGGCTGTGGAACGAGAGCTGGTACTTCGACGTCGTCTCCGAGGACTGCCGGACGGGCCTGTACACCCGCATCGGGCTGTACCCCAACCTCGGCGTCTGCTGGCTCACCGCGTTGCTGTGCGGGCCCGACCGGCCGACGGTCGCCGTGATCGACTACGCCGTGCCGCTGCCGGCCGGCGAGGGGCTGACGGTGGCCACGGGCAGCCTGCGCGCCGAGCACGACTGCGAGGCCGCGCTGGAGCGTTTCCGCGTCCGGCTGCAAGCGGGCGGCCAGCAGCACGGCGATGCGGCCGAGCTGCTGCGCGACGAGCCCGGGGAGCCGGTCGAGCTCTCCTTCGACCTGACCTGGGAGACGCTGGGCGTGCCCTACGCCTACCGCGTGGCGACCCGCTACGAGATCCCCTGCCGGGTACACGGCACGGTGAATGTCGGCGAGGAGACGATCCCCCTCCAGGGGCTTGGCCAGCGCGATCACTCGTGGGGTCCGCGCGACTGGTGGTCGGCCGACTGGGTGTGGTCGGCAGGCCATCTCGAGGACGGCACCAGGCTCCACGGCGTCGAGTTCCGGATCCCCGGCGCGCCTCCGATCGGCGTCGGCTACGTGCAGCCCCCCTCCGGGCCGGTCGAGGAGCTCGACGCCGTCAGCGCCTCCGAGCAGGCGCGCGCCGACGGGCTGATCGCCGGCGCCAGGATCGCCTATGGCGAGCTGTCGGTCGAGGTCGAGCCGTTGGCCTTCGGCCCGTTGCGCCTGCAGGCCACGGACGGCCGCGTGGCCGAGTTCCCCCGCGCGATGTGCCGTCTGCTCGCCGCCGACGGGCGCAGCGGCGCCGGCTGGGTCGAGTGGAACCGCAACCGTCCGTCCGGCAGCGGGGGCTGACGGTGGGCCTCATCCGGTTCGGGTGAACCGATCGGCCCGGCGCCGCCTCACACTGTCCGGGGGCATGAGCGAGATCGGCGACAGCCTCTTCCACAAGGGCCAGGACGTCTGGGTCGTGCAGCCGGACGGCTCGCGCCGTGCCGCCGAGTACGTGGGCCAGGGCGAGCTGAGTGCCTGGTTCGGCGGCGCGCCGACCGTGATCGTCGTGTACCCGGACACGGGCTCGGGCGAGGCCGTCGAGGTCGACCGCGTGATCGCGCGCGAGTAGCCGTTCGCCCGCCTCCGCCCGCCGGCGACGGCCCGGCTGGCGGCGTGCTCTGATCGACGGGCACGGAATACTCGTTGGCGATGCCTCGCGCTCCGGATCTCGGCGGCCGTGCCCTGGACGACCGCTACGAGCTTCACGAGATGCTCGGTGAGGGCGCTTTCGGGCGCGTCTACCGGGGTGTCGACAGGCGCCTGGGGAGAGCGGTCGCGGTGAAGGTGATCAAGCCGTGGTGGGCGGAGGACAGCGCATGGGTCGAGCGCTTCCAGCGCGAGGCGCGGCTGCTCGCCCGCGTCAGCGACCCGGGCGTGGTGCAGATCTTCGACATCGGGCATGCCGAGGAGGGGCCCTACTACGTGGCCGAGCTGGTGCTCGGGGAGAGTCTCGCCGACCGCCTGCGCGACGGCCCGGTGCCGGTCGAGCGGGCCGCGGCGATCGCCGAGCAGCTGTGCCGGGCGCTGGACAGCGCCCACCGGGAGGGGATCGTGCACTGCGACGTCAAGCCGGCCAACGTGCTGCTGAGCGCCGACGGGCAGGTCAAGGTCGGTGACTTCGGCGTCGCGCGGCTGGCGGAGGGCAGCTCGCAGGTTCCGACGGCGACGGTCGCGGGCACCCCGCGCTACATGTCCCCGGAGCAGGCCCGTGGCCGTCCCACGACGGCCGCGACGGACGTCTACAGCGCGGGCGTCGTGCTCTACGAGATGCTCGCGGGCCGCCCGCCCTTCGAGGACGGCGCACCGGTCGAGCTCGGGCTGCGCCACCTCCAGGACCCGCCGCCGGCTCTGCCGTCGTCGGTGCCCGCGCCGCTGCGCGCGGTGGTTGAGCGCGCGCTGGCCAAGGACCCGGCCGAGCGCTTCCCCGACGGCGGCGCGATGGCGGACGCGCTGTGTGACGCGCGTGACGGCGTCGTGCCCACGCCCCCGCCGGCAGGGGAGGCGCAGCGCCCGGAAGAGGGCCGCCGGGAGGGGAGTCCGGCGACCGTGATGGCGGGCGAGCCGCGGACCGTGGATCTGGCCGCTGCGACGAGACTGGAGCCGGCCCGGACCCGCGTGCGCCCCGGCGGCCCCGCAGCGCCGCCTCCGCCCGGGACGCCGGCCGGTGGTGAGGCCGGCCGTCGCCGGCGCCACGTGGCGCTGGCGCTGGCAGGCGTGCTGGCGCTCGCGGGGGTCGCGATCGCCCTGCTGGCACTGAGCGCCGGCGCGCCGCGCACCACGGTCCCGGAGCTTCTGAGCCTCCCCCGCGCCGGCGTCGAAGCTCGCGCCAGGCGGTTGCGCGTGCAGCCCGCCTTCTCCACCCGCCACTCCGAAGCGGCCACGGGGACCGCGGTCGCGCAGACCCCGGGAGCCGGGACCCGGGTGGCGCAGAACTCGACCGTCCAGGTCGTGCTCAGCTCGGGCCCCCCGCCGGTTGCCGTGCCGGGTGTGACGGGCAAGCAGGCGGGGACGGCGGAGAGCCAGATCGCGGACGCCGGCCTGCGCTATGGGACGACGACCGTGCCCGCCCCCGGATCCGAACCGGGCGTGGTGGTCAGCCAGTCGCCCTCGCCGCCCTCCTCGGCACCGCGCGGCGCGACCGTCGCGCTGTCGGTCGCCGAGACGCCGAGCTGGCGCGCCCTGACGACGTTCTCGGGCGTCGACGGTGGCAAGTCGGTCCCGTTCCGCATCCTGGGGCGGCGCTGGCGGGTCACCTACAGCATGGCCTTCCGGGGGACATGCCTGTTGCTGGTGATATGCGGAGGCCCGAGCGCCGAAGCCCGCAGCCTCAGTGGAGGCGGGGGGGCCGGCAGCTTCGAACTGGAAGAAGGCGAATCCGAGAGCCACGTCTTCAACAGCGGCCCGGGCCTGTACCGACTCGCGATCTCCGGCGGGCGCGACTCGGCGCGCTGGACGATGACCGTCGAGGACTACTACTAGCGCTTGGGCGGAGGCGCTCGTAGCGCGCCGTCGAGGTCTGCACTCAGCGGTCCGGCGCGGCGGCCGGTTCGGACGCGGCCTCCGGTTCGGGCAGCAGGCTGACGCTCATCTTGACCGCGCGCACCGCCCCGGTCGTGCCGACCTGCAGCACGCCGCCCAGCACGAGCACGAAGATCCCCGGGATCAGGAGCACGTTCGAGCCCAGCATCAGGAGCCCGAGGCGCTCGAGCACATAGGGGGGAGTGCACACGGTCACGCTGACGCCGGAGCTGATCGCCGAGGCGGTGAGCTTGTTCCGTTTGGACTTGACCGCCGCGATGCCGATCAGCCTGGACGGCACGGCCACGTAGGTGACCATCATCAGCCCCGTGACGATTCCCAGCGAGAGCGTGAACCAGGGCCGCCCGGCGCGGGTCACGACGGTCGCCGAGATTCCCAGCAACAGGCCGATCACGCCGCCGATCAGCACGATCGCCCGCAGCCGGGCGCGCGCCTTCGCGAACGCGTCCCTGATCACCGGCGGGCGCGGGCCGACGATCGCGAAGGCGAACACGGCATTCAGGAAGTAGGCGCCGATCGTGATCGCGATGATCGCCAGGTTGACCGGGATCAGGATCGGCCCGCGCATCACGTGGAAGGACTTGCCGTGCAGGACGTGAGCCTTGATGTCGGCCATCGCCAGCCAGATCCACATGGCCGGCAGGATCTGGATCAGCAGCAGCCGCCGGTTGGTGAACAGCACCCGCACGCCGGCCAGCAGCAGCGCGAAGGCGCCCACCGTGAAGGCGAGCGGCGCCAAGGCGCGGTGGGACCGGCTGAGCCGGAGGATCGCCTCGACCGCCGCCTGGTCGTCGTCGCGGATCGAGCGCACCAGCCCGACGAGGCTCGCCCACAGGCCCGGCAGTCGCCGGCGGCGCCCGCCCGAGGTGTCGCTCGAGGACTCCACGACCGCACATCTTCCTCGGCGCCGAGGCTGCCCGCGCGGCCGGCGCAGGGCGATCTGCCACCTGGACCGCGACGGCTGGACGAAAGGACGGCGCCGGACCGCCGTGGCGTTATGCTCGCGGGTCAGAGGAGGAGGCTCGACCATCTCGTCCGTTCCCGCCCCATCCGTGCCGCGTTGCCCGCCGCTTCCCCGTTCGCGGGCCTGGGTGGCGAGTGCGGGCGCATCGGCGGCGATCGGGGCCGCGCTCGCAGCCATGCTGCTCGGCAGCGTTGCCGCGACGAGCCCTGTTCGCCCGACCGCGCTGCACCGCGAGAGCCTGATCGCGCTCCCGGCCGGGGCGATCGGCCCGGTCTCGGCGGCGCTGGGCGGCGACGCCGCGGCCTACCGGGTCGGCTCGAGCGAGGGCGCGCTCGTGGCCCGGAACCCGGCTCAGCGACTACGGCTCAGCTTCCGCGCCGATGGCGTGTCGATCGGCTCGGGTAGCGCCCGGGTCGGCCTGGGCCTGCGCGCGATCGGCTTCGGGAGCACGCTGCGGGCGATCGCGCCGGTCGCGCCGCGCGCGCAGGGCAACCGCGTGACATACGGCCACGGCGCGGTGCAGGAGTGGTACGCCAACGGTCCGCTCGGCCTGGAGCAGGGCTTCACGATCGCCCGTGCCCCCGCCGCCCCGGCGCGCGGACCCCTGACGCTGGCGGTCGAGCTGTCGGGCAACGCGAGCGCCAGCCCCGTCCCCGGCGCAGACGGCGTGAGACTGAAGGCCCCCGGCGCTCCGGTCCTCGGCTACGGCGGGCTCACCGTCACCGACGCGGCCGGTCGTCTGCTGCCGAGCCGTGTGCAGCTGAGCGACGGTCGCGTGCTGCTCCGCGTGCAGGCAGACGGGGCCCGTTACCCGCTGCGGGTCGACCCGTTCGTCCACCAGGGCGAAAAGCTCACGGCCGGGGGACTGGGCGGTCCCTACGGATACGTGGGGATGAGCGTGGCGCTGTCGGCCGACGGCAACACGGCGCTGATCGGCGCGCCGGCCGACGACGAATACACGGGCTCGGCCTTCGTCTTCACACGCACCGGGTCGGCCTGGGCGCAGCAGGGCGAAAAGCTGACCGGTGGCGACACGGTCGGGGAGGCCTGGTTCGGCGAAAGCGTGGCGCTGTCGGCAGACGGCAACACCGCGCTGATCGGAGCGCCGTCCGACAACGGCCAGGTCGGGGCGGCCTGGGTGTTCACCCGTTCGGGCTCGACCTGGACCCAGGACGGCGAAAAGCTGACCGGGGCGGGGGAGAGCGGCGGCGCCTTCTTCGGGCGCAGCGTGGCGCTCTCGGCCGACGGCGCGACCGCGCTGGTGGGTGGTTACCAGGACGACGAACATCGTGGTGCCGCATGGGTGTTCACCCGCTCCGGCTCGACCTGGAGCGAGCAGGGCGAAAAGCTGACGGGTGGCGGGGGCCTCGGCTTCTTCGGCTGGAGTGGCGCGCTGTCGGCGAACGGGAACACGGCGCTGATCGGAGAATGGGGCGTCGGCGGCGGGATCGGGGCGGCGTGGGTGTTCACCCGCTCGGGCTCCACCTGGAGCAGGCAGGGCGAAGCGCTGACCGGTGAAGGCGGCTACAGCTGGTTCGGCTACAGCGTCGCGCTGTCCGCCGACGGGAACACGGCGCTGGTCGGGGCGCCACACGGCGACGGCTACGCCGGCAGCGCCTCGGTCTTCGCCCGCTCGGGAGCGACGTGGGCCCAGCAGGGCGAACCGCTGACCGGCGCTGAAGAGCTGGGCGAAGGCGAATTGGGATACAGCGCGGCGCTGTCGGCCGACGGCGAGGAGGCGCTGCTCGGCGGGCGGGTCGACGGCGACTTCCACGGCGCCGCCTGGGCCTTTCGCCGCTCCGGCTCCGTCTGGTCGCAGGATGGCGCCAAGCTGACTGCCGATCAGGAAAGCGCGAATCGCGAGGAGTTCGGCTGGAGCGTCGCGCTGTCCTCCAGCGGCCTCACAGCGCTCGTGGGGTCGCCCTGCGACAAAGCGTGCATCGGCTCGGCATCTGCCTTCGTGACCGAACCCGCCCCGCCCGAATTCGGGCGCTGCGAGAAGATCGCGAAGGGCAGCGGCCGGTATGCGAACGCGGGCTGCACGGCGAGCGGCGGCAAGCTCGACTACGAATGGGAGCCCGGCGCCGTGGCGGGCGGGTTCACGACGGCGCTGGTCTCGGGGGCGCCCAGCATCGAAACGGTCGGCGGGCAACGGGTGAGCTGCAGCGGCGAGACCGGCACGGGCGGCTACAGCGGGCAGAAACGGCTCGACGACGTCCTGCTCAGGCTGACCGGCTGCGCGCTCGGCGGCGTCGCCTGTGCCAGTGTGGGGGCGGAAGCCGGCGAGCTCGTCTCCAGGCCACTCGAAGGCATGCTGGGGGTCGAAAAGAGCGGCGCAAGCACCGCCAGGGACCGGATCGGTCTCGACCTCTTCCCCGCGGGGAAAACCGGCGCGCTGTTCGAATTCGCCTGCGGCGCCACCGCGGTCGCGGTGCGCGGCTCGGCGATCACGCCGGTCAAGTCGAGCAAGATGTCCGCGAGCCTGGCGCTGAAGTTCAAGGCGGCCAAGGGCAGACAGAAGCCGGAAGGCTTCGCCGAAGAAGCCAAGGACGTGCTGGAAGCCTCGTTCGCCGGTGGCCCCTACGAACAGGCCGGTCTCACGCTCGCGGCGAACCAGAGCGGCGAAGAACCGCTCGAGGTCAACCCTTCCGTCTAGCCAGGCGGCGCCTACAATCGACCTGCACGGTCGCAACCGCAGGAGGGAGAGATCATGAGGGTCTTCGGGTTCTCCGCGAGCCGGATTCGAGGTGATCGGCGGGCCGTTCGCGTGCGGGTCGCGCTGGTCCTCCTGGGCGCCGCGACGATGCTCGCGCTGGGAGCCTCGAGCGCAGCCGGGCTGATCGTCCACCTTCCCGGTCGCACGCTGAGCTACTCGCCGGTGACGGCGGGCGCGCAGCGCGGCGCCCGCGCCCCGGCGAAGCCGGACGGGAGCAGACCGCTCGAATACCACAACGGCCCGGTGATGACGTCGAACACCAACTACACGCTTTACTGGGACCCGGCAGGCGCGCCCGAATACGGGCCCGGCTACCAGGCGGGTATCGACACGTGGTTCGAAGGCCTCGCGCACGACAGCGGCGGCCTGCAGAACACCGACTCGGTCCTGGCCCAGTACCACGGCAAAGGCGGGGAAGTGGCCAACTACGACTCGCACTTCGCCGGCGCGCTGCTCGATACCGACCCCTATCCCGCGAACGGCTGCTCGGCGGCCCCGATCTGTCTCACCGACGAACAGCTGCGGGCCGAGATCGTCAGGTACGTGGAAGCCGAGAACCTGCCGATGGACCTCGGGCACGAGTACTTCCTGCTGACGCCCGAAGGCGTCGAAAGCTGCTTCGAAGCGACCGGGCACGAATGCTCAGCGGGCGCAAGCCACGCCGCCTACTGCTCCTATCACGGCTTCATCCGGGTCGGCGAAGGCGTGATCGTCTACGCGGACATCCCGTACATGGAGGGCACGAACTGCGACACGGGGGAAGAACATCCGAATGACAGCCCCTCCGACGCGACGCTCGGCGGCGGCCTCGTCCACGAGCACAGCGAGTCGGTCACAGACCCCGAACTGAACGCCTGGTTCGACGCCAAGGGCGAGGAGGTGGCCGACAAGTGCCGCACCTTCAAGGTCGCCACGGAATTCGGCGAACCGCTGGGCAAGGCGCCGGACGGCTCGAACTTCAACCAGGTGATCAACGGCGATGAGTACTGGTATCAGCAGGAGTGGAGCAACGAAACGAGGGCGTGCGCACAGCGGCTGGCGGCGCTGCCGGCCGTGACCAAGCTGACGCCGAAGAAGGGCCCCTCCGCAGGTGGGACCGCCGTCACGATCACCGGCAGCGGTTTCGCGGGGACGGCGACGGTCGACTTCGGCGGGTCCGCGGCGAGCGAAGTCACAGTCGAATCGACGACGTCGATCAGGGCGATCTCGCCCGCGGGCGGCAAGGGGACGGTCGACGTGACTGTGACGACCTCGGCGGGTACGAGCCCGGTCACCAAGAAGGACCGCTTCAAATACAGCAAGTAGCGGCGCGCGAGAGACGCCGCGCTGTCAGCCGGAGGGTTCTTCGCCGGCTTCGCGAGCTTCGCGTTCTTCTCGGGCTTTCTTCTCCTTTTCGTGCTGCTGCTGTCGTTCTTCTTCGCTCTTCGGCACGCCCGAGCTGATTTTCGGTCCGGTTTCTTCGCGGGCTTTCTTGTGTTCCTCCCGTTGCTGCTCGCGTTCTTCTTCGGTCTTCGGCCCCGTCTTGGGGGCGCGTTCGGAGCGTTCGCGCTGGCGGGCTTCCGCGGCCCGCCTGCTTTCTTCGCGGTGCTGCTGGCGTTCGCGTTCGGCGGTCTGGCGTTCTTCGCCGTGCGCACTCGCGCCGCTGCCCTTGGGCGGCCGTTCGGTGTGGGCCGCCCCGGTCCGTTCGCTGTCCCGCGCGGCGCCGGGCTCGCCGGCGGGCCCGACGGTCGTGCTCACGGTCGGCGTGCCGCTCTGGGCGTTGCGCAGTTCGAGCCCGTCTCCGCCGGCCTGTCCCGGCCCGGGGGCGGTGGCGCCCGGAGCGGCTCCGTCCTGGCCGCCGACCGCAAGCGGCTGGCCGCCTGTCGGAATGCCGCCTGCCTGGCCGTCCGGCTGGGAGGAGCTGCGCGCGACGATCAGGGCTGACTGCGTGGAGCGCGCCGAGGCCGTCGAGGCGGTGGGTTCGGCGCCGACCGGCGAGCCGAGCACAGAGACGCCCACGCCGGCGCTCGCGCCGAGCGCCGCGACACCCGCCGCGACCTTGATCAGCAGGGCGTTCAGGCCGCCGCCGGCGAACTCGGCGGTGACGCCCGCGACCCCGGCGCCGACGGTCGCCGTGCCCGCATAGGTGGCCGGATCGGTCGCGCCGATCCCGAGCACTTCCTCGATCGCCCGATACCTCAGTATCAGCGCCGGCACCGGCAGCAGAGCCCCCAGCTGGCGGCGGGTGCGGGCTACGCCGTCGGCGTAGGTGCGGCATTCCTCGCAGGAGCGCACATGGCGGCGCAGGCGTCCTTTCAGCAGCGCCGCCCCGCGGGCGCTCGACAGCTCTTCGCGAATCTCCCTGCAGTCGGCCTCGCGGGCGCGCTTCTCGGAGATCAGCGCGGCGCGCGCCTGGTAGATGTAGGCCTTGACCTGCTCGACGCGCACGCTCAGCACCCTGCTGATCTCGCGTTGGCTCAGGCCGTTCACCTCGGCGAGCACGAGGGCGGCGCGCTGTCGCTCCGGCAGCTCGCGCAGGCCCTGGAAGACGCGCCGGATCTCCTCGCGCATCTCGAGCTGCTCCAACGGGTCTTCGGGCTGGGCGATCTCTCCGCTCAGCTCGACGACGGGGCGGCGCCGGCGCAGGATGCTGAGGCACTCGTTGCGGGCGATCGTGAACAGCCACGGACGCAGCACCACCGATCGCTTGTCGGCCCGCAGCGCCCTGTAGGCGGAGGCGAAGGCGGCCTGCACGGCGTCCTCGGCATCCTGGCGTGAGCCGAGCATGTAGATGCCGAACGCCAGCAGCTCGGCGGAGTGGCGCTCGTAGAGCGTCTCGAAGGCAGCGATGTCGCCCCGGCGCAGCGATGCCACCAGCCACTCGTCGGAGGCCAGACGCAGCCGAACACGCGAGCCTGCCGTGAAAAGTCGACTGCGCTCGGCCACCGATCCTCTCCCTCGACCCTCGCTCGTGCTGTTTGTTACCTCTCTAAAACTACTCATCCCCGCGCCCTGCCGCAACCGCCCGACCGGCCAACCGAGCAGCCATGGACACTCCGCTTCGGCGTTCCGGGCGCCTGGCGAGCGGAGCCGTGCGCAGATGTCCAAATGGTCGCGGCCCGATGCTGGCCATCAGGCCCTGGCCACGGGGGCGGGGAGCCGCCAGTCTGGGCCGATGACTGGCGAGCCGGAGATCATCGGCGGGCCGACGCTGATACCGGCGCCGCGCGAGGGGGAGACCTATCGCTGGAAGGTGCAGGACGGACATGCCGAAAAGCACGTCTACGTTCAGATCGCGGCGTCATTGCGAGCCGAGGCCTTCGAGGACCCGCTGCGCGCGGGCATCGAGACCAAGGGGGAATCGGTGCTTCTGAAGCTGCTCGAACGCGGCAACGTGCCGACGCGGATCAAGATCACCTCCGCGGGGATCACCGAAGTGGGCGTGGACCGGCGCGCCCGACCCTGTCTGGTCTGAGCCGCGCCGCGTGCCAGGACGCTCCGGCTCTGCGCGATCGGGGTCGAGGGCGTCTTGGGCGCGGCGCGGGCGCGAGGGTACCGAGAGAGAAATACCCCCGCGCCCGATCAGCCGTGCCTGGAGGCAGGAGGCTGTCCTCCACGCTGCCCTGAACGGCGCCCGGTCGAGCCGGCGGCGGCGCGTCCAAGTCTTGTTGTGCCCGGGCCGTGCATGCGGTCAGCCGGCACCGAGCATCAGATCGCCCACCGCCGCGACGCGGCACATCCCCGCCACCGACATCAGCACAGCCATCCAACCGGATGCGATCAGGATCACCATCCACGTCATCAGCGCCTCCTGGAACTCTCGCGTGAGTCTTCTCCTCGGGACGCCGAAGGTCCAATAGATCTTCCCGGCAACGCCATATCGCCTACTTATGTCGGAAATCCAATCATCGGTATTCTTCGGATTCACCAGGGCGCCAGCGGCCCCGGCGGGAGATGCCTGCCTGCCGAGGCGTGGCCAGTGGGGTAGCCGCGCCAGTGCCAGATCACAGAACCACAGCGACGCAGGAGCCAGCCGAGCGGGGTACGCCCTCGCAGCGGTGCGTTCGTCGCTCCGCTGCAGAGGCCTCAGATGGCGTTTAGGCGCAGGCAGCTCGACTTCTTCGTCGCGGTCGTCCAGGAGGGGCAGATGACGCGCGCGGCGAAACGGCTGCGGGTGGCACAGCCCGCGCTGTCACAGGCGATCGCCCAGCTCGAGGACGAGCTCGGCCTGACCCTGCTCGAACGGCACTCCCGCGGCGTCACGCCGACGCCGGCCGGGGCTGCGCTCTACGAGAAGGCGCTGCTGGCCGTGGAGGCGAGCGACGAGGCCGCCAGCACTGCGCGGTCGCTGGCACGGGCCCGGGAGGGAACGATCGAGTTCGGCTTCCTCGGCGCGCCGCCGAGCCTGGACAGCAGGGTCGAGATGGAGGAATTCGCGGACGCCTACCCGGAGATCAAGATCCAGTACAAGGAGCTGGCGTTCCCTTCCTCTTCGACGGCGGCCTGGATGGCTGACGTCGATGTCGCGGTGTGCCACTGCCCGCCGGCCGACGAGTCGATGTGGCGTCACCTCGTGCGTCGCGAGCCGCGTTTCGCGCTCGTCCCCGCCCGCCATCCGGTGGCTGGGCGCGATCAGGTCACAGCCGAGGAGATCGTCGACGAGACGTTCATCGGCTTCAGCCCGCTGGTCGATCCGATGTGGGCCGGCTTCTGGAGCCTCGACGATTACCGGGGCGGTCCGCCAGAGCGGGTGACCGACGATCTCGCCGCCAGCCCCCAGGAGGTCCTCGCTGCGCTCGCCGGCAGCTCGGCGATCACGTTGATACCGGCTGCGGCGGCGACGATCCTGGGTTCGCTGCTGACGGGCGTGAAGGCTCTCCGCCTGCGTGACGCGCCCGCCGCGCGCATCGAACTCGTGGGGCACGCAGACGGCCGCAACCCGCTGGTCGGCTCGTTGCTGCAGTTCGCCCGTCGAACCGCGCTCGGCCCGGAGCTCGCGGGGCCGTGAGGCGCTGACGCTCAGCCCGGCGGCCGGACCGGGAGGCGGTACTTGCGGGTCCGGGCGCTGCGCTCGAGCAGCCCCAGCTCGAGCAGGGTGAGGGCGTAGCGGTGGACCGTGCTGGCGCTCATGTCGAGCTCGTCGGCCAATTCGACGATGCCACGCTCCCGTCCCTCCGGGTCGAAGCAGGTGAGGATCGAGAGGCCGCGCAGCAGCGACCGGGACAGACGCCTGTCGGGCACCTCGCCGGGGAGC
The DNA here is from genome assembly GCA_052145475.1 of Solirubrobacteraceae bacterium. Taxonomy (GTDB): domain Bacteria; phylum Actinomycetota; class Thermoleophilia; order Solirubrobacterales; family Solirubrobacteraceae; genus Palsa-744. The sequence goes on from JBKQOO010000097.1 coordinate 22,586, forward strand.
CGGGCGCGCGTCGTGGCGTCGGGCCTCCTGGCACGCGCGCGCACCTCGGGGTCGGCGAGCGCCGCCGCGAGCAGCGCCGAGACTCCCGGGGCACGGCCGTCGGCGGCGGCGCGGAGCACCTGGTCGATCTGGACAGGGGAGAGCGTGATCGCGATCGGGCCGAGCTCGTGGTCGTGCATGGCGGCGATCCTGCCACTGCTGACGATTGTCCGCATCCCGTGTTTCTGACAGCGGCGGACACGGCGAACCCGAGGGCGGTCCAAGCGTCTCCCAAATGAGGCCGCCCCGGCGCTCCGGCTGGCCCCGCGCGCTCAGACGGGGGCCGGCGAAGGGAGCAGCACGGAGCGGCTTCGTGGGCCCTGCCCGGGGGGTGGGCTGGAACCCAGCCATAAGCATATCCAGGTTTTCCATATGGAGGGCTTATGGGATTCCGCAATCGGGCGGCACCCGGAGATGCTTGCGCGTGCAATCATGTTGGTGCATGGCCACGATCGGCATCACCCACTTCACAGACCCCGGATGTCCATGGGCCTACTCGGCCAGCCCCGCACACGCCGTGCTGCGCTGGCGCTACGGGGACCAGCTGCGCTGGCGGCTCGTGACGATCGGCCTCGCCGAGGACGCCGGACGCTACCTGGAGGCGGGTTACACGCCGGCGCGCATGACGGCCGGCATCATCGGCTTCCGCCGCTACGGCATGCCCTTCCTGGCCGAGCCGCGCGGCCGCGTCGCCGCGACCGGGCGCGCCTGCAGGGCGATCGTCGCGACCCGTCTGCACGACCCCGCTCGTGAGGAGCAGGTCCTGCGGGCGCTGCAGTTCGGCTGGTTCACGACGACGCTGATCCTCGACCAGGACGGCGACATCGAACGGGCGCTCCAGTCGGTCGAGGGCCTCGACGTGGCCGCGATCGTCGCGGCGATCGACGACGCCGACACGGTCGCGGCTTACGAGGCGGACAAGCTCGAGACCCGCACCGCGGCGGGCGGGCCCACCGATCTTCAGGGCAAGGCGCGCCAGACCGACGGGCCGGTTCGCTACTCGGCGCCGTCGCTGGTCTTCCATGGACCCGACGAGCGGCGCCTGGAGGCGGGCGGGTTCCAGCCGGTCGAGGCCTACGACGTGCTCGTCGCGAACCTCGACCCGACGCTTGCCCGCCGCGACGCGCCCGACGATCCGCTGGCTGCCCTGCGCGAGTTCCCGGGCGGGCTGACCACGGCGGAGGTCGCGGCGATCATGGCGCCCAACAACGAGTCACCCGACCGCGCCTCCGCCGAGCGCGCGCTGATCGAGCTGCTGGGCGCGGGCTCGGTACTGCGCATCGCGCTGGGCGACGACGCGCTCTGGCGCGCGGCCTGAGCGGCCGAGCCGTCCTCGAGCGAGTCCTGGGATAGCCTCCAGCGCTGCGATGGCGCTCAAGGTGACACTGCCCGACGGCAACGAGCTGGAGCTGCCCGACGGGGCGAGCGGCGCCGATGCCGCCGCCGCGATCGGACCGGGCCTGGCCCGGGCCGCGCTGGCTGTCGAGGTGACCCACGAGCTGACCGGGAACAGGCCCGAGGTGCGCGACCTGGCCCGCGTGCTGCCGGACGGAGCCCGGATCTCGATCATCACCGATCGCAGCGGCCCGCCGGCGCTCGAGCTGATCAGGCACGACGCGGCGCACGTGCTGGCCGCGGCGGTCCTGGAACTGTACGACGGCGTCAAGATCTCGATCGGGCCGCCGATCGAGGACGGCTTCTACTACGACTTCGAATTCCCCCAGGGAACCGCCGTCTCGGAGGCCGACTTCCCGGAGATCGAAGACCGGATGGCAGCGCACATCAAGGCGGCCGAGCGGTTCCGGCGCGAGGACGTGCCGGTCGCGGCGGCGCGCGAGCGGTTCGTCGACGAGCGCCAGGACTACAAGGTCGAGCTGATCGACGACCTGATTGCCGCCGCCGACCCGGCGCGCCCGCTGGAGACCGTCTCGCTGTACACCAATGGGCCGTTCACCGACCTGTGCCGAGGTCCGCACGCGCCGAGCACCGCGACGATCAAGGCCTTCAAGCTCAACTCGGTCGCCGGCGCCTACTGGCGCGGCGACTCGGATCGCACGATGCTGACCCGGATCTACGGGACGGCGTTCTTCTCCAGGTCCGACCTGGCCGAGCACCTCGAGCGGATCGAGTTGGCCAAGGCTCGCGACCACCGGCGGCTGGGGCGTGAGCTCGACCTGTTCATGTTCTCCGAGCTCTCGCCCGGCAGCCCCTTCTGGAAGCCGGCCGGGATGGTCGTGTGGAACGCGCTCAGCGAGTTGTGGCGCGACGAGAACCGGGCCCGCGGCTACCGCGAGGTGAAAACGCCGATCCTGTTCGACGTCGAGCTGTTCAAGCAGTCGGGTCACTGGGACACCTACCGCGACCACATGTACTTCACCGACGTCGAAGAGCACCCGATGGCGCTCAAGCCGATGAACTGCCCGGCCCACATCCAGATCTACAGCGACGAGCGACGCTCCTACCGCGATCTGCCGATCCGCTACTCCGAGCAGGGGTTGGTGCACCGCCACGAGCCCAGCGGGACGCTGCACGGCCTGCTCCGGGTTCGCCACATCACACAGGACGACGCCCACATCTTCTGCACCGAAGAGCAGGTGCAGGAGGAGGTCGTGCAATGCCTGCGCTTCGGCTTCTTCCTGTACGAGCTGTTCGGCTTCGAGCCGCGCCTGGAGCTGTCGACCCGCCCGGACAAGCGCATCGGCAGCGATGAGATGTGGGACCGCGCCGAGGGCGCGCTGGCGGGAGCGCTCGAGGCCGAGGGCCTGGAGTACGAACTGAATCCCGGCGACGGCGCCTTCTACGGCCCGAAGATCGACATGCACCTGACCGACTCGCTGGGACGCTCCTGGCAACTGGGGACGGTGCAGCTGGACTACTCGATGCCGGAGCGCTTCGACCTCACCTACACCGGCGCCGACAACCAGGAGCACCGGCCCGTGATGATCCACCGGGCGCTGATGGGCTCGTTCGAGCGCTTCATCGGCATCCTGATCGAGCACTACGCCGGCGAGCTGCCGGTCTGGCTCGCGCCGGTGCAGACGATCGTGCTGCCGGTGTCGGACCGCTTCGGCGAGTACGCCTCCTCGGTGAGAGACGCGCTCGAGGAGCAGGGAGTGCGTGTCGAGCTGGACGATCGGGGCGAGTCGATCGGTCGCAAGATCCGCGACGCCGAACTGCGCAAGATCCCGTACATGCTGATCGTCGGGGAGCGCGAGCAGGCGGCGGGCACGGTCGCGGTCCGCGCCCGCCTGCGGCCGGGCACGAGCGAGCGCAGCGCGGAAGACACGGGCAGCGTCGCCATCGAGGAGTTCGCTGAGCGCATCCGCGGAGAGCTATACTCCCCGGCATTGAAGCTCCGAAAAACCTCACGGCGCCTGTCATAGCGTTCGCTTGATCCGAGGCCAGGACAGCTAGTGCCGGTTCCCCGCAGGTTCGACCGGCGCCCGCCCGAGCGGGACACGACGAGGATCAACGAGCGTATCCGCGTCCCCGAGGTGCGGCTGATCGACGACGAGGGCAAGCAGATCGGAGTGATGAGCACCCCCGACGCGCTGGCCTTCGCCCAGGAACGGGAACTGGACCTGGTCGAGGTCGCGCCCGAGGCGCGCCCGCCCGTCTGCAGGGTGCTGGACTACTCGAAGTACAAGTACGAGCAGGCTCAGAAGGTCAAGCAGGCCCGCAAGCACCAGCAGCAGATCACGGTGCGCGAGATCAAGTTCCGCCCGAAGATCGCCGAGCACGACTACGACACGAAGAAGCACCACGTCGAGCGGTTCCTCAAGCACAAGGACAAGGTCAAGGTGACGATCATGTTCAGGGGCCGCGAGGTGACCCACCCCGAGCGCGGCACCGCGATCCTCGACCGGCTCGCCGAGGAACTCTCCGAGCTGGGGGTGGTCGAGCAGCGTCCGATGCAGGAAGGACGCAACATGACGATGATGATGGCGCCCTCGAAGGCGGTCCTGGCCGGTCGCCTGGAGGGTGCGGAGGGCTCAGCGCCCGAGGTTGCCCAAACCCCCGCCGACGCCCCGCAGGCCGCCCCAGCGCCGGCCGACGACGGCCCCGAGGAGGCCTCGCCCGGCCAGGCTGAGGTCCCGACGCAGGCGCAGCAGCCTGAGCCGCAGGCGAGCGGCGAGACGGCTTCGGCCGCCTGAGATCCGGCCGCGCGAGTACGGCTCGCGCCGCAGGATCCGGCCATTCGCACCCGTCCGTGCCATAATCATCGGCTCGTCATGCCCAAGATGAAGACACACTCCGGCGCGAAGAAGCGCTTCAAAGTCACCGCCAAAGGCAAAGTGCGCGGTCGGCACCCCTTCACGAGCCACATCCTCGAGAAGAAGTCGCCGAAAAAGAAGCGGGCCCTCGGTCGGCCGGCGATCATCAACGAGCATGACGTGCCCCGCATCAAGCGGATGCTGGGGGTGGGCAAGTGACCCGGGTCAAGCGGTCGGTCGGCGCGCGCAAGAAGCGCCGCGCCACATTGGAGCTGACGAAGGGCTTCCGCGGCGAGGCGCACTCGAACTACCGGCGGGCCAAGGAGGCCCTGCTCAAGGCCGACGCCTACGCCTACCGCGACCGCAGGAACCGCAAGCGTGACTTCCGGCGGCTGTGGATCACCCGGATCAACGCGGCCGCCCGCCAGAACGGCATGAGCTACTCGCAGCTGATGCACGGACTGAAGCTGGCCGGCGTCGAACTGGACCGCAAGGTCCTGGCCGACATCGCCGTGCGCGACGCCGACGCCTTCCGACGTTTCGCCGAGGTCGCCCGAGAGGCGTCGGCTGCCTGACCGCAACAGGGCAACCGACATCGACAGCCTCCCGGGCGTCGCTCCTGAAAGGGACGGCGCCTTTTTTTGTTCCCACCCAGACCCGGACAGCCAGATACAGCAGACGACAGCGATGACGACGATCACCTCCCATCACAACCCCCGCCTGAAGGCGCTGCGTCGCCTGCAGACCAAGCGCGGCCGGGCGTCCAGCCGCATGTTCCTGGCCGAGGGCGAGGATCTCCTGGCGGCCGCCACGGAGGCGGGAGTGCGCCCGGTGGAGGGATTCCGCCTGGAGGGGACCGATCTCGGCGGAGCGGGGTTCCACGATGTCGAGAGCTCCGCGCTGGCCGACGTCTCGACGCTCGGCTCGGGAACTCGCGTGATCGGAGTGTTCGAGCAGCGCTGGTCGACGGCGGCGACCGGGCCGCTGTGTGTCTACCTGCACGGGGTCGGGGACCCCGGCAACCTCGGCACGATCCTGCGCTCGGCGCAGGCGTTCGGAGCTTCCTCGGTCGCGCTGGGTCCGAAATGCGCCGACCCGCACTCGCCCAAGGCCGTGCGGGCGAGCATGGGCGCGATCTTCGCGGTCGCGCTGGCCCGCGTCGCCGGGGTCGAGCAGCTGCCGGGACGACGGATCGCGCTCGCCGCCGAGGGGCCCGACACGCTGGCCGGCCCGCAGGACGGGCGGAGCGAGCCGGTGACGCTGCTGGTCGGTGCCGAGCGGGCCGGCCTCCCCGAGGATGTGCTCGCTGCCTGCGAGGCCCGCGCGCGCATCCCGATCGCGAGCGAGTCGCTGAACGCGGCGATGGCCGCGACCGTGGCTCTCTACGAGATGACCCGCCGGGGTGGGCGGGACATCGATACGGTCCCGGCGTCATGATCGAACGGATCGAGCAGCTGCGTGCCGAGGCGGAGCGCGAGATATCGGCGGCGGGCTCGAGCGGGCGCCTCGAGGAGCTGCGTGTCCTGTACCTGGGGCGCAAGGCCGAGCTCCCCCGGCTGCTGCGCGAGGTCGCCTCGCTCGCCCCCGAGGAACGGGCCGCGGTCGGGAAGGCGGCCAACCAGGCCCGCCAATCGCTGGAGGCGCTGATCGAGGCGCGCGGGGCGGAGCTCGCCGGGGCGGAGCTCCAGGAGCGTCTCGGCGCCGACGCGGTCGACGTGACGCTGCCCGGCGCGCCGCCCCAGCCGATCGGGCATCTGCATCTGATAACCGCCACGCGGCGCGAGCTGGAGGACATCTTCCTCGGCCTCGGCTTCACCGTGCTCGAGGGTCCCGAGGTCGAGACGGTCCACTACAACTTCGACGCGC
>JBKQOO010000098.1:0-7251 GCA_052145475.1 Solirubrobacteraceae bacterium
GGCCCACGGCATGGGCCTCGAGGAGAAGCGCCCCTACACCGACGGCGTCATCACCGGGTTCGGGACGATCGACGGCCGGCGGGTGTGCGTCTTCAGCCAGGACTTCACGGTCTTCGGCGGCTCGCTCGGCGAGGTCATGGGCGAGAAGATCTGCAAGGTGATGGTACTCGCGGCGCGCGTCGGCTGCCCCGTGATCGGAATCAACGACTCGGGCGGGGCGCGCATCCAGGAGGGCGTGGTCTCGCTGGGCGCCTACGGGGACGTGTTCGTGCGCAACGTGAAGTGCTCGGGCGTGATCCCGCAGATCAGCCTGATCATGGGCCCGTGCGCGGGCGGCGCCGTGTACTCCCCCGCGATCACAGACTTCATCTTCATGGTCAAGGAGACCTCGCACATGTTCATCACGGGCCCCGACGTGATCAAGACGGTCACCGGCGAGGAGGTCGGCTTCGAGGAGCTGGGCGGGGCGATGTCGCACAACACGAAGTCCGGGGTCGCCCATTTCGCCTCCGAGGACGAGGACGCCTGCCTCGAGGACTGCCGCTACCTGATCGGGTTCCTGCCGCAGAACAACCTGCAGACGGTGCCCAGGGTGGTGCCGACAGACGACCCGCACCGTATGGATCCCGAGCTGGACGAGGTCGTCCCGGACAACCCCAACAAGCCCTACGACATGCGCAACGTCGTCCGTCTGATCGTGGACGACGGCGAGTTCTTCGAGGTCCACGAGCACTACGCCAAGAACATCATCTGCGGCTTCTCCCGGCTGGATGGGTTCACGGTCGGCGTCGTCGGCAACCAGCCTTCCCAGCTGGCCGGCGTGCTCGACATCGACGCCTCGGCGAAGGCTGCGCGCTTCGTGCGGACCTGCGACGCCTTCAACATCCCGCTGCTTACCTTCGTGGATGTGCCGGGCTTCCTGCCCGGGACCAGCCAGGAGTGGGGCGGGATCATCCGCCACGGCGCCAAGCTCCTGTACGCCTTCACCGAGGCGACGGTGCCGAAGCTGACCGTCATCACACGCAAGGCCTACGGTGGCGCCTACGACGTGATGGCCTCCAAGCACATGCTGGCCGACTTCAACTTCGCCTGGCCGACCGCCGAGGTGGCAGTGATGGGGCCGGAGGGCGCGGTCAACATCATCTACCGGCGCGACATCGCCGGCAGCCCGACTCCGGAGGAGCGGCGCGGCAAGCTGATGGAGGACTACAAGGCGCGCTTCGCCAACCCCTATACGGCCGCGGAACGTGGCTACATCGACGACGTGATCGTCCCCCACGAGACGCGCCCGAAGCTGATCACGGCACTGCACACGCTGCAGACCAAGCGCGAACCGGGCCCGCGGCGCAAGCACGGCAACATCCCCCTGTGAGCACGGCAGGCGAGGAAGTCCCGAGCCGATGGTCAACCGCCGCCCCGAGCTGAGGCTGATCGCGCCGTCCGCCTCGCCGGAGGAGGCGGCCGCCGTCGTGGCGGCGCTGGAGCGCTTCATGAGGGAGACCGCGCCGACCCTGGCGACCCCGCTCGAGCGGATCGACCCGTGGCGGCGGGCGGCCCTCCTCGAGGGGGTGGAGCGGGACTCCCGCGACGACTCGGCCGACCCCTGGATAAATACCTGAAAGCCGCTAGGCTTTACGCCGATAACGTTCTCGGCAAGCAGGCGCAACGCCAATCAGCCCGGGCACGCGCCCCGGTGCAGGAGGTCTCGTTTGATGGAGCCAGTGTCTGTCCCCGCCCCACGTGGAACCCTCGAGGACCCCGAGATCCTCCAGAACGTGCCGGGGCATGTGATCCCGATCCTGCAGCGGGAGTACGACGACTTCAAGACCGAGTCGACGAAATTCCTCGCGGGCGAAACCGAGGAAGACGAGTTCATCAAGTTCCGCCTCAAGCAGGGCGTCTACGGCCAGCGTCAGCCCGACGTCCAGATGATCCGCGTGAAGCTGCCCTTCGGCGGCATCACGCCGGAGCAGATGGAGGCCTTCGCCGACGTGATCGAGAAGTACGTGCCGCTGAACAAGGGGCACATCACCACGCGTCAGAACATCCAGATGCACCACATACCCCTGCCCGAAGCCGAGAAGGCGATCCGCGAGCTGGGCGAGTCGGGTCTGTCCAGCCGCGAGGGCTGCGGCAACACGGTTCGCAATGTCACAGGCGACCCCTGGGCAGGCGTGGCCAAGGACGAGCTGTTCGACATGACGCCATACGTGGGCGCCTACGTGCGCTACTTCGTGCGCCACCCCACCACGCAGGCGATGCCGCGCAAGATCAAGACCGCCTTCGACGGCAGCCCCCGGGATCGCGCGATCAGCGGCATCCACGACATCGCCTTCCGCGCACGGGTCCGTGAGATCGAGGGGCGCGGCGAGGTCCGCGGCGCGGAGATGCTGGTGGGCGGCGGGACCTCGATCATGCCCCGTGTCGCGCCGGTCCTCTACGACTTCGTCGAGCTGGACAACGGCGACTACCTGAGGATCGCGGAGGCCGTGTTCAGGATCTTCGACCGCCAGGAGTGGCTGCGGGTCAACCGCGCGCGGGCACGGATCAAGGTGTTCGTCGACAAGTACGGCATCGACGAGCTGCGCAACCAGGTCGAGGAGGAGCTCGAGGGCGACTGGGTCGGCGAACGCGACTTCTCCGTGCAGGGACGCCTGTTCCTGGACGACGAGCGCGAGTCCGCGCCGGCCCCCCCGGCCAGCCCCGGTGCCCCCGACGGCGATCTCCAGGAGTTCGAGCGCTTCCGGGCGACCAGCATCGCCGAGCAGAAGCAGGAGGGCTACGTCACGGTCGAGGCGAAAGTGACGCGCGGCGACCTCACGCCCGAGCAGCTCAGGGGGCTCGCCGCGATCATGCGCCAGTTCTCGGGCGGCTACGCCCGCACGACCGTGCAGCAGAACCTGCTGCTGCGCTGGGTGCGCCAGGAGTCCGCGTACGACGTCTGGCGAGCGCTGTCCGAGCTCGGTCTCGGCGAACCCGGCTCGCGCGAGATCGCAGACGTGGTCTCGTGCCCCGGCACCGACTCGTGCAAGCTCGGGATCACCAGCTCGATGGGGCTCAACGAGGCGGTGCAGGAGCGGATCGAGCAGATGCAGATCACCGACCCGCTGACCCGGCAGATCCACATCAAGATGAGCGGCTGCCCCAACGGCTGCTCCCAGCACCACGTCGCCGACATCGGCTTCTACGGGGCCTCGATCAAAGTCGGCGAGCACACGATTCCGGCCTACATCCCGCACGTCGGCGGCGTCTATGAAGGCGGCGAGGTCGCATTCGGCACGCGCCTCAAGCTGAGGCTGCCCGCCAAGCGGGTACCGGAGGCGATCGAGCGCTGGGTGCGCCACTATGAGTCGACGAGAGCCGACGGAGAGACGTGGGGCGCCTTCACCAAGCGCGTCGGCACCGGTGAGCTGGAGGAAAAGGTCAAGGATCTATCGATGCCGGTCGACTTCGGACTGGACACGATGAACACGTTCATCGACTGGAACCGCAACGTGCCGTTCGAAGTGATTCGTGGCGAGGGCGAGTGCGCCGTCTAGAGCAGGCTCGATGACGGAGCCAGGACACGAGGAGACGAGGCCAGATCAAATGCAACCCCTTCAGACAAGTCAACCGCAGGGCGCGGTGGTCGTGGACCCCGGACTGAGTCTCACGCACACGCTGCGCGAGGCCGCCCGCCATGGCGGGCAGGCCGTGCTGCTGTGCTCCTTCCAGAAGGAGGAGTCGGTGCTTCTCGACGAGCTGATGCGCCTGGACCAGGGGACCGGCTCGGCGGTCAGGATCGCGACGATCGACACGGGCGTGCTGTTCGCCGAGACGCTGCAGACATGGCGGGCCTTCGAGGAGCGCTTCGGCGTGTCGATCGAGGTGCTCGATGCCAGCAGTCCCGACGCGCCCTGGAGCGGGCCGGAGCACTGCTGCTCGGCCGCCAAGGTCGCCGCCCTGGAGAGCGCGCTGGTAGGAGCCCAAGCCTGGATCACGGGCATTCGCCGCGAGCAGGGCCCGACCCGTGCCGACAGCGAGCTGATCGAACGGGACGAGAAACGGAGCCTGTGGAAGTACAACCCGCTCGCCCACTGGACCGACAAGGACCTGTGGCGGCGGATCCACGAGCGCGACCTGCCCTACAACCCGCTGCACGATCAGGGCTACGAGTCGATCGGCTGCGCTCCATGCACCCGGCCGGGCAGCGGCCGCGAAGGCCGCTGGGCCGGAACCGACAAGACCGAGTGCGGACTGCACGTGGAGACGTTCGAGTAGCGATGGGCGTCGCCACCCGACCACAGCTCAGCCACCTGCGCGCGCTGGAGTCCGAGGCCATCCACGTGATGCGCGAGGTGGCCGCCGAATTCGAGCGGCCCGTGCTGCTTTTCAGCGGCGGCAAGGACTCGATCGTGCTGCTCCGGCTCGCCGAGAAGGCATTTCGCCCCGCGCCGTTCCCGTTCCCGCTGATGCACGTCGACACCGGGCACAACTTCCCCGAGGTGATCGAGTTCCGTGACCGCCGCGTCGCCGAGCTCGGCGAGCGGCTGATCGTGGCCAGCGTGCAGGAGTCGATCGACAAGGGCCGGGTGGTCGAGGAGACCGGCCCGCGCGCCTCGCGCAACCGGCTGCAGACCGTGACCCTGCTGGACGCGATCGCCGAGCACGACTTCGACGCCGCCTTCGGCGGCGCGCGCCGGGACGAGGAGCGGGCGCGGGCCAAGGAGCGGATCTTCTCGTTCCGCGACGACTTCGGGCAGTGGGACCCCAAGGACCAGCGTCCCGAGCTGTGGAACCTGTACAACGGCCGCATCCACCGGGGCGAGCACGTGCGGGTCTTCCCGCTGTCCAACTGGACCGAGCTGGACGTCTGGGAGTACATCGACGCCGAGGGGCTCGAGGTGCCCTCGATCTACTTCGCCCACGAGCGCGAGGTGTTCAGGCGCGACGGCATGCTCTACGCCCACCATGCCGCCACCGAGCTGATCGACGGCGAGGAGGTCTTCACCGACACGGTCCGTTACAGGACTGTCGGCGACATGAGCTGCACCGGCGGTGTCCTCTCACGGGCCACGACACTCGAGGAGGTCGTGCTCGAGATCGCCGCCACGACGATCACCGAGCGGGGGGAGACCAGGGCTGACGACCGGGTGTCCGAGGCCGCGATGGAGGACCGCAAGAAGGCCGGGTACTTCTAGTGGCCCGTGCAGGACTGCAGAGGCGCGCGCTGGTCGCGCGGGGTCGTGCGCGGAGTATGCCGAGGCGACCGTGACGCTCGACCTGCTCAGGTTCACGACTGCCGGCTCGGTCGACGACGGCAAGAGCACCCTGATCGGCCGGCTGCTCTACGACAGCAAGCAGGTCTTCGAAGACCAGCTCGCGCAGGTTGCCCAGGCCAGCGAGCGCCGCGGCGGCGAGGGAACGCTCGACCTGGCCCTTCTCACCGACGGCCTGCGGGCGGAGCGCGAGCAGGGCATCACGATCGACGTCGCCTACCGCTACTTCGCCACGGCCAGACGCCGCTTCATCATCGCCGACTGCCCCGGTCACCAGCAGTACACACGCAACATGGTCACCGGCGCCTCGACGGCCGACGTCTCGGTCGTGCTGCTGGACGCGCGCAGGGGCGTGCTCGAGCAGTCCAAGCGCCACGCCTTCATCAGCGCCCTGCTGGGCATTCCCCAGATGGTCGTGGCGATCAACAAGATGGACCTGGTCGACTACTCGCAGGAGCGCTGCGCAGAGCTGGTCGCGGAGTTCGAGGGCTACGCCGAGAAGCTGGGAGGGGTCAAGGAGATCACCTACATACCGATGTCGGCCCTGAACGGCGACAACGTCGTGACGCGCTCGCCCGAGATGCCCTGGTACGACGGCCCGGTGCTGCTCGACTACCTGGAGCAGGTCGAGGTCGCCTACGACCACCCCGGCGACAAGCCGGCGCGCTTCCCCGTCCAATGGGTGATCCGCCCCGCCCACGGCGAGGGCGACTACCGCGGTTACTCCGGTCAGCTGGCCAGCGGCGCGCTGCGCCGCGGCGAGGAGGTCACGGTGCTGCCCGGCGGCGGACGGACCCGGATCGCGGCGATCGACACGTTCGACGGCGAGCTCGAGGAAGCGACCGCGCCGATGTCGTTCACGCTGCGCCTGGAGGACGAGCTGGACATCTCCCGGGGCGAGCTGATCTGCCATCCCGACGAGGCGCCCTCGGTGGCCAGGGACCTGCAGGCCGACGTCTGCTGGATGACCCCCGAACTGCTCAGGCCGGGCGGGCGCTACCAGCTCAAGCACACCTCGCGCACGGTCACCGCGGTGATCGATTCGATCGATGATCTGCTCGATACCCACACGCTGGAACGGATCGATCGGCCGACCGAGCTGGGCCTGAACGACATCGGCAGGGTGCGGCTGCGCACGAGCATGCCGCTGGCCTACGACCCCTATGCGAGCAATCGCCGCACCGGCAGCTTCATCCTGATCGACGAGTCGAGCAACGCGACGGTCGCGGCCGGGATGATCGCCTCGGCCGTCCCCGCCTGACCGGCGCCGGCCGGCAGGCCGCGTACGGTCGCTAAGCTTCCGCCCCGCCGATGTTCGAAAAGGTACTCATCGCCAACCGCGGCGAGATCGCGATCCGGATCGTCCGCGCGCTCGAGGAGCTGGGCGTCGCCAGCGTGGCCGTCTACTCCGAGCAGGACCGCGAGGCGCCTCACGTCACGCGCGCCGGGGAGGCCTACAACCTGGGCGACGGGCCCGCGGCGGACAACTACCTGAACGTGGCGAAGATCCTCGACGCGGCCAGCCGCTCGGGCGCCCAGGCGATCCACCCGGGCTACGGCTTCCTGGCCGAGAACGCGCCCTTCGCCCAGGCCTGCGAGGACGCCGGCATCGTCTTCATCGGGCCGCCGGCGAGCGCGATCGAGGCGATGGGCTCCAAGACGCGGGCGCGCGAGCTGATGAAGGCGGCCGGCGTGCCGATCGTGCCGGGCACGACCGAGCCGGTGGCCACGGTCGAGGACGCGCTGCGCATCGCCGGCGAGGAGATCGGCTTCCCCGTCGCCGTCAAGGCCGCCGGCGGGGGCGGCGGCAAGGGCTTCCGCGTCGCGCTGAACGCAGAGGAGCTGCCCGGCGCCTTCGAGGGCTCCAGCCGCGAAGGCGAGAAGTTCTTCTCCGACGCCACCGTCTACCTCGAGCGCTACCTGCACGACCCCCGCCACGTCGAGGTGCAGGTGCTCGCCGACCGCCACGGCAACGTCATCCACCTCGGCGAGC
>JBKQOO010000099.1:0-4263 GCA_052145475.1 Solirubrobacteraceae bacterium
GCGGGGCGTCGCCGTGGACGTGCTCACCCGCGGCGCCGCCCCCGCGAGCGGCCGCCCCGCGGCCAGCGAGCCGCTCTCCCTCCAGCGCGCGCCCGGGGTGCGGGTGCACCGCGTCCCCGAGCCCGGCTGGCCGCGCGAACTCGATCGCTTCGTCGCCTGGGTGCAGCAGATGAACGCCGACATGCTCGCCGCCGGGCGCCAGCTCGCCGCCGAACGCTCATACGACCTCGTGCACGGCCACGACTGGCTCGTCGCGCACGCCTCCGCCGCGCTCGCCGAGCAGCTGCGCGTGCCCTACCTGACCACCATCCACGCCACCGAGCACGGCCGCCACCAGGGCTGGGTCTCAGACCCGCCGCAGTCGCACATCCACGCCGTCGAGCGCTGGATGGCGCGCCGCGCCGACGGGCTGATCGTGTGCTCGCATTACATGCGCGGCCACGTCGCCGACATCTTCGACATCGACGAGGCGCGCCTGAACGTGATCCCCAACGGCATCGACCCGAGCGAACTGCGCCCCAGCGGCGACCTCCAGGCCCTGCGCGCGCGCTTCGCCGAGCCCTCCGAGCGGCTTGTGCTGCTCGTCGGGCGACTCGTCTACGAGAAGGGCTTCCAGCTCGCGCTCGACGCGCTGCCCGGGGTGATCTCCAAGCTCGGCAACGTGCGCTTCCTCGTAGCCGGTAGCGGCACCCACGAGGCCGAGCTGAAGGCGCAGGCGGAGCGCCTCGGGCTGCTGGCGCACGGCACCTTCCTCGGCTGGATCGGCGACGACGTGCTGCACTCGCTCTACCGCATCGCCGACCTCTGCGTCGTGCCCTCCATCTATGAGCCCTTCGGGCTCGTAGCGCTAGAGGCGATGGCCTCCGGCTGCCCCTGCATCGTCGCCGACACGGGCGGCCTGCGCGAGGTCGTGCCGGTCGGCGAGCGGGTCGGGCTGCGCTTCAACGGGGGCGACGCCGAGCACCTCGGCGTGATGATGGAACGGCTGCTGGTCGACGACGAGCTGCGGGACAGGCTGGTGACCGAGGCATCCGAGCACGTGCTGCGCTTCGACTGGGATGACATCGCCCAGCGGACGCGGGCCATCTACGATGGCATTGCCCGACCGGCGGCCCGCGAGGGCGCGCAGAGGGGATGAGCGAAGGCCGGGAAGGGCGGTGGCGACGATCGCGAGCGTTGGGGGTCTTGAGGGGATGACGGAGATGCTGCAGGGGCTGATGCAGGACGACTTCCAGCTGACGGTCGATCACATCCGCCGTGCGCTGGTCGCGAACCGGCCGGAGGCCACGGTCGCGACGCACGTTCAGCCCGGGGTGGTCGAGGCGGCGACGTTCGCCGCTGTCTCCGAGCGGATCGACAGGCTGGCCCGCGCGCTGGGCAGCCTCGGGATCGAGCAGGGCGAGCGGGTCGGCACCTTCGCCTGGAACAACCAACGCCACTTCGAGCTCTACTTCGCGATCCCGTGTGTCGGCGCCGTCCTGCACACGCTCAACATCCGCCTGTTCGAGGACCAGCTCACGTACATCGTCAACCACGCCGCGGACAGGGTCATCTTCGTCGACGGCTCGCTGGTGCCGGTGCTGGAGAGGATCGCCCCGGCCTTCGAGACGGTCGAGCGATACGTCGTGATGGGGGACGGAGACCTCGGCTCGCTACCGAACGCCCTCCGTTACGAGGAGCTGCTCGAGCTGGCCGGTCCGGGCGGATTCGACTACCCCGAGCTCGACGAGCGCCAGGCCGCCGCGCTCTGCTACACGAGCGGAACGACCGGCAACCCGAAGGGCGTCCTGTACTCGCACCGCTCGATCAGCCTCCACTCGACCGCGACGATGTTCAAGGACGGCCTGGGCCTGAGCCGTTCCGACAAGGTGCTGGCCGTCGTGCCGATGTTCCATGCCAACGCGTGGGGGCTGCCCCACGGCGCGGCGCTGGCGGGCGCCGATCTCGTGCTCCCCGACCGCTACCTGGGGGCTGAGCCGCTGGCGGGCCTGATCGCCGGCGAGCGGCCGACGCTGATGGGGTGCGTTCCGACGATCTTCTCCGACCTGCTGCGCTACGCCGATGAGCACCCCGAGGTCGACCTGTCCTCGCTGACCAACGCGACCTGCGGCGGGTCGGCCGTGCCGCGCCAGCTGATGAAAGACTTCGAAGAGCGCCACCACGTGCGGATCTTCCAGGCCTGGGGGATGACCGAGACGAGCCCGGTGGCGACATTCTCGCGGCCGCCCGAGGGCGAGCGCTCGGACGCCTACTGGGATGCGCGCGCCAAGCAGGGCAGGCCGCTCCCGTGGGTCGAGCTGAGGCTGATCGACGACGACGGCCGCGAGGTCCCATGGGATGGGAGCTCGACGGGCGAGATCGAGGTGCGGGGGCCTTGGATCGCGTCGAGCTACTTCCGCGATACCGACGGGAGCAGGTTCGATTCAGGATGGCTGCGCACCGGCGACATCGCCTCGGTGGACGAGGAGTCCTTCGTGCAGATCACCGACCGCTCCAAGGACGTGATCAAGTCGGGCGGAGAGTGGATCTCCTCGGTCGAGCTCGAGAACGAGCTGATGTCCCATCCAGCGGTGGTCGAGGCGGCCGTGATCGCCAAGCCGGACGAGCGCTGGGCGGAGCGCCCGCTCTGCTGCGTGGTGCTCAGCAGCGACGGCGCGGCCAGCGCCGATGAGCTGGTCGAGCATCTGCGCAGCCGCGTCGCGAAGTGGTGGCTGCCAGACGAGTTCGCATTCGTCGAGGAGATTCCCAAGACGAGCGTGGGCAAGTTCGACAAGAAGGTGCTGCGCGGGCAGTTGGCCGAAGACACGCTGGGCGGCCGCGTGAAGGTGTCCTGAGTGACGTTTCGGTCCGCAGTTTCGGCGATGAGAGGGCCTTGCGGAGCGCTCTCGACCGATCCAACTGATAGACCTCTTCCTGCTGGGCGGGAAGGCCCAGCCCTGTGAATGGCGAACCAGAGGCTGTAGCGTGCGATATGCACCGCCACGACCGGCACTAAAGGTGGCCCTCGGAGAGGGCCGACAACACTCACCACACCACCAAACGGAGGTTGGCATGACTCGGACCGATGTCATGGCCTCGAGCAGGCCACGGACAAGAGGCGCAGCGCCGAAGACGAGAGCATCCAGGGCACGCCGCAGTCTGTTGGCGCTCCCGATCGTGTCGCTGATGGCACTGGGTCTGTACGGCCCCGGCACCGCGCTTGCGGCCGAACCGACGTCCGGCTACACCTCGCCGACGCCACCGCCGACCACGCCGACGACGACGCCGACGACCACGCCCACAACGACGCCCACAACGACGCCGACGACGCCGACGACGCCGAGCACCGGCACGTCCCCTTCGAAAGAAGAAGGCGTCCCGACGACGACGACGAGCAAAGAAACGACCCCGACGAGCAGTACGAGCCCGGCCAAGGCGACAGCCAAGACGCTGCCCTTCACGGGCTTCGACCTGCGTTGGAGCTTCGGGATCGGTCTGCTGCTGATGGGTGCGGGCTTCTCGATCATCGTGATGCAGCGACGGCGCCGCTTCGGTCAGCGCTGAGCGCTCGAGCCGACCAGAGCACGTCTTCCAAAGGACCGCCGGCCACTGAGCCGGCGGTCTTTTTTTTGCCTGTCGGCCCAACAGGACGCTGCGTGGGTAGGTCAGTTGCGTGAAAGAACTCTGCTAGGCTCCGGCAAGTAGGTTTCATCACAAGACCTAGCACGAAGGAGGCTCGCGGTGACACAGCGCAAGGCGACACGTCAACAGGGGAGGGAGGTGGTGATCGTCGAGGCGGCGCGGACACCGATAGGCCGCGGGCACAGCGCCAAGGGGATCTATCGGGACGTGCACCCGAACGAGCTGCTGGGCAGCGCCTACCGGGCGGTGATCGAGCGGGCCGGGATCGAGCCGGAGCTGGTCGAGGACGTGGTGGCCGGCTGCGTATCGCAGGTTGGGGAGCAGTCCAACAACATCGCGCGCAACGCCTGGCTGCAGGCGGGGCTGCCGGTGGGCACGCCGGCCAGCACGGTCGACCGACAGTGCGGCTCGGGCCAGCAGGCCGTCAGCTTCGCGGCCGGCCTGATCGCGGCGGGCGTCCATGACGTGATGATCGGCGCGGGCGTCGAGCACATGGGCCGGGTGCCGATGGGCTCGAACGTCTCCGAGGAGCAGCTGGGGACACCGTTTCCGGCTGAGCTGATGGAGCGCTACGAGCTGATCCCGCAGGGTCTGTCGGCCGAGATGATCGCCGCACGCTGGGAGATCCCTCGCTCCGAGCAG
>JBKQOO010000100.1:0-26144 GCA_052145475.1 Solirubrobacteraceae bacterium
GCCGACGCCGCCGAGGCGCTGGCGCTGGCCAACGCGTTCGCCGCCGAGCACCTCGAGCTGATCGGCGCCGACGTCGAGCGGCTCGCCGCGCGCGTCCAGGCAGCCGGCTGCCTGTTCGTGGGCGCGCAGAGCGCGACCGCCTTCGGCGACTACGTCGCCGGCTCCAACCACATCCTCCCGACCGGCGGCGCCGCCCGCTTCGCCTCGGGTCTATCGCCCCGCCACTTCCGCCGGCGCATGACCGAGGTCCGGATCGACGCGAGCGCGCCCAAGCTCGCTGCCGCCGGCGCGCCGATCGCGCGGGCCGAGGGCTTCGAGGTGCACGCCGAGTCGATGGAGGCCCGCATCGGCGAGAATGGGTCGTGATGAGCCGCACGGCGACTATCGAGCGCACCACCGGCGAGACCGATGTCGAGCTGACGCTCACCCTGGAAGGGACGGGCGTGGGCGCGCGCAGCACCGGCGTGGGCTTCCTCGACCACATGCTCGACCTGCTGGCCCGCCACGGGCGCCTCGACCTCGAGCTCGCCGCGCGCGGCGACCTGCAGACGGGCGCCCACCACACCGCCGAGGACACCGCGATCGTGATCGGTCAGGCGCTGGATCGGGCGCTGGGGGACCGCGCCGGGATCGTCCGCTACGGCGATGCGACCGTGCCGATGGACGAGGCTCGGGCGAGCTGCGCGATCGACATCTCCGGGCGCCCCTTCACGCTGTTCGAAGCGGACCTGCCACCCGGCTCGACCGGCGGCTTCGACCACGAGCTCGCCGAGGAGTTCTTCCGCGCGCTGGCCAACGCGGCGAAGCTGACCCTGCACGTGCGCGTCGAGACGGGCACGAACGCGCACCACATGATCGAGGCCGCATTCAAGGCATTCGCCCTGGCGCTGCGTCAGGCGGTTGCGATCGACCCGCAGCAGACGGGCGTGCCCAGCACGAAGGGGACGCTGACGGCATGAGCCCACTGCTTGTCGAGGAGCCCGTCGAGATCGCGGTGGTCGACTACGGCATGGGCAACCGCCGCTCGGTCGAGAAGGCGCTGGAGCACATCGGCGTGCGCGCCGTCGTGACCGCCGACCCGGCCCGGCTGCGCGCCGCCCGGGGGCTCGTCGTGCCAGGCGTCGGAGCGTTTCCGCGTGCGATCGAGAGCCTGCGAGCACTCGGCCTGGTCGATCTGCTGCGCGAGCGCCTGCAGGCGCAGACACCCGTGCTGGGCATCTGCCTGGGCATGCAGATCGCGTTCGAGCGCTCCACCGAGATGGGCGGCGCCGAGGGGCTGGGATTCGTGCCGGGCGAGGTGCTGCCGCTGCAGGCCGGCGCGCTGAAGCTGCCCCACATCGGCTGGAACGAGGTCGCCTTCGCCGCCGGCGGCTCGCCGCTGTTGCGCGGGCTGCCGGCGCGGTGCGCCTTCTACCACGTCCATTCCTTCGCGCCCCGGCCGGCCGACCCGGGCGACGTGCTGGGGACGGCCCGGTACGGCGAGGAGTTCGTCACGGCGGTGCAGCGCGGCTCCTTCTACGGCGTCCAGTTCCACCCTGAGAAGTCCTCCGCGGCGGGGCTGCGGATGCTGGCCAACTTCGCCGCGATCTGCCTCGGTGGGCGCGAGTCCCTCGGCGCGGAGAGCCGCGCAGCCGCGCGGTGAACCTCTACCCGGCGATCGACATCCTCGGCGGCAACGCCGTGCGCCTCGTCAGGGGGGACTTCGAGGCGAGCAAGACCTACGACGCCGAACCGCTGTCGGCCGCCCGGGCCTGGGTGGCGGCGGGAGCGCGCTACCTGCACGTCGTCGACCTGGACGGCGCGAGAGCCGGTGAGCCGGTCAACCTGGAGCACCTGCGGCGGATCGCGGCGGAGGCGGGGGCGCCGGTCCAGTACGGGGGCGGGCTGCGCACGGCGGAGGCGGTCGAGCAGGCATTGGGCGCCGGCGCCGCGCGCGTGATCCTCGGCACGGCCGCCATGACCGACCCGGACCTGCTGCGCGATGCTCTCGCGGCCCACGGTCCCGACCGGGTGCTGGTGGCCGTCGACGTGCGCGACGGGGAGGTTTCGATCGAGGGCTGGACGAGGGCCGCCGAGACCCCGGTCGATGAGGTCTTCGCCGGGCTGATCGAGCAGGGCGTGAGGAGGCTGGTCTACACCAACGTCGACCGCGACGGGATGCTGGGCGGAGTCAGCCTGGAGGACCTGGTGTCGGTGGCGCGGGCCGCTGCGGGCGGCTCGTTGATCTACTCGGGGGGCATCGGCCGTCGAGCCGACCTCGAGAGCCTGGTGGCGCTGCGGGCCGAGCACGGCCTCGACGGCCTCGACGGCGTGATCGTGGGCACCGCGCTATACGAGGGCCGCTTCACGGTCGCCGAGGCGCTCGCGGCGCTCGCCGGGTGACGCGGCGCCCGGGCAGGGGCGGGGACGGCCGGTACGGTGCAGGGGTGCACTACAAGCGCGTGATCCCGTGCCTGGACGTCGACCGCGGCCGCGTCGTCAAGGGCGTCGAATTCCTCGACATCCGCGACGCCGGCGATCCGGTCGAGCTGGCTGCCCACTACGACCGCGAGGGCGCCGACGAGCTCGTCTTCCTCGACATCACCGCGACCCACGAGAAGCGCGACACGATCGCCAGGCTGGCCCGCAGCACAGCCGACGAGGTGTTCGTCCCGTTCACGATCGGGGGTGGCATCCGCTCCGCCGCGGACGCCCAGGCGGTGTTGGACGCGGGCGCGGACAAGGTCTCGGTCAACTCGGCAGCGCTCGCCAGGCCGCAGCTGATCGACGAGCTGGCCCAGGTGTTCGGCGCCCAGTGCGTGGTGCTGGCGATCGACGCCAAGGCCAGCGGCGAGGATGGCGAGCAGCGCTGGGACGCCTACGTGGCGGGCGGCCGCAAGCCGGCCGGGCGCGACGCGGTGGACTGGGCTCGGGAGGGGGTCGAGCGCGGCGCGGGCGAGATCCTGCTGACGAGCATGGACCGCGACGGCACCAGCGAGGGCTACGACCTGGCCCTGACCGCGGCCGTCAGCGAGACAGTCGCCGTGCCCGTCATCGCCTCCGGCGGAGCGGGCACCCTGGAGCACCTCGCCGACGCCCTGCGCGCCGGGGCGGACGCCGTGCTGTGCGCCTCGATCTTCCACTACGGCAGGCACACGATCGCCGAGGCCAAGGCGCACCTGACAGCGGCGGGGATCCCGGTGCGGGCGATCTGAGGCGGGTGGCGGTGGGGGGCACACACGCGCTGGCCGGGCCCGAGCAGGCGCTCGCGCGCCTGGAGCGCCTGCCGGGCGGCACGGAGCTGCTCGCGCAGGCGCGGCGCCGGGAGGACATCGCCCTGGTCGGTGGTGCGGTGCGGGACCTGCTGCTGGGCCACTGGCCACGCGAGCTCGACGTGACGGTCGCAGACGACTCAGCCGATCTTGCCCGTGCCCTGGCAGCGTCGGTTTCCCCCAGCGAGCGCCCGTACGGCCACGCTGTCGAGCCGATCCTGCATGAGCGCTTCGCGACGGCGTCGGTGCCGTGGGCCTACGGGCGGATCGACATCGCCGAGCTGCG
Organism: Solirubrobacteraceae bacterium; assembly: GCA_052145475.1. GTDB lineage: Bacteria > Actinomycetota > Thermoleophilia > Solirubrobacterales > Solirubrobacteraceae > Palsa-744. The sequence goes on from JBKQOO010000100.1 coordinate 3,538, forward strand.
TGCCGAGTCCTATCCGGCGCCGGGCGCGCTGCCCCAGGTGCGCCCGGGCACGACCGAGGAGGATCTCGCCCGCCGGGACTTCACCGTCAACGCGATCACCCTGCCGCTGGGTGGCGAGCGCCGGGGGCAGCTCGTCTCGTTCGCGGGTGCGCTCGAGGATCTCGCGGCGGGCAGGTTGCGGGTGCTGCACGGGCGCAGCTTCATCGACGACCCGACGAGGATCCTGCGACTGGCGCGCTACGCCGCAAGGCTGGACTTCGCGATCGACCCCGCGACGCTGGCGCTGGCCGAAGAGGCGATCGCGAACGGCGCCCTGCGCACGGTTTCCCCTGCTCGCGCGGGCAACGAGCTGTGGCTGGCCGCCGGGGAAGCGGACGGCAGGGCCTCGATGCGGATGCTCGACCGCCTCGGCGCGCTCGCCGCGCTCGGTATCCCGGTCCCGTTCGACGACGAGCTCGCCGAGCAGGCCGAAGCGCTGCTGCCTCATGACGGCGCCCGCGACGTGCTGCTGATGGGCATCGCCCTGTGCCCCGGGGAGAACGCCGGCGGCGTCGGCGCCGCGGGAGGAGCGGAGCTCGTGGACCAGCTCGAGCTCTCGCGGGAGACGAGCCAGCGGGTGCTGGCAGTCGCGAGCGGGGTCGCGGGGCTTGCCGATCAGCTCGTCCGGGCGAAGTCGCCGATCGAGCTCTACGAGCTGCTGGACGGCCGGTCGGTGGAGACGGCCGCGCTCGCCGGCGCGCTGGCGGCGCGGCGCTCGGCGCAGGCCGCGAAGGGCGTGCAGGAATGGCTGAAGGAGGTGCGTCACGTCCATCTCGAGATCAGCGGCGAGGATCTGCTCGCGGCGGGCGTCCCCGAGGGCCCCGAGCTGGGCGAGCGGCTCAGGGGCGCGTTGCGACGCAAGCGCGAAGGCAGGGCGCAGGGCAGCGAGCAGGAGCTGCGCGCGGCGCTCGCGGTCGCGCTCCAGGAGCAGACGCGGTGAGCGCGGAGCTGACCGCGCCGTTGCCCGGCGGCGCAGTCCTCTTCAGCGACCGCAGCGACGGCAACATGTCAAGCGTGGGCGGTCACGGCGCCCGGCACGGCGCCGAGGCGCGGGCACGCCTGCGCGATCGCATCGGCCTGCAGGCGCTGTGCCGCGGATACCAGGTTCACGGCGATGTCGTGGTCTCGGTGGACCAGATGCCGCTGCGGGAGCCTCCGACCGAGCAGCTTCCGCGCGCCGACGGTCAGGCGACGTCGCTGACGGGCCTCGGCGCGACGGTGCTGGCCGCCGACTGCCTGCCTGTCGCGATCGCGCGGGAGGGAGCTGTGGCGATGGTGCACGCCGGTTGGCGCGGTCTCGCCGCGGGCGTCCTGCAGAGCGGCCTGGCCGCGGTCCGGGAGCTGGGCGCAGGCACGGGGGAGAGGGAGGAGCTCGTCGCGGTGCTCGGCCCCTGCGCGGGCCCATGCTGCTACGAGGTCGGCCCCGAGGTGCACGCGTCGCTGGCCAGCGGCGTGACAGGCAGGGCGCCGCTGGACCTGCGCGCGATCGCACGCCGGCAGCTGCAGGCGGCTGGGGTCAACGAGATCGCCGTGCTCGGCGGCTGCACGATCTGCGACGAACGCTTCTTCTCCCACCGCCGCGAAGGCGTCGCGGCTGGACGGATGGCGGCGGTTGCATGGTTGAGCTGATCGGCGGGCTGGAGTCCTCGAGGATCCGTCGGAACCTGGAGCGGCTGCGCCAGGAGGTCGCGGCGGCCGCGGCCGACCCCTCCTCGCACCGCTCGGGAAGAAGCGGGGTGGAGGTGCTGGCGGCGACCAAGTACGTCGCGACGGCGGAGCTCCCGGTGCTAGCGCAGGCCGGGGTCAGGGTGGTCGGGGAGAACCGGGCCCAGGACCTGCAGGAGAAGTTCGCGGCGCACGGCGAGCTGTTCGAGTGGGACTTCATCGGACAGCTGCAGAGCAGGCGCGTGCGGCTGATCGTCCCGTATACACGCCTGATCCACTCCGTCGCCTCGCAGTCGGCGCTGGAGGAGCTGCGCCGGCACGCCGAGCGCGCCCGGCCGGGGCTGCGCATCCTGCTCGAGGTGAATGTCGCCGGCGAGCCCGACAAGGCCGGGATCGCCCCCGAGAAGCTCGGGCGCTACCTCGATCAAGCGCCGCTGCCCGTCGCCGGGCTGATGACGATGCCGCCGCTCGCCCGCGATCCGCAGGACAGCCGCCGCTGGTTCGCCGCGCTGCGCGAGCTGGCCGACCGCCACGGGCTCGAGCACCTCTCGATGGGGACCTCCCAGGACTACGTGGTCGCCGTGCAGGAGGGCGCGACCATCGTGCGAATCGGCACGAGACTATATGATTAGGCTCCCCCGCCCGGGACGCTGAGGCGCGCGCGAATTACTAGCATCTGCAGGGAAAGCGCCTCCTCGGGCGAACACGCAAACAAGCATGGCCTTCCGCGACTCCTGGCATAGCGCGCTCGTCTACTTCGGCCTCGCCGAGGAATATCACGACGACTACGAGGAGGAGGCAGCGCCGGAGGCCGAGATCGAGGACCGCTACCGGGACCGTCCCAACGTGCGGCGCCTGCGCCGCAGGCGTGACGAGTACGACGACATCTTCGCCGAGGACGACGACGCCGAGGCCCCCACGGCGGGCCGCTCCCGCGGCGGCGGGCGCTCGACGACCGTGCTCAAACCGGTCACCAGCAGGGCCAACGGCGACGTGCGTGTGCACCTGGTCGTCCCGAAGTCCTTCAACGACGCGCAGCAGATCGCCGACAAGTTCAAGGACTCGATCCCGGTGATCCTGAACCTGCAGAGCTCCGACACCGACCTGTCCAAGCGCCTGATCGACTTCGCATCGGGGCTGACCTACGCGCTTGACGGCGGCATGCAGCGGATCGCCGACAAGGTCTTCATGCTCACGCCACGCAACGTCGAGATCTCGGCGGAGGAGCGGGCGAGGTTGATCGAGAAGGGCTTCTTCAACCAGTCGTAGGCGCGATGGCCGGCGCCTGCCGGCGTCCTCAGTCGCTCGCGTGCACAGCACGCGACGCTCCCTGCGTCCTTGGCAGGCTTGACCCTCCCACCTACGACGCGCTCGATGCCCTTCCGACACGATCGACGATATGACGGCCGCGCCGCGTGCCGTGCTCGCGCCTTGATCGGGCCGACAGATTCGACGGATAGGCTGAGCCAGCTATGGAGATAGGTCTGATCGGTTGCGGGAACATGGCGCGCGCCCTGGCGCGGGGCTGGGGTCGCCCGGTGCTCTGTGCCGACCCGGTCGCCGAGCGCGCCCAGGCGCTGGCGCGGGAGCTGGGCGGAGCGGCGCTGGCGAGCAACGCCGAGGTCGCCGAGCAGGCCGACCTGGTCGTGCTGTGCCACAAGCCCGCCCAGCTGCGTGCCGTCGCCGCTGAGGTGGCCCCGCACGCCGGTGCGATCGCCTCGATCCTCGCGGCCACGCCGCTGCCCGCGCTGGAAGACGCCTACCCCGACCGCCCGGTCTACCGGTTCATCCCCTCGCTGCCCGTCGAGGTGCGCCAGGGCGCCGTCGTGCAGGCCGCCGGCCCGGCCCGCGATCCGGAGCTGGACGACGCCGTGACGGCGCTGTTCGCCGAGCTGGGCAGCCTGGTCGTGCTCGACGACGGACTGCTCGACGTCGCGATGGGGCTGATGTCGTGCGCGCCTGCATACGTGGCGCTCGTGGCCGAGGCGCAGGTCGACGCAGGCGTGCGCAAGGGGATCTCCGCGGCGCAGGGCGCCGAGCTGGTCGTGCAGACGCTCGCCGGCACGGCCGAGCTGCTGCGTCGCCGGGGCAACGACACGGTCGCGATCCGTCGCGAGGTGGCCTCGCCGGGGGGACTGACGGCCCGCGGCCTGGACGCGCTGGAGCGGGCCGGCATCAGGACCGCGTTCAGCGACGCCCTCGACGCCGTGCTGGAGCAGCCGTGATCCTCGCCACTGCGCGCACCGAGATCGCCGGCGTGCTGTCGGCGATCATCTACGTCTACACGATCCTGATCATCGTGCACATCGTCGTCCAACTGCTCTTCGCGGCCGGGCTGCGCCCGCCCTACTCGCGGGCGACGAACGCCGTGCTGCAGTTCCTGAGGGACACCTGCGAACCGTTCCTGCGCCTGTTCCGCAGGGTGATCCCGAGCTTCGGCGGCATCGACCTCAGCCCGCTGCTGGCGATCATCACCCTGCAGGTCGTCAACCGGGTCCTGGTCGAAGGCCTGATCCACGGCTGAGGCCATGGCTGCGGCGGCCGATCGCGGCACGCGCCGCCCGGGGCGGGCGGCACGGGCGTGGCTGATGGCCGCCGGCGTGGCGGCGCTCGTGATCGTCGCCGACCAGCTGGCCAAGCACGCCGTCAGGAGCTCGATCGTGCCGGGAGAAGAACGGCGCTTCCTGCCCGGAGTGGAGCTGGTCAACACGCGCAACCACGGGGTCGCCTTCGGCTTCCTGCCCGGCAGCCACGTCGGCGTGACGATCCTGATCTCGCTCGCCCTGGCCGTGTTGCTGGGCTACTTCGCCCTGCACACCGATCGGCCCCTGATCTGGCTGCCGACGGGGATGCTCCTGGGCGGCGCGCTGGGCAACGTGCTCGACCGGGTCCGCAGCGGCGCGGTGACCGACTTCATCAAGCTGCCCCTCGGCTGGCCGCCCTTCAACCTCGCCGATGCCTCGATCACGATCGGCATCGTCGTGCTGTTCATCGTCATCGACCGCTCCCGCCACGCTGAGCCGTGAGCCGGCCAGAGCCGTTCCGGCTGATCTACCAGGACGACGACCTGATCGTCGTGGACAAGGGTCCGGGCGTCGTCGTGCACCCCGCCCGCGGGCACCGCGAGGACACGCTCTCCCAGCTGCTCGCCCCACTGCTGGCGGGTGGCGAAGAGGGGCGTGCGGGTGTGGTGCACCGTCTCGACCGGGACACCTCGGGGCTGATCGTCCTGGCCCGTTCCGAGGAGGCGCACAGGCGTCTCGTCGCCGCGCTGGGCGAGCGCCGCGTCGAACGGGAATACCTCGCGCTGGTCGAGGGGCGTCCGCCATCCCGGACGGGGACGATCGAGGCGCCGATCGGGCGCGACCCGCGGGTCCGCACCCGCATGAGCGTCGGGGGGGCGGGAGCGCGCGAGGCCCGCACCCACTTCAGCCTCGAGCGGGCGCTGCCGTCGAGCTCGCTGCTGAGCCTGCGACTGGAGACCGGGCGCACGCACCAGATCCGAGTGCATCTGAGCGCGATCGGACATCCGGTCTGCGGCGACCCCGAGTACGGGACGGCAGGCCTGTTCGGGCTGCAGCGCCAATTCCTGCACGCGACGAGGCTGGCCTTCGAGCACCCGCTGACCGGCGAGCCGATCGAGCTGCGTTCGCCGCTGCCCGAGGATCTCCGCGCCGGGCTGGAGCGCGCCGAACGGGTATCCTGAGAGATTCGATCCAAGACCTTCGACCCGTGTGAGCACGGATCGCGGCCCTGCCCGGAGCGAGGATCGACCTCGTGTCTCCGGGTCCGCGCACCGCATACGGAAACAACCGAGCGAGAAAAGGGAGTAGCCCGTGGCTGAAGTTGGAATCGCGGAGCTGCTGGAGGCCGGCGTTCACTTCGGCCACCAGACGCGCCGCTGGAACCCGAAGATGCGCCGCTTCATATTCGGCGAGCGTGGCGGCATCTACATCATCGACCTGCTCAAGACGCAGGCGCTGCTCGCCCAGGCGCAGGAGTTCGCCAGCACGCTGGCCAACCGCGGCGGCACCGTCCTGTTCGTCGGCACGAAGAAGCAGGCGAGGGACACGATCAAGGACGTCGCCGAGGCAGCCGACATGCCCTACGTCAACCACCGCTGGCTGGGCGGGCTGCTGACGAACTTCCAGACCATCAGCCAGCGCATCCGGCGCCTGCACGACCTGGAACGTTACGAGGCCGAGGGACAGCTCGAGCTGCTCCCGACCCGCGAGCGGATGTCGGCCCAGGCCGACCTGATCAAGCTGCGGGCGAACCTGGGTGGAGTCAAGAACATGCAGCGCGTTCCCGACGCGATGTTCGTGATCGACCTCAAAACCGAGGTGATCGCGGTCAAAGAGGCGCAGCGGCTGCGGATCCCGATCATCGGCCTGGTCGACACGAACTGCGACCCAGACGGCATCGACTTCGTGATCCCGGGCAACGACGACGCGATCCGCTCGTGTGCGCTGATCACCCAGGCGATCGGCCAGGTCGTCTCGGAGGGCCATTCGATCTTCCGCGCCGAGGAGGAACGGGCCCGCAAGGAGGCCGAGGAGCGCGCACGCGTCGAGGCCGAGGCGCGCGCCCGGCGCGAGGCGGAGGAGTTGGCCAAGCGCGAGGCGGAGGAGCTGGCCAAGCGCGAGGCCGCCGAGCAGGAGGCCGCGGCTCGGGCCGCCGCCGAGGCCGCCGCCCAGAGCCAGGCTGCGCCCGTCCCGGCGGAGGCTGCGCCCGAGCAGCCCGCGACGGCTGCCCAGGCGCCCGCACCGGAGCCGACCCCGGTCGCGCCCGAAGCGCTCCAGGCGCCGACGCCCGCGGCTGCCGCCGAGGAGACCCCGGTGGCACCGGAAGCCCTCGAGACGCCGACCGCCGAGGCGCCGCCGGCTGCCGACCCCGCCGTCGGGAATCCGGAGACGGCGGCCGAGGGCGAAGCGGCGAGCCAGGATCAGACAGGCGGCGAGACCCCCTCGGAGCAGACTGACGATGGGGCGGCCGTGGAGACCGAGCAGGCGAAAGCGGAGAGCCAGTCATGAGCACAGTCGAGATCTCAGCCAAGGACGTCAAGGCGCTGCGGGAGCGCACCGGCGCGGGGATGATGGACTGCAAGAAGGCCTTGACCGAGGCGCAAGGCGACATCGACAAGGCGATCGAGATCCTGCGGGTCCGGCAGGGCAAGAAGATCCAGGACCTGGGCGAGCGCGCCGCCACCGAGGGGACGGTGCAGGCCTATGTGCACGCCGGCTCGAAGGTGGGCGTGCTGATCGAGGTCGACTGCAACACCGACTTCGTGGCCAAGAACGATGACTTCGTCTCGTTTGCCCGCGAGGTCGCGATGCAGATCGCCGCCACGCCCACGGTCGCCCACGTGACCCGCGAGGAAGTGCCGGAGGATCTGCGTGACGCCGAGGCGCGGATCTACGAGCAGGAGGCTGCCGAGAAGCCGGACAACGTGCGCGAGAAAATCGTCGCGGGCAAGCTCGACTCGTGGCTTTCGACGATCGTCCTGCTCGACCAGGAGATGCACAACCCCAAGCACGAGGGCAAGACGGTCCAGCAGCTGCGCGACGAGCTCACGGCCGCGACGGGCGAGAACGTCGTGATCCGCCGCTTTGCCCGCTTCGCCGTCGGTCAGTAGCGCGTGGACCGGCGCGTCGCGGACTTCTCGCTCGCTCGTCTGCCCGGGAGGCCTCGCTCACCGCGTCCGGGCTGCGCCGGCTCGACGCGCTCCTGACCGGTCAGCCACGGGATAGGCTCTGCACGCCGATGGCCCCCGCCTTCAAACGCATCCTGCTGAAGCTCTCCGGAGAGGCGCTGATGGGCGAGCTGGACTACGGAACCGACCCCGACAGGGTGCGCGCTGTCGCCACGCAGGTGACAGGTGTCCGCGACCAGGGCGTCGAGGTGGCGATCGTCGTGGGGGCCGGCAACATCTACCGGGGCATGCAGGGCGCGGCTGCGGGCATGGACCGGGCCACCGCCGACTACATGGGGATGCTGGCGACGGTCCTCAACGCGCTGCCCCTGCAGGACGCCCTGGAGCGCATGGGCACCGACACGCGGGTGCAGTCGGCGCTCGGCATATCCGAGGTCGCCGAGCCCTACATCCGCCGCCGCGCGATGCGCCATCTGGAGAAGGGCCGGGTCGTGATCTTCGCGGCCGGCACGGGCAACCCGTTCTTCACGACCGACACGGCGGCCGCGCTGCGGGCAGCCGAGATCCACGCGGAGATCATCCTGATGGCCAAGAACGGCGTGGAGGGCGTCTACACGGCCGACCCGGCCCTGGACCCGGACGCCCAGTTCATTCCCGAGATCACGCACATGGAGGCGATCGAGCAGCGCCTGCGCGTGATGGACTCCACCGCGCTGGCGCTGTGCATGGAGAACGGCATGCCGCTCAACGTCTTCAACATGGACAACGACACGAACTTGCCGCGGATAATCTCGGGCGTGCGCGTCGGCACGCTCGTATCGACATCGGGAGGAGAGCTGGATGGCTGACACGTTGATCGACGAACTGCTCGAGGACGCCAAGGCCAGGATGGTGAAATCGGTCGAGTCCGCGCAGCACGAGTTCTCGACCGTGCGCACCGGCCGTGCCAGCCCCTCGCTGCTGGACCGCGTGGTGGTCGACTACTACGGTGCGATGACCCCCCTCAACCAGCTGGCCACGATCTCGGCGCCCGAGGCGCGCATGCTGACCGTCCAGCCCTACGACAAATCCTCGATCAAGGCGGTCGAGAAGGCGATCAACGAGTCCGACGTCGGACTGACGCCCTCCAACGACGGCAACATCGTCCGACTGGTCGTGCCCGAGCTGACCGAAGAGCGCCGGCGAGAGCTGGTCAAGGTGGTGCGAAATCTCGCCGAGGAGGGGCGGGTCTCGATCCGCAACGTGCGGCGCGACACGATGCAGCACCTGCGCGAGCTCAAGGCGGAGGGGGAAGCCTCCTCCGATGACGAGCATCGCGCCGAGGTCGAGTTGCAGATCTGACCGACAGCCGCGTGGGAGAGCTGGACAGCGTGCTGAAGGCCAAGGAAGAGGAGATCCTGGCGGTCTGATGGAGCACGCCGGGCAACCGGCCTCGGCGGCCGAGCCGGGAGCGGCGGGCGACCCCGCCGCCGGCCCTCCGACGGGCCGTCGGGCTCGCTATGTCGCCGTCATCACCGACGGCAACGGCCGCTGGGCCAGGGCGCGCGGCGTCCCGGTCAACGAGGGCCACCGGGCCGGCGCGGACACGGTCAAGGCGCGGCTGCGGGACGCGGCCGAGCTGGGGATCGAGGAGCTGACCGTCTACTCCTTCTCGACCGAGAACTGGAGCAGGCCGGCCCAGGAGGTCCAGGGCCTGATGAGCATGTTCTCCCAGCGGATCGCCGACGAAACCCCGGAGCTCCACCGCGAAGGCGTGCGCATGCGGTTCATCGGCCGGCGCGACGGTGTCGGCGAGGAGCTGGCAGCTCAGATGGACTGGGCCGAAGCGATGACGGCCGAGAACAGCCGGATCACGCTGTTCGTGGCCTTCAACTACGGTGGGCGAGCCGAGATCCTCGATGCCGCCAGGCGCTTCCAGGGTGGCGGCGAGGATGAGTTTCGCGCCTGCCTTTACGCGCCCGACATGCACGACCCGGACATGATCATCCGCACCAGCGGCGAGCGGCGCCTGTCCAACTACCTGCTGTGGCAGTCGGCCTACTCCGAGTTGGTGTTCCGCGACGAGCTCTGGCCCGACTTCAGCCGCGAGGCGCTCGAGGAGTCGCTGGCCGAGTACGCCGCCCGGCGGCGTCGCTTCGGTGGCCGGTGAGGCGCCGCTGATGGCAGGCGAGCCCAGGCGTCCCCCCACGCGCGCGCCCGACCGGCCCGGCCCGGCGACGACGGCCGCGCGGACCGACCGCGGGCGGGAGCGGGCGCGGGTGGCCGAGCGCCGTCGACGGCGTCGCCGGCCGCGCTCTGATTTGAGCAAACGCGTGCTGGCCGCGATCCCGGCGATCGCGGTCGCGCTGTTCCTGGTGCTCGAAGGCGGGCTCGTGTTCGCGCTCGGGCTGCTGGTCCTGGGCGGAGTCTGCATGCACGAGCTCTACTCCATGTACCGGCGAGCCCATCCCGTGCTGCTGGCCGGGCTGCTGGCGCTGGCCGGGCTGCTGGCGGCAGCGTTGTACGGAGGCCAGTCCCAGGTGCTGCTGGCGGCGGTGCTGGCACTGCCGGTGCTGTTCGGGCTGATCCTGCTCTCGCCCCGGCCAAGCGTTGGCGGCCTAGCGATCACGCTGCTGGGGATCTACTGGATCGGGTTCGCCCTGGCCCACGCCGTGCTGCTGCGCCGCCTGCCGCACGGCGAAGCGATCGTAATCGACGTGCTCGTCGGCACCTTCCTCGGCGACACCGGCGCGTACCTGGGCGGGCGCATGTTCGGACGCAGGCCGCTCGCGCCGGGGATCTCGCCGAACAAGACGGTCGAGGGCCTGGCGATCGGCATGGCCTTCGCCGTGCTGGGCGTCTGGATCGCCGGCCGCTACGAGGAATGGCTGCCCGGCACACACGCGCTCGTGCTGGGGCTGGGCGTCGCGCTGGTGGCGCCGATCGGCGACCAGTTCGAGTCGTTCCTCAAGCGCGAGGCCGGCACCAAGGACTCGGGCGCGCTGTTCGGGGCGCACGGCGGCGCGCTGGACCGCCTCGACGCGGTGCTGTTCACGGCCGTGGCCGGCTATTACATCTGGGCGGCCTATGTGCATTAGCGGCCGTGCCTCTCCGCCCGCGACGGCGCTCAGAGAGCAGGGAGGCGGCGACCCGTCGAGCGAGGCCGACTGAGCATGACCCGACGCATGGAATACCGCTCGACTTGCTACTCGCGTCTGCGGAGACTCGAGAGGGTGAGCCGTTTCCAGAGCAAACGCCAGGCGGCAGGCCAATCCGAGCCTCGGGACCGCTCTCTCCAGAGCCGCCAAAACGCGAAGACGAATGCGAGTGATCCGACACCTAGCACGATCCAGCCGATGGGAGTCGTCGGATCGCAGCCTCCTTCGGCTTGGCACGTGCTGTCAGCAAGAAGGGAAAGCACGCGCATCGCTCCTCGGCTATCAGCCCATCGGCGCGCCTTCCAGGGCGCCGATCACGAAAACGACAGCGATACCGACCGAAAGCCCGGCCAGCAATAGGAACCACGCCCACGCGATACACCGCTGGAACACCTGACCGCCGCGCATACGTCCCCCTTTCGCATCGTAACCAGCGCGAAGGTACACCGGTCGTCTGCCGATGTCTGTGACATCTGTCACGACCGGCATCGTGGCCCAGCTCAGCGAGGATCGCGCGACCCGTGCAAACCACCTACGATCTCCGACCAAGCCCCGCCCTGGAGGGGGGAATCGGGACCGAGATGGAGGGAACCATGAGAGGGAGAACGAGGGCCCTTGCGGCCTGCGCGGTTGTCGCGGGCTGCATCGGCACGTCGGGCGCTCCGGCCTGGGCGATGCCCAGAACGGTGTGCGCCAGCGGCTGCCCCTACACGAGCATCCAGGCGGCCATCGAAGCCGCCACGCCGGGCGCGACGATCACGATCGGCCCGGGCACCTACACGGAGAACGTGGTCATCACCAAGCCGCTGACGCTGGCGGGCTCGGGGACGGCCACGGTGATCGAGCCGGCGACGGCGAACCCGATCTGCTCGCCGGGCTCCCTGTGCGGCGGAGCGGCCAGCAACATCGTCCTGGTGCAGGCGAACGACGTGACGATCACGAAGCTCGAGCTCGAGGGCGACAACCCGGCTCTGACCGGTGGCGTGGTCGTCGACGGCAAGGACATCGACGCCCGCAACGGGATCATCACCAACCAGGAAGCGGGCACCTTCAACGACCTCACGGTTTCGAAGGTCACCGTCGCCGATGTCTACCTGCGGGGGATCTACGCCTCCTCGGGCGGCAGCTTCGACTTCAACCACGACACCGTGGGAAACGTCCAGGGCGAAGAAGCGTCGATCGCGATGTTCGACTTCGAGGGCGCCGGGGTGATGGAACACAACAAGGTCAGCGGCGCCAACGATGCGATCTCGGCGAACTGGTCGAAGGGAACGCGGTTCCTGGACAACGTGATAACCGGGTCGGGTAGCGGCGTGCACACCGACAACAACGGCGGAGCCGGCGGCTCGGCCGACCTGATCGAAGGCAACAAGGTCTCGCACTGCAAGACGGACGGCTACGGGATCTTCGTGTTCGTGCCCTACGTCTCGGCAACGGTCAAAGGCAACAAGGTCAGCGGCTGCTACGTCGGCCTGGGCGCCTACGGCGGCGCCGTCTCGGGTCAGGGCCCGACCTTCTCGGACAACCGCGTCGACGGCACGGGCGCCGCGACGACCGATCCGAACGGGACCTATGGCGCCTACCTGACGACCGACCAGCTCGGATACGCGTTCGGAGACATGACCGCGACGCTGACGGGCAACACGTTCCAGCACTCCGGCACGGGCATGCTCGTCACACAGACCAGCCCGACCCCGGGCCAGCCGGCAGGCGGACAGGCGACGGTCACCGCCTCGGGCAACACGTTCCACCGCAACGGGACGGGAGCCGGCGGCGGCGTGGGCACTGCGGTCAACGCGCAGAACAACTGGTGGGGATGCTCCACCGGGCCGAACACCGGCCGCTGCGACACCGCCACGGGCACCGTCGACTACACGCCCTGGCTGACCGCCAGGCCGTAGAGCCGCAGCGCGAGGCTAGGCGACTGGGAGGGTCTCCTCGCGGAGGCCCTCCCAGATGCCGTCCAGTCGCACGTCGGCGCTGGAGGAGGCTAGGCAGACCGCCACGACGATCGCCGTGGCGGTCAGCCATACCAGGGGGAGGATGAGGGAGAGAGCGAGGATCACTCTGCGGGACAGTCTGCGCCCGGTTCTTGAATGCACCCTGAGGCTGTGCTCAAAAGTGGCTAAATCCTGCTCCGACGCCGCCATGGCGTCGCCGGGCCTATGATCGGCCGATGCTCACGGTGCGGCCATCCGAGACCGAGCGGCCACCGACCCGGGGGGAGGCGCGGTGGCGCAGCGCAGGCGACTGCTGATCCTCGGCTCGACCGGCTCGATCGGCCGGCAGGCGCTCGACGTCTGCTCGCGCAGCCCCGAGCTCGAGCTGGTCGGCCTCTCGGCGGAGCGCTCCTGGGAGCCGCTGGTCGAGCAGGCCCGCACCCACGGTGTGACCCGCATCGCGCTGGCCGACCCGGACGCCGCCGCTCGCGCGGCCGAGGCCTGGACGGACGGCGAGGTGATGGGAGGGCCGGAGGGCCTGGTGCGGCTGGTGCTCGAGTCGGAACCCGACCTCGTGCTCAACGCGCTGGTGGGCTCGGCGGGCTTGGGGCCGACCGTCGCCACGCTGGGCGAGGGCGTCGATCTGGCGCTGGCCAACAAGGAGTCCCTCGTCGTCGGCGGCGAGCTCGTCACGGCGCTGGCCGAGGCGACGGGCGCACGGATCGTGCCGGTCGACTCCGAGCACACGGCCCTGCACCAGCTGATCGCCGGCCAGCCTCCCGGGAGCGTGCGCGGTCTGACGATCACGGCCAGCGGCGGCCCGTTCCGCGGGCGCTCCCGGCGCGAGCTGGGCGAGGTCACGGTCGAGCAGGCCTTGGCCCACCCGACCTGGGCGATGGGCGGCAAGATCACGATCGACTCGGCGACGCTGATGAACAAGGGCCTGGAGGTGATGGAGGCCCACCACCTGTTCGGCACGGCTTATGAGGACATCGACGTGGTCGTTCACCCCCAATCGCTGATCCACGGCCTGGTGCGGATGGCCGATGGCGCGATGCTGGCCCACATGGGGCCCCCCGACATGCGGATCGCGATCTCATACGCCCTCCACGGCGGCGAGAGCGCCGAGCTGCCGATCGCGCCACTGGACCTCGCCGCGGTCGGCACCCTCAGCTTCGAGCCGGTCGACCTCGAGGCCTTTCCCTGCCTGCGCCTGGCCGGCGAGGCGGCACGGGCGGGAGGGACCGCGCCGTGCGTGCTGAACGCGGCCAACGAGATCGCCGTTCACGCCTTCCTGGCCGGGGGCCTGCGGTTCCTCGAGATCCCCGAGGTGATCGAGCGGACGCTGGCGACGCTGGGCGCGGGCCCGCTCCAGAGCTTCGAGTCGCTCTACGAGGCCGACCGCCGGGCGCGGGAACTGGCCGAGGAGGCAGTCGCGGCGCTGCGCTGAGGAGCACCGCTGCACGGCAAGCGGCGGGGAGCCCGCAACGAGCGTGCCACACTGCGGTGGATGAGCTGGATCCTGACGATCGTCGGCATCTCCGCGCTCGTGATCCTGCACGAGTTCGGTCACTTCGCCGCCGCCAAGGCGGTCGGGATGCGCGTGGAACGGTTCTCCCTGTTCTTCGGCCCGATGCTGGTGAAAGTCAAACGGGGCGAAACGGAGTACGGGGTCGGATCGATCCCGCTCGGCGGCTACGTGAAGATCGCCGGCATGAACCCGGCCGAGCCGATGCCGGAGGGCCAGGAGCACCGCGGCTACTTCCGCCAGCCGGTCTGGAAGCGCGTCGTGGTGATCGCGGCCGGCCCCGCCATGAACATCCTGATCGCCTTCCTGATCCTGTTCGGCGTCTACTGGCTGAGCGCCCAGCATCCGAGCAGCAACCGCGCCAAGATCGTCGCCGTGCAGCCCGGCCGGCCTGCGGACGGCGTGCTGCGCAAGGGCGACGTGCTGCTGGCCGTCGATGGGCGCCCGGTCGCGCTGAAGGACGAATCGTTCAACTTCATCGGCGCGATCGAGGCCGACCGGTGCGCCGGCCGCCTGACGGCAGGTTGCGCCGGCGCGCGGCCCATAGCCTTCCTCGTGCAGCGCGGCGGGCGGCGCATGACTGTCGATGTCACGCCGCGCTACGCGACCATCAAGCCGCCCGGCGGGGCCCCTGAAACGCGCATGCTCGTCGGCATCACCTCCGGCGAAGTTCTCCGCCGCGACTCGCTCGGCGCGGCGCTGGGGGCGAGCGTCAGCCAGATGTGGAACGTGACCACGACGACCGTCTCCAAGGTCAGCCAGATCTTCACCAGCCAGCAGGCACGCGGACAGCTACACGGCATCGTTGGCGTGTCCGATGTCGCCAGCCAGGCATTCAGCTTCGGGATCGCCGAGGCGATGTACGTGCTCGCTCTGCTCTCGCTGTCGCTGGCGATCATCAACCTGTTCCCGTTCCTGCCGCTCGACGGCGGGCACCTGTTCTGGGCGCTGGCCGAGAAGATCCGGGGCCGGGCGATCCCGTTCTCGGTGATGGAGCGGGCGAGCGTCGCCGGGATCGCGCTGGTGCTGGTCGTGGCCGCGATCGGCCTGAGCAACGACATCCACTCGCTCTCCAGCGGCGGCTTGACGCTGCATCGCTGAGCGCCTCGCCCGGGCGCATCAGGCCACTCGAGATCCGACCGCCACCCAGCTCTTGGCCAGCGGGCCGAAGCGCTCGGCGCGGGCGGGACCGAACAGCGCTTCGAGCTCGCCGCGGCGCAGCAGCTCGATCTGTTCCCAGCCGCCGGTCGCGCCGAGGCGCCAGTAGCGCCGGCGCAGGCCGGCCGGAAGCCAGTGCGCGCCCGGCAGCAGCGAATGCGGCTCGATCGGGAAGGAGTAGGCCGGCGTCTGGACCAGCCACGAGCGTCCCACCCGCCGCAGCTCGGCGGCGAAGCGGGCCCGGCGCGCGAGCGCGACGTGCTCGATCACGCTGGAGCAGTAGACCAGGTCGAACTCGCCGTCGGCGAAGGGCAGCCCCTCGCTGGCGTCGGCCCGCACGAACGGGCCCGGGTAGCCCGGCTGGTCGGCCAGATCGGTGCCCGTGATGTCCAGGCGGGGCTCCAGGGCACGCAGGCCGAGCGCCCCGCAACCCACGTCGAGCAGCCGCGCGCCCTCGGCCCGCGCCGCGTCGGGGAAGAAGGCCGCGTGACGCCGTGCCCGTGCATGCGCGGCCAGAGGGGCCGCGAGGCGGACCAGGGGGCCCCGTGCGGTGGCGTAGATCTCAGCCATCTAGAATCCACCCTATGGCCTCACAAAGGCAGATCCTGGTGGGCAAGGTGCCCGTGGGCGGCGGCGCACCGGTCGCGGTGCAGACGATGACGAAGACCGAGACGGCGAACCTGGATGCCACGATGCGACAGATCCACACGGTCGCAGAGGCGGGCGCCGACATCGTGCGCGTGGCGGTGCCCCGCGAGCAGGACGCCGAGGCGCTGAAGAGCATCGTCGCCCAGTCGCCGATCCCGGTCATCGCCGACATCCACTTCAACCACACGCTCGCCCTGAAGGCGATCGAAGCGGGAGCCCATTGCGTGCGGCTGAACCCCGGCAACATCGGCGGTCCCGAGAAGGTCGCCGAGGTCACGGCCCTGGCTGCCAGCCGCGGCACCCCTCTACGGGTCGGGGTCAACTCCGGCTCTTTGCCCAAGCACCTGCGCCAGCTCGAGTACGACAACCCCGTCGAGGCGCTCGTCACGGCCGCGATCGAGACCGTCGAGCTGATGGAGCGGCTCGACTTCCGCAACTTCAAGGTCTCGATGAAGTCGACCTCCGTGCCCAACACGATCGCCTCGAACCGCCTGCTCTCGGAGCGCATCCCCTACCCGCTGCACCTAGGGGTCACCGAGGCCGGCACGAAGTGGTCCGGCTCGCTGAAGTCGGCGGTCGGGCTCGGCACGCTGCTGGCCGACGGGGTCGGCGACACGATCCGGATCTCGCTCTCGACCTTCCACGCCGAGGAAGAGGTCAAGGTCGCCTGGGAGATCCTCAAGGCGCTGAAGCTTCGCGAGAAGGGCCCCGTGCTGATCGCCTGCCCGACCTGCGGCCGGTTGCAGTTCGACATGGACACCGTCGTGGCCGAGGTGGAGAAGCGCCTGGAAGCGTACGAGGACCCGATCGAGGTGTCGGTCCTGGGCTGCGCCGTGAACGGCATCGGCGAGGCCCGGCACGCCGACTTCGGGATCACCGGCGCGAAGGACATGGGCATGATCTACTCCAAGGGGGAGCCGCTGAAGAAGGTCCCGACCGAGCGGCTGGTCGACGAGCTTTTCAAGGAGATCGACCGCTACTACGCCGCCGGCATGACGGTGCAGCGCGACGAGGACGCCGCCGCCGAGGCGCGGGCCTGGCTGGCCGAGAACGAGGACGACACGCAGATGACACCGGAGCGGATCGCCGCGCTGGAGGCCGCTGCGGCGCAGAACGACGAGCTCGCCGCCGAGGTGCTGGACACGATGCTCGCCGGGGAGCCGGCCCGCGCGGGCGTCTCGCTCGACGAGGACGTCTCCCCCGTCGCGGGGCGACGCTTCAGCCGGCCCTGACCGAGGACCCGGCGCCGCGCCCGGCGGCAGCGGCGCGGCCACCGGGGCGGGCCAGCGAGGAGCGTCAGCTGAGCGAGAAGCGCTCGGCGATCCGGCTCCAGTCGACGACGTTCCACCAGGCGTCGATGTAGTCGGGGCGGCGGTTCTGGTACTTCAGGTAGTAGGAGTGCTCCCAGACGTCGAGGCCGAGCAGCGGCGTCTTACCTTCGGACAGAGGCGTGTCCTGGTTCGCGCTGCCGAGGATCGCCAGCCCGGAGCCGTCGCGCACGAGCCACGACCAGCCCGAGCCGAACTGTTTGATGCCGGTTTCCTTCACTTTGGCCTGGAAGTCGCCGAACGAGCCGAAGGCCGCGTCGATCGCCGCCGCGAGGTCGCCGCCGGGCTCCCCTCCGCCGTCGGGGCTCATGCTCTCCCAGAAGAGCGAGTGGTTGTAGTGGCCCCCGCCGTTGTTTTTCACCGCCGTGCGCTTGTCCTCGGGGACCTGCGAGAGGTCGCTCATCAGGTCCTCGATCGGCATGTCGGCCAGGTCCGTGCCCTCCAGCGCGGCGTTGAGCGCATTGACGTAGGCCTGGTGGTGCTTGTCGTGGTGGAATTCCATCGTCGCCTTGTCGATGTGCGGTTCGAGCGCGTCGTAGGCGTAGGGCAGGGGCGGGACTGTGTAGGCCATCAGGGCTCCCTTCACGGGTGGCAGTCGAAGTTCGTCGGTGGGGCTGTTCTATCAAAGGCGCCGATTCCATCAGCGTGGCTCACGCGCCGGGCCGCACGCTGCAGGGTGGCGTGGTTAGGCTTGGGCCATGAAGGGTGCCCGCCCACCCGTGCGCGATGGTGTCCCCGCGGGCCGCCCAGGCCGCCCTGCCGCAGCGACCAGGGAGGCGGCGCTGGCGCTGGCGAGGTCCCGCTACATCGCCGGCGAACGGGTCGACGTGCAGGCGATCGCGCGCGAGCTGGGGCTGGCACGCGCGACGATGCACCGCTGGTTTCGCACCCGCGAGCTGCTGCTGGGCGAGCTGCTGGCGGGGCTGGGGGAGGAGCGGCTGACCGTCCTGCGCGGCGAGGTCGGCGGCCACGGCGCGAAGGCGCTGCTGGACACCTTCGACGCCTTCAACCGCGAGCTGACCGCCGCCAGCGGGATCAGGGCCCTGCTGGCTCAGGAGCCCGAGCTTGCGCTGCGCGTGCTGACCGGGCGCGACGGCGTGGTGCAGCCGCGGATGGTCGCGGCCGTGCAGAAGCTGATCGAGGGCGAGGTCCGGGAGGGCTTCGAGCCGGCCGTCGCGCCCGACCTGCTCGCCTACGCGATCGTTCGCCTGGCCGAGGCGTTCCTCTACAACGACGCGGCGATCGGCGTCGTCGGAGACACCGAGCGGCTGCGCGAACTCGAGGCCGCGCTGCTCGGCGTCGCGGCGCGGGCGCGATGATTTGAGTCTTCTTGACAGATGTGCCTAAAATAGCCGGGTAACCGCGGCGGGGAGACGTGGCCGCGTCGCACGACCGAGGGGATGAGGGATGTACGAGCGAGAGACGGAGCCTCGCCCACAGCGCCGCCGGGCGGACGCGCACGTGGCGGGACGCCTGGCGGTGGCGGTGGTGTTGACAGCGGTCGCGCTGTTCGGGTTGAGCGCGACGGCGTCGGCGAAGAGCAGCACGGTGTGGCTGTGCAAGCCGGGCAAGAAGCCCGACCCGTGCCTGCAGGAACGGACGGCGACGGTCGTGACCTACGCGGGCACCGAACGCCACGAAGCGATCCAGAAGCCGATCAAACACGGCGCGCCGCCGATCGACTGCTTCTACGTGTACCCGACCGTGAGCGAACAGGCCGGGCCGAACGCCAACCTGACGATCGAACCGCAGGAGACGCAGATCGCGATCGACCAGGCCTCGCGCTTCTCGCAGGACTGCAAGGTCTACGCGCCGATGTACCCGCAGCTGACCCTGGCCGCGATCAACAATCCAGGCGGCGTCACGCTGGAAGACGAGGTGAAGGCCTACGAAGGGGTGCTGGGCGGCTTCCTGGAATACATGCACAGGTACAACAAGGGTCGCGGGATCGTGCTGATCGGGCACTCGCAGGGCTCGCTGATGCTGGAGAACCTGATCAAGCAGGAGTTCGACGGCAACCCGGTGCTGCGCAAGCAGCTGGTCTCGGCGATCATCCTGGGCGGGAACGTGCTCGTGCCCGAAGGGAAACTCGAGGGCGGGACCTTCCAGAACGTCCCAACCTGCACGTCGGCGACCGATACGGCATGCGTGATCGCATACTCCACGTTCCTGAAGGAACCGCCTGAAAACTCGTTCTTCGGACGGCCGGACAGCCCGCTGCTCGGAGGCCCGCCGCCTCCCCCCGGCGAGGAAGTGGTGTGTGTGAACCCGACCCTGCTGACGCAGAACGGCAGCGCGGGTGCGCTGCTGCCATACGCGCCGACGACGCCCTTCCCGGGCATTCTGGGCGCGGGCTCGCCGACCCCGACAGCATCGACCCCGTGGGTCGAGACGGCCGGTATCTACAAGGCGCAGTGCAAGCACGAAAACGGCGCGACCTGGCTGCAGCCGGGCTTCGTCGAAGGCGTGAGCGAACCGGTCATCAACGAACTGACAGCTCACAACGAAGTCCCCGTGGAACTGATCGGGCCCGAATGGGGCCTGCACCTCTACGACGTCAACGTCGCGCTGGGCAACCTGGTCAACACGGTCGCCCTCCAGACTCAGGCCTACGGGTTCGAACACTGACCCGTTTGGAGCGGGCCTGAAGAACGGCCAACCCTCGAGTCGCCCGGCACCCTCCCCGGGCGGCTCGAGGATGGTCCTGGCTGCGCGATCCGTATACCCTCGTCGCTGCCGCGGCCGCCAGCGCCGGCGGGCCAGCCAGCGATGCCACGACTGTCCGAATATCTGCTGCCGACCGAGAGGCAGGCCCCGGCCGACGCCGAGGCGCTTTCGCACAAGCTGATGGTGCGGGCCGGGCTGATCCGCCAGATGGGCGCGGGGATGTGGAGCTGGCTGCCGGCGGGCTGGCGCGTGCACCAGCGGGCCGTCGCGATCATCCGCGAGGAGATCGACGCGATCGGCGGGCAGGAGATGCTGATGCCGGTCCTGCAGCCGGCGGAGCCGTGGCACAAGACCGGCCGCTACGAGATCGAGGAGCTCTTCAAGCTCCACGACCGCAAGGGCTCCGAGCTGGTGCTGGCGATGACCCACGAGGAGGCCGTGACGACGCATGTGGCCCAGGTGGTGCGCTCCTACCGGGACCTGCCGCTGATCCTCTACCAGGTGCAGGTCAAGGAGCGTGACGAGCCGCGCCCGCGGGCCGGCGTGCTGCGCACCAGGGAGTTCGTGATGAAGGATTCCTACAGCTTCGACCGCGACGCGGCCGGGCTGGACGAGCGCTACGGGCTCCACGTGGGCGCATACGACCGCATCATGGAGCGGACCGGGCTGCGTTACTACCGGGTCGAGGCCGACGTGGGCATGATGGGCGGGCTGGGCGCACACGAGTACATGGCGCCCTGCGCCGCCGGTGAGAACGAGATCGTGCTGGCCGGGGAGTATGCGGCCAACCTCGAGGTCGCCGGCGCGGATCCACAGCCCGTCACGCTGCCGCCGGCACCCGACCCACCCGCTGCGGTGCAGACCCCGGGGCTGACGACGGTCAGGGACGTCGCCGCGGCCCTCGAGACGCCCGAGGCTGGTCTGCTGAAGGCGTATCCGGTGATCGTCGAGCCGGACGAGGGACGGCCGCAACGGCTCGTGCTGGTGATGCTGAGGGGCGACCACACGGTCAACGAGATCAAGCTGGCCAACGCGCTCAAAGCGAACAGCCGGCCCGCGCAGCCGGCCGAGATAGAGCGGGCGATCGGACCCCCCGGCTTCATCGGCCCGGTGGGCCTGGGCGAGGACGTCGAGATCCTGCTCGACAGCGCCGTGGCGTCGGGCCCGCCGGGCGGCTACGTGACGGGCGCCAACCGTCCGCACGAGCACCTGCGCGGCGTGGTCCACGGGCGCGACTTCGCCTTCGTCGAGGCCGACGTGCGCAACGTGCTCGCGGGCGACACCGTCGCGGGCGTATCCGTCGTGATCGAGCCGGCGATCGAGGTCGGCAACATCTTCAAGCTCGGAACGCGCTACTCCGAGCCGTTGGGTGCCAGCTACCTCGACGAGCAGGGTCGCGAGCAGCCGATCTGGATGGGCTCCTACGGCATCGGGCCGGCGCGCATCGTGGCGGCCGCGGTCGAGCAGTTCGCCGACGACCACGGCATCTCCTGGCCGCGGGCGCTGGCGCCGTTCGCCGTGCACCTGGTCGCGCTCGGGCGCCCGGGCAGCGAGGAGCGCGACACCGCCGACGCGATCTACGAGATGCTGCTCGAAGGCGGGGTCGAGACGATCTACGACGACCGCGATGTCGGCACGGGAGAGAAGTTCGCCGACGCCGAGCTGCTGGGCTGTCCGCTGCGCCTGACCGTGGGCCGGCGCTCGCTGGAGTCGGGCGAGATCGAGGTGCAGGTGCGACGCGGGCGCCTGCAGGCACCTCCGCTGCCGGTCAGCGGCGAGCCGGAGGCACTACTCGGAGCTCTGGACGAGCTGTGGCGGAGCCTTCCATAGGCGCCGCCGGATCGCCCGAGGCGCGGGGCCGGCGCCCGCTGACCCTGCCTCGCCTGATGGGCTTCGATCGTTCCGGTCCGCCGCCCCCGCAGACCCGCGCCGGCGAGCCACTGCGGCCCTGGACGATCCCGAACGCGATCGGCTTCACGCGCCTGGCCCTGATCCCGCTCTTCCTGCGCATGGCCCTCTCCAGCGAGGACGGCGAAGACGCGCGCGCCGCCGCCCTGTTCGCCCTCATCGGCTGGGGCGACTACGCCGACGGCATCGCCGCGCGCGTGACCCGCCAGTACAGCCGCCTTGGCGCGCTGATGGATCCCGTCACCGACCGCCTGCTCGTGGTCAGCGGCGTGGTCGTCACGTGGCGCTTCCGGCTGCTGCCGCGCTGGGCCCTCGCGCTGCTGGCCGCCCGCGAGCTGACGATGGTCGCGATGGCCCGCGCCGGCCTGCGCCGCGGGGTCGACCTGCGGATCAACTGGCCCGGGCGCCTGGCGGTGGCACCTGTCATGGGTGGCCTGTTCTTCGCGATGCTCGGCCTGCCCCGCCTGGCGCGGATGTGCCTGTACCTGGGACTGGGGCTGGCGCTGCTGGCGAGCGTCCTGTACGCCCGCGCCGGGCGCAGGGTCGTGCGTGAGCGGCGCGGGGCCTGACGCGGCACACCGCGCGCCGGGCCTAGTCTCAAGCTCAGCCTGACCTTTTGATCTATACTGGCCAGCTCTGGCCGTCAGCCGCGCCCCGTCAGGGAGACCGTGGTGCGGCACAAGCGCGCGACAGGAGAAAGGCCACATGGACGAGACGTTTCCCGACCTCGGCTCGTTGACGGATCTCGAACTGAAAGACGTCATCCGCCAGCTCACCGAGGAGGAGACCGAGATCTCCTACCGGCGCCGGATCCTGCACGGCAAGATCGACATCCTGCGCGCCGAGCTGGTCAATCGCCTGCGCCACAAGCACGAGGACGGCGAAATCGCGATCACCGGCGAGGACGTTCAGAAGCTGACGGACATCCTGACGAAC
>JBKQOO010000101.1:0-16663 GCA_052145475.1 Solirubrobacteraceae bacterium
TCGATCCCGAGTCGCCGAGCATCATCAAGCCGGAGCTGCCGTATCCCGTCGTCGAGCACATTGAGGCGAGCACTCGCCCCACTCCGCGTGAACTCTTCGACGATGAGGACGAGCCGATGGCGCGCTAAGGCGGCGCTCCGCGCTTATACAGCCATTGACCATATGTGACATCGCTCACATATGTGTCTTGGTGGCCAGAACGTCTCGAATGCCGCAAGCAGGTCACTCGCCGCACGCGAGCCTTCGTGCAGCGGCTGCGCATCGGGGCGCATCTGTGCAAGGGTTTCCCCCCGATGGGCAAGCGCCGTCTGGACACCTTGCTGGCCGAGCGCGGACTGTTCCCGTCGCGAACCCGAGCCGCCGCCTCGGTGATGGCCGGCGAGGTGCGAGTCGGAGCGGGGGAGAGACGCGCCGCCAAGCCCGGCGAGATGGTCGATGTGGCCGAGGTGCTGAGCGTTCGCGCCGGGCCTGCCTTCGTCTCCCGCGGCGGGGTCAAGCTGGCCAACGCCCTCGATGAGACCGGACTGGCCGTGCAGGGCAGGAGCGCGCTCGACGTGGGCGCCTCGACGGGCGGGTTCACCGACTGCCTGCTGCAGCGCGGGGCGGACGCGGTGATCGCCGTCGATGTCGGCTACGGCATCCTCGACTACCGGCTGCGCAACGACCCGCGCGTGACGGTGCTGGAGCGGACCAATGCGCGCTCGCTGACGCCGGCGGCGCTGTCTGCCGCCCGGGCCGTCCCCGGCGAGGCCCCCGACCTGGCCGTCGTCGATGTGTCGTTCATCTCGCTGCAGAAGGTCCTGGGCGCCGTGATCGGCTGCCTGGTCGGCGACTTCGACATCCTCGCCCTGGTCAAGCCGCAGTTCGAGGTCGGCCGCGAGCACGTGGGCAAGGGGGGCGTGGTGCGCGACCCGGCCTCGCGGCGGGCCGCGCTGCTCGCCGTCGGCGCCGGCGCGATCGGGCTGGGTGCCGTCGTGCTCGCCTACAGCTCCTCCGGGCTCCCCGGCCCGAAGGGGAATCTCGAGACCTTCGTCTGGCTCGCCCGTCCCGGGCGGGCAGGCGGCGTCGCCGATCCCGCCCGGCTGGAGGGCCTCGCCCGTGAGGTCGAGCCGTGAGAGAGGTCACGGTCTTCACCCACCGTCGCGTCGACGACATCAGGGAGGCGCTCACCGAGCTCCTCGCGCAGGCCGGGCGCGCTGGGGTCGTGCTGCGCTTCGACGCAGAGGAGACCGCGAAGCTCGGCGTGGCCGCCGCCCCGGGGATCGAGATCGACGCCCCGGTCAAGCCGGAAGTCGAGCTCTGCATGGTCCTCGGCGGCGACGGCACGATCCTCAGGGCCCTGCAGCACTACGCCGGCACGGGGGTGCCTGTGTTCGCGATCAACTTCGGCGAGATCGGGTTCCTGGCAACGGTCGAGCCGGAGGACCTGGCCAGCGGCATCACGCGCGCCCTGGACGGCGACTTCGAGCTGCTGCGGCTGCCCGCGATCACGCTCGAAATGCCCGCGGGCCGGCTGGCCGCCATCAACGACGTGGCGATCCACCGCAAGGTGGGGGAGCGTGTCGCCGAGCTGGCCTATTCGCTCGACGGCGAGGAGGCGGGCAGCGTGCGCTGCGATGGCCTGGTGGTCGCGACGCCGGCAGGCTCGACCGGCTACAACCTGGCCAACGGCGGGCCCGTGATGGCCTGGGGCGTAGAGGGCTTCCTCGTGTCCTTCATCGCGCCGCACTCGATGACAGCGCGCGCTCTGGTGGTTGCCCCCGAAGACCGGCTGATGATCCGCAACCGCTCCCGAGAGCCGCTCGATGTGGCGGTGGATGGGCGCCCGGTCGGGGAGATCGCGCCCGAAGGCACGATCCATGCCCGCTTCGTCAAAGATCTCGGCACCCTGGCCCAGCTGCCCGGCTCGTCCTTCTATCGGCGCCTGCGCGAGAAGTTCGGGCGGCTGGCCAGCTGAGTCAGTCCTTCCTCGGGCCACGCCGGGACGGCTGGGGGGCGGGGCTCAGCCGACCCGCGAGGCACGGCGGTCGGCCGCCGAGACCTCGTCGGCGGGGCCGTCCTGGCTCATCGACGAGATGAAGCGGTCGAGCTGCGTGCGCGAGAAGCGGCGCTGCCCTCCCGGCGTGCGGTAGCAGGAGATGTGCCCGGCGTCGGTCCAGCGCCGTACGGTGGCAAGCGACACGCCGAGGTAGTCCGCCGCTTGGGAGCTGGTGAACACGAGCTGGCGCTCGTTCGGGGCGATGGTGCTGGACATTGTCGGCCTCATAGGTTCGGGTTGGGGCCCCTGGCGGGCCCCGGATGCTTCTGTGTCGTCAGATCTAGCCTCCAGCTTGAGCCGAGACCACGTTTGTGGACCTTTTCGGCGCCTCGCGGCGGGAAGTGGCGGCTTGGACGGCCGTCGGGATGTCCGCTCATTTCCCTTTCGGACATGTCCCCGGAGGCTCCCCGATCCTTCGCCTCGAGCAGGCGGACCTGATGGGATCCCGCTCCAGGAGTGAGAATCGGGCGATCGCGCGGCGCCCGCCTCGGGAGCGCGAGCTGCAAGCATTGCTGCACAAAGGGCGACAAACTGGACTTTTCGTCCATCTCTCGGTTATTCTGAGCAAACCTACTCATAGGGAGCGGTCTCCTGGAGGAATGGAGTCTCACGGGATGCCCGCGCAAATCGGCCGGTACAGCCGAGAGAGAAGGAGTCATCGTGGGTTACATCCGTTAGCAGGTTGCGATGAACAAGAGAACGGCTTGAGGGCACTCCGGACGGGGTGCCTTCGGTCGTTGTGGGGGCAGGACTGCCGGGCGTGTCCCGATCAGTTCGAGCGCGGCCGAGCCATCTCGCGGGCGCGGCGCTCGAACTCGAGCTCGGCGTCGAAGCTGGCAGGAGCCGTCAGGGCCGGGCCCATCCTCGCGACCATCGCGACGAACACATCGACCAGCTCGCCGTCGAGCTGGCCGCCCGAGAGTTTCCTCAGCTCCGCCAGGGCGTCTGCCGGGGATATCGGCGCGCCTTGGGTACTGCGCGCAGTCATCGTGTCGTAGGTCGAGCAGATCGCCACGATGCGGGACGCCAGAGGGATCTCTTTCCCGATCAGGCCCGCCGGATAGCCACCGCCATCGACCCGCTCGTGGTGGTAGAGGATCGCGTCGGCCACCGGGCCGTAACCGTCGAGCTTGCCGACCAGGGCCGCACCGTCCTCGGGGTGACGGCGGATCACCGCCCAGTCCTGGTCGGTCAGCGAGGTCGGGTGGAGCACACGGTCAGACCAGGTGAACTTGCCGATGTCGTGCAACAGGGCGGCGGTGTGGATCACCTCCCGTTCGCTCTCGTCGCAATCCAGCTCGACGGCCAGCGCCTGCGAGAGCCGCGCCACGCTGGTCGCGTGTTCGCTGGTCGTCCGGTCCCGCAGGGCCAGGGCGTCCATCAACATCGAGAGCACACCAAGCTGCATGTTCGCGAGGTGGATCGACCGGGCTTCGAGCTTCTCTGCCCGGTCCTCGGAGCGCAGCAGCGCGGTCGTGAGGTTGTGGAAGACGAGCAGCACGAGGACCGACCCGAACAGCACCGGCAGCCCCAGGTTCGTGTACGCGACCGCCAGCAGCGCAGCCAGGATGCCCGTCGCGAGGTGGCCGGGGATCAGCGGGATGAACCCGTCGCGTAGCTGTACCCGCATCGAGTGCCCGTCCTCGACCCGGACGTCGAGGGCGACCGTTACGAAGTTCAGCGAGATCGTGACCATGAACACGGCGAAGACGATCAGTCCGAACGTGACGCTCCGGGTCAGCTCCCGGTCCGCCGCGCTGTGCACATCGCCCGCAAGCCCCGTCGCCAACAGCGCTCCGACCGCGGGGTAGAGCGCGTAGGTCGCGAGGTTGTTGAGCCACCGACTCGGGGAGGAGACGCGGCGGCGGACCGTGGAGAGGACCGCCGAGAGGACGCCGAAGCAGACCGCGGGCGTGACGCCCAGGAGCGTCATCGAGAGCACCAGCGCGATGTGCGCCGTAGACAGCTCCGCGCTGCCGATCGAGGCGCTCAGCCGCTGCCCGACCAGGGCAAGCGCCAGCAGCAGCGCCGCGAGCAGCAGGGGCTGCCAGGCCTCGACGCTCGAGAAGACCACCGCGGCACCAACCGATGCCGCGAGCAGCAGCGCCTCGAGGGTCCAGAACAGACGCGTGACAGGCTTCGACGATGGCATACCCTTTGTCCCTCTTAACGACCGATCCGGTGTCGTCCTAAAGGGGCACGCGATATCGGCCCGAGCAGCCCTCCTCCGCCCGGTGGGACGGGCCGGAGGCTGAATCAGGCGCTAGAGGGAGCTGGTCTCGCGCAGGGCGTCCGCGGCGGCTGCGCTCAGCTCGGAGGCGCCCGGTTGCCCGCATGGGGCTCCAGTCGCGGCCTCCGCTCTACTCGCGCCCGGCGTGAGCCGTAGGCGCGCGAAGCCGATCGTCGTCAGCGCCGCTCCCACGCCCACCACCAGGAAGGCCACCCGCGGCGAGCTGACCGCGACGAGCGCGGCGCCCAGCGAGAGGCCGACCACGGGCGACAGCGCCCCGATCGATTCCAGGCCTCCCATCACACGGGCCTGGAGCGCCGCGGGAGTGAGCTGCTGCACAGCCGTGACCAGGGGCGCCCACTGCACCCCGTTGCCGATCCCCCCGACGACCGCTGCGCAGCAGGCGACCGCCAGCGAGGGCGAGACGGCGAATCCGATGTAGGCGAGGCCGACCGCGAACGTGCCGCCGCTCAGCATCGCCCCCAGCGAGCGCGTGCGCAGCCGAGCGAACACGATGCTCCCGATCACGACGCCGGCGCCCCACGTCGCCAGGAGCAGCCCGTATCCGCGATCGCCGGCGTTCAGGGTCACCTTGGCGTAGGCCACCTCGATCGGTCCCGACGACTCGAAGAAGACGAGCGCCAAGGCCTGGATCAGGATCAGGGCGCGGAGCGTCGGCTGGCTTGCGATATACGCTCGCGCGGCTTTCAGGCGACTCGTCACGGACGGCCCGCCCGCCTCCTCGACATGCGGATGCAGGTCGATCAGCAACGCTCCGCAGATCGCGAAGGAGATCGCGTCGATCACCAACGCGGCGGAAGCCCCGGCTCCCGCCGAGATCGCGCCGCCGACCGCCGGACCGATCACGAAGGTCGCCGAGAAGGCGACGTTCACCGCCGCGTTGACCGCCTGCTCGGGGGAACGCCGCTCGCCGTTGGCCGGGCGCCCCGGCGCTGCCGCGTCGCTCTCCGACTCAAACCAGTCGCGCGCGGCGCGGACCGCCTCGGTCCGCAGCAGCACGTTCGTGGCCAGCGCGGCAGTGCCGTCGAGCGCGACCAGCAGCAGGATCGCCGGCAGCCAGAAGTTGCCCAGCAGGACCGCCAGACAGGCCGTCACGACCGCCTCGAAGGCGTACAGCCCGCTCAGCTCGCCTCGCCGGGGCGACGCCTCGACCCGGGCGACCAGGGCAGGCATGATCAGGGCGGGCAGGACCTGCGCGGCGACCAGCAGCGAGGCGACAGCAGTGGCGCTGTGAGTGTGGTCGAACACGGCCAGCGACAGCGCGACCAGGCCGATCCAGGTCCCCAGCCGGTTGACCGAATAGGCGATCAGGATCCGGCGGACCCGGGGCGAGCGAAGCGCTAGCGACACGCCGTCAAGCTACCGTGCCCGGCCCGGGAGGATGAACGAACACTTGTCGATCCTCGGTTCGCCTCGGCCCGGCCGGCCGCCGATTGCCGGACGGGGGTTCGAGTCGGTCCTTGCCAGACGCTACCGTTGCCCTGATGGACGATGGCGCGCCAGGTGTGACGGGGCCGGTCACGGTGATCATCGCCGACGACCACACGGTCGTGCGGGACGGCGTGCGGGCGGTGCTGGAACGCGAGGAGGGCGAGTTCGAGATCGTCGCCGAAGCGGCCGACATCCCCTCGATGGTCCGGGCCGTGCGCGAGTACAAGCCCGATCTGCTGACGCTCGACCTGACGATGCCGGGCGGATCCAGCCTCGGCGCGCTGCCCTCGTGCTTCATCGCCCACCCGACCCTGGCCGTGGCGATCCTGACGATGCGCGAGGATCCCGAGTACGCGCGGCAGGCCCTGCGCGCCGGCGCCCGCAGCTACGTCCTCAAGGAGGCCGAGCCCGCCGAGCTGCTGCAGGCCTTCCGGCTCGCCGTCGCCGGCGGCAACTACCTGCACCCGCGGCTCGGGGCGCTGATGGCCACCAGCGAAGACCCCTCGAGCGACGGCGTCGTGCTCAGCGAGCGCGAGCGCGAGGTCGTTCGGCTGATCGCCAACGGATACACCAACCCAGAGATCGCCGAGCGGCTGAACGTCGCCGAGCGCACCGTCAAGACCTACCGTGCCAGGGCGATCGAGAAGCTCGGCTTCTCCTCACGGGCAGAGATCACGGCCTACGTCCGCCGCGTCGGCCTCGCTGATTAGCGAACCGATGGTCGGCGCCTGGCGGCGTCCTCGGTCGCTCGCGTGCCACAGCACGCTTCGCTCGCTGCGTCCTTGCCAGGCTTGGCTCTCGATCCGCTGATCCTGGCGGACCGAGCGGGCTGTCGGCCGGCGTACCCGTGCTCACCAGCGGGTTCCCCCTTGCGGGTACGCTCTGGGGGTGTCCTCCACACCGAACCTGCCGGTCGAGGGCCACCACCTCAGCGACATCTCGCCGCGGGCCTTCCAGCACCCGGCCGACCGGGCCGCGACCGCCGCGCTCGGCTCGATCCCCTACCTCGACACGGTCGTGCGCAAGCTGATCGAGCTGGGCTACGAGCGCGCGCTGCGCCAGAGCTATCTGGGCTCGGCCGTACGGCTCTCCGAAGAGCAGCTCGGCGATGTGTGGCGGGAGCACGCGATCGCATACGCGACGCTCGACATGAACGAGGTCCCCGACCTGTACCTCACGCAGTATCCGGCGCCCAACGCGATGGCGATCGGCGCACGGCGGCCGATCGTCGTCGTCCAGTCCGAGCTGGTGCGGCTGCTCGACGCCGAGCAGCGCCGGGTCGTGTTCGCCCACGAGGCCGCGCACATCCTCGCCGACCACCAGCTCTACCGGACCGCGCTGACGATCCTCGTGCTGATGAGCCGCACCGCCCGGATCCCGCTACCCCTGATGCCGTTCCGCACAGCGCTGATGGAGTGGGGGCGGGCGACCGAGCTCAGCGCCGACCGCGCCGCGGCGCTCGTGACCCGCAACCCGCTGGCCGTGTGCCGGACCCTGATGTCGCTGGCAGGCGGCGCGATGGTCTCCGAGCTCGACCTGGACGTGTTCATGCGCCAGGGTCTCGACTACAGCGAGAAGGGCAGCGGTCTGGAGCGCCTGACACGCCTGTCGCTCGAGCTCGGCGTGACCCACCCGCTGCCGGTCAAGCGGACCCACGAGCTGATGGCATGGGTGCACTCGGGCGAGTACGACCGTATCGTCGGCTCCGGCGAGTACCCGCGCCGCGGCGACCCCGTCGATCCGCGCGCCGACGGGGGGGAGGCGGTCAGCTTCTACACCGAGCGCATCCGCGATGCGATCCGCGACGCGGGGGACTCGGTCGGGTCGGCCGGGCAGCAGCTGGCCGACTGGCTACGCGCCCAGCGCGGGGAGCGGGGCCCCGAGGACTAGCTCTGCTGCGCCGGCGCGGGCGCCGCGGGTCGGCCCGACAGCGGCACGGTCAGACTCACGATCGTGCCGCCCCCCGGGGCCGGGCTGAAGTCGAGCTCGCCCCCGACCAGCTCGGCCCGCTCACGCATCCCGCCCATGCCGAAGCCCCCCTCCAGCCCGTCGCCGCGCGGCCCCAGCCGGTCGGCTCCCGGCATTCCCCTGCCGTCGTCGCTGACCGACGCGCGGACGAACCCGTCCCCGCCGGTGATCCGGATCACCGCCTGGGTCGCCTCGGCGTGGCGGCCGACGTTGGTCAGGGCCTCCTGCACGATCCGGTAGATCGTGCTCTCCAGCTCCGGGTCCAGGCGACCGGCGCCGTCGGCCGCGCCGCCCTGTTCGTAATCCCGTTCGCGACCGAACTCGATCTCGGTTTTCACGTCCAGGCCGTCAACCGCCTGGGCGCGGCGCGCCAGGGCCTCCAGCGCGGCCGCCAGCCCGAGATCGTCGAGGGCGGCAGGCCGCAGCTCGGTGATCAGGTGGCGCAGCCCGTCGATCTCGTTGCCCAGACCGTCGAGCACGGTGTCGACGGCGGCCGCAAGCGCCTGCTGATCGTGCAGGTCGCGGGCGTTTGCCAGCCGCAGGCGCAGCGCGCCGATGCCCTGGATGCTCTCGTCGTGGATCTCCCGGGCCCAGCGGGAGCGCTCGCGCTCTCGCGCCTCCATGCCGTAGCGGAGCCGTTCGATCTCGACCGAGCGCTCCGCAGCCAGGCGCACCGCGACGCTCTCGGCGAAGGCGCTCAGAGCCTGACGGTCCGGGCCCCGGAAGCTCCCGTCGCGACGCATCGCGATCACCAGCCCGCTGCCGTGCCCGTCCATGCTCAGCGGCTCGACCAGGACCGAGCGCGCCTCGAGGCCCAGTTCGTGCAGGAAGGCCGCCTCCTGGCCCCGGGGCTTGTCCAGGGCGACAGGGGTGCCCTGCAGGTAGAGCGCGCCCAGGGCGCTGCCCTGAACCGGCGCGATCCGCAGGCGCACCGTGCCGCCGCTGACCGCGGCGACGCGCAGCTCGCCCTTCTCCTCGATCACGACCAGCAACGTGTCGGCGTCGAGCAGGGCGAGACCGCGGTCGGCCATGAGCCGCAACAGCCAGAGCTCTGATCCGGAAAGCACCGCCAGTGATTATGAAGAAGGCGAGGTCGGCTCAGGCGGTGCGGGGGCCGCAAGCTGCGTCTCGGCGCCGAGCCGGTCCTGCGACGCCTCGCCCGTCGAACCGGCCGCCGCGGCCCTGGCGCGGGCGAGCAGCGCCGAGGGTGTCCCGTTGGTCCGCCACGCTGCCAGTCCGACCGAGACGCGCAGTCCCTGACGGTGTCCCTTGGCTTCGACCTTGATCGCCCGCAGCCTGTCCAGCACGCGCCTGGCGACCATCTCGCCCCGCGGGCCGTCGGCGCCGGGCAGCACGATCAAGAGCTCTGTCTCGCTCGGCATGCCTACCCGGTCGAACCGACGCAGCTCGCGGCGCAGCGCGCCGGCAATGTAGGCCAGCGTCTGCTCGCGCAGCTCGCCGCCGTGCTCGCCCGCCATCTCGTCGAGGTTGTCCACCACGACCAGCAGGCAGCTGAGCTGGGTTCCATACCGTTCCGCCCGGCCGATCTCCTCACCCAGCCGCTCGTCGAGTTCCGACGCCCCGGGCCAGTTGAACACCGCCGGCGTGGCGGGTGGAGAGCTCGAGGTTGGGTCGTTGGCGGCCATGCCTTGCCTTGTCGGAGTCTACGGGCGGTCGGTGTCCATACCGGGACGCCAGCGCAGATTATGCCTGTGCAGATGGCCGACCGCCAGGGCTGCACGAACACCTGTCCGCTCGCCCTCCCCGCGCGCGATCCGTCGGCGGCCGCTGCTAGACCTGCCTGCATGCTCCAGGAGCTGCGTGTCGAGAACCTGCTGTTGATCGAGCGTGCCGAGCTGCGTCTCGGCCCCGGGCTGAACGTGATCACCGGCGAGACCGGCGCGGGCAAGACCGTGCTGGCCCACGCGCTCGACCTGCTGCTCGGCGGCAAGGCGCGCCCGGGCATCGTGCGTCCCGGCGCTGCCGAGGCCTACGTCGAGGGCACCTTCGACCGACCCGCCGAGCTCCCCGAGGGCATCGTCGAGCGACTCGCAGACGACGCGGGCGAGATCGTGCTGGCGCGGAGGGTCGGGGCGGACGGGCGCACCCGGGCGTACCTGAACGGCCGCACCGCGACGGTCGCCGACCTGCGTGAGCTGGGCGCCCTGCTGCTCTCCTTCTACGGCCAGCACGAGCACCGCAAGCTGACCCTCGCGGGCGCCCAGCTGCAGATCCTCGACGGGCTCTGCGGGCCCGGCCAGCCCGGGCGGCTGCGCGACTGCGCGGCCTCCTTTGCCGGCACGCGCGAGCTCGATCGCCGGTTGGCCGAGCTGCGCGAGCTGGCCTCCCATCGCGAGCGCGAGCTGGGGCTGCTCGAGTACGAGCTGGGCGAGATCGACGAGCTGCGACCGGACCGGGACGAGCACGAGCAGCTGCTCGCCGCCCGCGAGAGGCTGCGCAGGCTCGACTCGCTGCGGGCCGCCGCCGGCGCGGGAGCGGAGGCGCTCGCGCCGGAGGCCGACGAGTCGGCGGGCGCGAGCCAGTTACTCGCCCAGGCCGCCGCCGCCCTCGACGGGGTCGTGGGCGTCGACCCCGCCCTCGACGCGCTGAGCCAACGCCTGCAGGCCGCGACGATCGAGTCCCAGGAGCTCGCGGGCGAGCTGCGCGACTACTGCGCGCGCGGCCTCGACGGCCTGCCCGCGCTCGACATCCCCGGGCTGGAGCCCACGCTCGAGAGCGTCGAAGAGCGCCTGCAGGCGCTCGAGCGGCTGATGCGCAAGCACGGCGGCAGCATCGAGGCGGTGCTCGCCCACGCCGAGCAGGCGCGTGCGCGCCACGAGGAGCTGGCGGACGCCGAGGTCAGCCTCGAGCGGATCGGCGGCGAGCTCGAACGCGCCCGTGGCGAGCTCGAGCGGGCTGTCACAGCGTTGCGCCGGGCCCGGCACGAGGCGGCCGAGGGCTTCGCGATCGCCGTGCGCCGGCAGCTCGCCTCGCTGGCGATGGGCGAGGCGAGCTTCGAGGCGGTTCTCGCCGAGACAGAGCCCGGCCCGGCAGGCGGCGACGCGGTCGAGTTCACGATCGCTCCGAACCCCGGGGTGCCCGCCGGACCGCTGCGCGAGATCGCCTCGGGGGGCGAGCTCTCGCGGGTGATGCTGGCGATCATGAGCGCCGCCAGCGAGGCGGCGCCGCGAACCACGCTCGTCTTCGACGAGGTCGACGCCGGGATCGGGGGGCGCACGGCCAACGCCGTCGGAGCGCGCCTGCGCGAGCTGGGGGACCGCGGCCAGGTCCTCTGCATCACGCACCTGCCGCAGATCGCATCGCTGGGCGCCCGCCACTTCTCGATCGTCAAGGACACCGGCGCGGACCCCACCCGCGCATCGGTGCTCGAGCTGGCCGAGCCCGAGGTGGTGGCGGAGCTCGTGCGGATGCTGGGCGCCGACAGCGACGACAGCACGGCGCGCCGCCACGCACGGGACCTGCGCCGCGCCGCCTGAGCCCCGCGCCTGCTGCGCCGGGCGCCCGCGGGCGTTACCCTCGGCAGGGATGGCCGCGACCAGATCGAGCCCCCCGGGGTACATCCCGCCGGTCGGCGCCGCGGGCGCCCCGCAGCGAGATGGGGCGTGGCGGGGGCCGGTCGCGGGCTCGATCAGGCCGGGGCGCCGGACCAAGCTGCTGGTGAAGCACCTCGTCCCCGGTGACATCGCGCTGATCGACCACCTCGACATCGACCGCGTGTCGGCCGAGGAGCTGATCGCCGCGCAGGCGGCCGCCGTGCTGAACTGCCGGGAGTCCTCGAGCGGCACCTACCCGAACCTCGGCCCGCAGCTGCTGGTCGAGGCCGGGATCGCGCTGGTCGACCTGGCCGATGACGGGCTGTTCGACCTGGTCGCAGACGGCGACCCCGTGCTCCTCCGGCCGCTCCCCGCCGCAGCCGGCCGGGCCGAAGCCGAGATCGTGCGCAGGGGCGAGGTGCTGGCGCGCGGCGAGATCCTCGACCGTCGACGTGTCCTGGCCGAGACCGAGGCGCGGCGACGCGAGGTAGGCGAGGCGCTCGAGCGCTTCGCTCGCAACACGATCGAGCACATGCGCGAGGAGCGCGAACTGCTGACCGGCCGGATCCAGCTGCCCCGGTTCGCCACCGACTTCCGCGACCGCTCCACGCTGCTCGTCGTGCGGGGTGTCGAGCACCAGCGCGACCTGCAGGCGCTGCGACCGTTCATCCGCGACAGGCGCCCCCTGATCGTGGCCGTTGACGGCGGCGCCGACGCAGTGCTCGAGCGAGGGCTGACGCCCGACATGATCGTCGGGGACATGGACTCGGCGAGCGAGCGGGCGCTGCGCTGCGGCGCCGAGCTCGTGGTCCACTCCTACCCCGATGGCCGCGCACCGGGCCGCCACCGCCTCGAAGAGCTCGGGCTCCCTTTCAAGCTGGTGCCCGCGCCGGGCACCAGTCAGGACGTCGCGATGCTGATCGCCGCCGAGAAGGGGGCCGGGCTGATCGTGTCGGTCGGCTCGCAGTTCAACCTCGTCGAGTTCCTCGACCGCAACCGCAAAGGCATGTCCTCCACCTTCCTGACCCGCCTGCGGGTCGGCGAGATCCTGATCGACGCCAAGGGGGTCAGCCGGCTCTATCAGCCCCGTCCCGGTCTGACGCCGCTGCTCGTCGTGATCGCCGCCGGCCTGATCGCGATGATCGCGGTGATCGGGATGACGCCCGCGCTGCGGGACGTGGTGGAACTGCTCTGGCTCAAGCTGCAGCTCCTGTTCGGCGCGCGAGGCTGATCCTCCGCCGCGCAGGCAGCTCCAGAGATGTTCGATTACCGCTACCACGCGCTGTCCCTCGCCGCCGTCCTGTTCGCGCTCGCCCTGGGCGTGCTGATCGGAGTGGCGATCGGGGACTCGAACCTCGTCTCCTCGGCCAAGAGCGGGATCGTGCACGATCTCGACTCGGAAGTCAGCGAAGCGCGCAAGCAGGCCGACGGAGCGCAGGAAAAGCTCGTCTCCGAGGAAGCCTTCGCGAAGAGCCTCTACCCGCTGGCGGTGCACGAACTGCTCAACGGCCGCAGCATCGGGCTGCTGTTCCTGGGCGGCGCCTCCGACCAGGTCAACTCGCTGGTGCGTGGCGCCGTCGCGCAGGCCGAAGGCAGCCTGGCGACCGTCGTGGCAGTCCGTGAGCCGCTCGATCTCAGCGGCATCGCCCGGCAGGCCGCGGGCACCCACTACGCGGCCCTCGCCAGCTCGCCGGCGCTGGTTGAACGGTTCGGCGAACTGGTCGGACGGCAGCTCGTCAGCGGCGGGCAGCTGGTCGACAAGGAGCTGCTCAGTCGCGTCCGGGCGAGCCTGCTGAGCGCCTTCGACGGGCAGCTCACCCACCTGGAAGGGCTGGTCGTGGCACGCTCCGCGCCCGCACAGGGAAGTCCCCAGGCGACCGAAGCGGACACCCGCTTCGAGAACGGGCTCCTCGCCGGGGTCCTCGCTGTAGGCGTGCCCGCCGTCGGGGTGCAGCTGACCGGTGCCGACCCCTCTCAGATCCCCTGGTACAAGAGCCGCAAGCTCTCGAGCGTCGACGATCTGGACGCCCCCGCCGGGCAGGCCGCGCTCCTCTATGCGCTGGCCGGCGACCGGGGCTCGTTCGGCGTCGGAGCGAGCGCCGATTCGCTGCTCCCGACCGTCACATCGAGCTCGACCGCGCCCTGAGCCGGCGTCCGCTCTCGCAGGTAGCTTGCCCCCATGCACGCCCTGCCGCTAGCCGTCTCGCTGCTGGTGGCGGCCGCGCTCGCTCCGTCGGTGCTGAGGGCGCTGGCACTGGGCGGCCACACGCGCCCCAACTACCGTGGTCGGCAGCTGCCCTTTCCGCTCGGGGTGCTGACGCTCGCGGCGGCGCTGCTCGCGCTCGTGCCGCTCATGCTGCTCGCCCGCCTGGCGCCCGCCGCGGTGCTTCACCCCGAGCTGGTGCCGGTCGCGCTCTACTCGGTGGGCGTCATCGCGCTCGGCCTGATCGACGACACGCTCGGCCCAGAGCCCGACCTCGCCGGAGGGGGTCAACGCCCGGCGCGCGGCTGGCGGGGCCACGGCGCGGCGGTCCTCCGGGGTGAGCTCTCGACCGGCGCCCTGAAGGCCGCCGGCTCGCTCGGGCTGGCGCTGCTCGCGATGGACGAGCTGGGCCTCTCGAACGGGCGCTGGCTGCTGGCCGCGGGCGTGCTCGTGCTTGCGACCAACGCCTTCAACCTGCTCGACCTGCGCCCGGGCCGTTCGACCAAGGCGTTCGTGGCGCTCGGCGCCGGGCTCGCGATCGGCTCCGGGGAGCTGCGCCCGCTGTGGGCGATCGGCCTGTTCGCCGGACCGGCCCTGGTCGCCGGCCTGTACGACCTGCGTGAGCGGGCGATGCTCGGCGACACCGGCTCGAACCTGCTCGGTGCGCTGGCCGGGCTGTGGCTGGTGCTGACGCTGTCCGGGACCGGGCAGGTGATCGCCCTCGTGGTGCTGGCCGCGATCACGCTCTACGGCGAGCTGCGGTCGATCTCGGTGCTGATCGAACGGACTCCGGGGCTCCGGCAACTAGACTCCTGGGGCAGGCCCTCATGACCTCGCCCCACTCCGACCGTCACGCACAGCCCCCGAGCAAGACCCGGTTCATCTTCGTCACCGGTGGCGTCGTCTCCTCGCTCGGCAAGGGGATCGCATCGGCCTCGATCGGCAGGCTGCTCGTCTCGCGTGGGCTGACGGTCGGTCTGCAGAAGTTCGATCCCTACATCAACATCGACCCGGGCACGATGTCGCCCTACCAGCACGGCGAGGTGTTCGTCACCGAGGACGGCGCCGAGACCGACCTCGACCTCGGCCACTACGAGCGCTTCACCGACGCCAACACGAGCCGCGCCTCGAACGTCACGGCCGGCGGCATCTACGACACCGTGATCAGGCGCGAGCGGCGTGGCGACTACCTCGGCGGGACCGTCCAGGTGGTGCCTCACATCACCGACGAGATCAAGCAGCGGATCTCGCTGATCGCGGAGTCGAGCGACGTGGACTTCGTGATCACCGAGATCGGCGGCACGGTCGGCGACATCGAGTCGCTGCCCTTCCTCGAGGCGATCCGCCAGTTTCCCGTCGACGTCGGCCGCCGTCGCTGCATGTTCATCCACCTCACGCTCGTGCCCTACATCGGCCACGCCGGTGAGCTGAAGACCAAGCCGACCCAGCACTCGGTCAACGAGCTGCGCCGCATCGGGATCGCCCCCGACATGCTGATGTGCCGCTCCGAGAGCCAGCTGTCGGCCGAGATCCGCAAGAAGATCGCGCTGTTCGCCAGCCTTCCCTCGGAAGCGATCGTCTCGGCCTGCGACGTCGACAACATCTACAAGGTGCCCTTGACATTCCGCGAGCAGGGCGTCGACGGCTTCATCCTCGAGCATTTCGGTCTCGATGCGCCCGCCCCCGATCTGGAGCTCTGGAAGGAGCCGATCGAACGCTCCGCCCGGGCCAGGAAGGTGGTCAGGATCGGCTTGGTGGGCAAGTACATCCAGCTCGAGGACGCCTACCTGTCGGTGTCCGAAGCGCTCCGCCACGCCGCCTCGCTGCAGGACGCACGCGTCGAGATCGACTGGATCGACTCCGAGCAGCTGCTCGATCCCGGCCAGGCCGCGAGGCGCCTGGAGGGGCTCGACGGGATCCTGATCCCCGGCGGGTTCGGCGGCCGCGGCTGGGAGGGCAAGATCCATGCCGCCCAGGTCGCCCGCGAACAGCGGATCCCCTATCTGGGCATCTGCCTGGGGATGCACGTGGCGGTCAGCGAGTTCGCCCGCAACGTGGTCGGCCTCGATGGGGCCAACTCGACCGAGATGGACCCCGAGACGCCGCATCCGGTGATCGACCTTCTGCCCGAGCAGAAGGAGGTCGCCGACCTCGGCGGGACGATGCGGCTGGGCGCCGACCCGATCAAGCTGCACGAGGGGACGCGAGCGCGCGAGATCTACGGCGAGGCGGTCATCTACGAGCGCCACCGCCACCGCTACGAGGTCAACAACCTGCTGCGCAAGCGACTGCAGAGCGCCGGGCTGGGGATCTCCGGCACCTCGCCCGACGAGCGCCTGGTCGAGGTCGTCGAGCTCGCCGAGCACCCGTTCTTCGTCGCCTCCCAGTTCCATCCCGAGTTCAAGTCCCGCCCCGAGCGCCCCGCGCCGCTGTTCCGCGAGTTCATCGCGGCGGCGCTGGATCGCGCCCCCGAGGTGGAGGAGGTGCTCGTCAAGGACGCCCGCGCCGCCACCGGGGCGGGCGGCGGCGCCGGCCGCTCGTGACGGGCGCCGGGCCGGGCTCGACGTCCGGCACCCTCGAGCAGCGCTGGCTGAGCGGCACGGTCGGCGAGTTGTGCCGGATCGCGAGCCCGTCGCGCCATGAGCGGGCCTGCGCCGAGCGGGTGATCGCCGAGCTGCGGCCGCTCGGCGTCGAGGTGCTGGAGGACGAGGCCGGCGCGGCGATCGGCGGGGACTGCGGCAACCTGCTGGCTCGCCTGCCCGGCGGCCCGAGCAGATCGGGGGAGGGGGAGAGACGCACGCTACTGCTCTGCGCGCACCTCGATACGGTCCCGCTGCAGGCGCCGGTCGAACCGGTGCTGCGGGACGGCTTCTGGGAGAACGCCAACGACGGGATCCTGGGAGCCGACAACAAGGCCGCCATCGCCGTGCTGCTCGGGCTGGCCCGACACGTCCACCGCGAGGGCGCCCCGGTCGACCTCGAGCTGCTGTTCACCGTCGGCGAGGAGATCTCGCTGGCGGGCTCAGCCGCCTTCGACACCTCGATCCTGCGCAGCGACTGCGGCTACGTCTTCGACCACGCCTCGCCGATCGGCGAGGTGATCATGGACTCACCCTGCCACTTCCGCATCGAGGCGTCCTTCCGGGGCGCCGCCGCTCACGCCGGCATCCGCCCCGAGGCGGGGCGCAGCGCGATCCTCGCGGCAAGCCGGGCGATCG
>JBKQOO010000102.1:0-2565 GCA_052145475.1 Solirubrobacteraceae bacterium
CGTGAACGTCTTCGGGGAGTTCTTGCCCCCGAGACTCGACGGGCGCGAAGCGCGGCTCGTCGTGCTGGACCACACCCGCCACACCCCCCGCGACCTCGTGCAGGTGATGC
Source organism: Solirubrobacteraceae bacterium (assembly GCA_052145475.1). Classification (GTDB taxonomy): domain Bacteria; phylum Actinomycetota; class Thermoleophilia; order Solirubrobacterales; family Solirubrobacteraceae; genus Palsa-744. Next base: position 111 of record JBKQOO010000102.1, read on the forward strand.
GGAGCATCCAGCAGGTAGCCGGGAGCACCGAAGGACGTCTCTCGGTCGACCAGGTGAAGGACGGCCTCCGCGCGTACTCCGTCGAGTATCTGATCCCCGAGCTCCGGAACGAGCTTGCTGGGTACCTCGAGCCGCCCGAGATCGATCAGGCGATCATGCTCCTGACGGCGCTTCGGCGGCAGCGCTTCAGGATGGAGGACCTCGTAGCCAAGGCCGGCGAGCTGAACATGGAGGCAATCGACCTCGCTGCGCTCGTACGAGCGCTCTTCAGCTGCAGCTGCATGGGCACCGTTGAGGGCGAACCGGGTGAGCCACCGCTCTTTACCTTCAAGTACCGCAACCCGAACGCCGTCGCTGACCCAGGGCAGGAGTTCTACCTGCACCCAGGCACCCTCAAGGGCCTCAACATCGAGCGTCGGCGCCCGAGCCGCCGTAACCGGCGCCGCTAACGCCCGGGAGCCTTGGCTGGCGGTTAGGAGCACCGCAACCATCGACGGCCCTCGAGTGCCGCATGCGTGCCACGTAGCGGGCTCCGCTCCGGCCGTTAGCGACGGATGCTCGAGCCCCCGGCCTGCCCGCCTACGCGGCAACGGCGATGTACCCCGGTACGCGGCCCGGGTGACAGCGGGCTGCGCTTGACACGCGAGAGGTCGCAGGTTCGAAACCCGCCGCGCCCATACGGTTTGCCGTCCCCCCACGCCGTTCTCCCGGCCCAAGCGCCGTAGCGTGATCACATCTCAGGCGAGGCGAGGTCTCGCAGCTGAAACGCCCGCACGATGTCTGTGATGCCTTTCAGCAGTGCCCAGATGCCGGCGAAGATGAGCAGCGTGTACGCACGTTCGAGAAAGAACTGGCCACTGGTCCAGAAGGCGAGGACCACCATCAGGATGCCGCTGAGCAGGCCCAGCCACCACAGACTGTTGAGTGCGCGTTCGGCGAACGCCTGGACCGTCCAGATCACGCCGATGAGAAGGAAGATGAAGCCGAGGATGTCGGCGAAGCCCGCAAAGGTTTCACGCGGATGAATCAGGGAGACGATTCCCCCCGCCAGAAGCAAGACCCCGAAGAAAGCCCAGAGCCATCTCGTGGCGCCGTCATCCAAAACAGCGAGCGCGAACTCCTCGGTGGCGAAGATCAGGAACATTATCCCGACGAGGACTCCGACCGTGACAACGGATGCGTGGTTGAACTTCAACACGACCGCGGCGATGATCAGCCACAACACCCCAAGAATCAGCTCCACCCACCAGTAACGGGCGAGCGGAGCGAGGATGTTGCCGATGGGCCGGACGCCGGGGGCCGCCAGCTGCTCGGCAACGCTCTTGAGATCTTCGGTATCGGACACGGCGGGTCTCCTTACAGGTCGAGGGTGAGCGGCAACTGCGGGCTGAGAGTCGGGGCCTTGTCGCGGTGGTCGAAGCCCGTGAGCACATCCTGAGCGGCTGCGCCGCTGGCGATAGACCGACCGTGCTCTTATCGATAAGCCGCACGAACAGCCGGTCCAGATCAAAACGCCCGGTGGTCAGCCGCCCGGAGCGCACTCGGCTCGACCGATAGCCAGCGCGCCGCATCCTGCATCGCGATGGCAGCCTCCCGCATCGTGCGACCGCAAGCGGGAGAGCCGCCTTGCGATACGCCGCGGCTATCGCAGACCCGCCATGAGCGTCTTGGTCGGCGATGTCCTATTGGACAGCATTGAGCATCACGCGCCACCACGGCTGGCACCGACGTTTGAGCTGTCGGCCCCAGGTCCTCGTGGCGGTCGCGGCTCATCGCAAGGGAACCAACCCCGGACAACCGGGGAAGAACAAGGAGAACCCATGGCCACTGATCACGAACTCGCTCTCTACACCGCCGTCTACGAGAACGTCACGACAGCACTGGACGATCTCGACGACCTCGAGCAGCTGCACAAGGACGAGATCGTCGGGAAGTACGACGCGGCCGTAATCGACCAGCAGGAAGGGAAGCCCCACATCGTCAAGCGGATGGATCGCCCGCGCGTTCGAGTCATCCCCGAGGAGATGGGGGCTGGAACGTTGCGTCGCAAGGAGCTGAAGGAAGCCGCTGCCGAGCTCACCTCCGGCCAAGCGGGGCTGATCGTGGTCGGAGAACCGACGATCGAAAAGGGCTTCGACAAGGCGGTCACGGGCGCCGCCAAGGTCGTGAAGCGCTCCGTCGACGCGTCGACCGACGAGATCGCTGACGAGCTGCAGGAAGCCGTGAACAGTTAGCGGCGCCAGCCCAGCCGCAACGCGGGGCCAGGGCGGCCGGACCTCTCGTCCAGCTGCGTGGCCCCGCCGCGCTTCTCGCGAGCCGCCAAGTCGCCCACACTCCTGAGCTGGGCGTCGGCGTGACACCACATCCGGGGGGTGGGAAGATGAAAGGATCGTGCACGCGACCCCCGCCTCTCCCGCAGGCGGTCTGCCGGCCCGGCCGTCATTCACGGCGCGCA
>JBKQOO010000103.1:0-5286 GCA_052145475.1 Solirubrobacteraceae bacterium
GACGCCAGTCGGTTCACCGCCAACCACGACGTCGTCCTCGTCGGCTACCGCGGCGTCGACGGCTCCGTCCGGCTCCAGTGCCCGGAGGTCGAGTCGGCCCTCGAGCACTCCGCCGACTTCCTCGGCCAGAAGTCCCTCGATGCCTACTCGAACGCGTTGCGCTCGTGCGCGAAGCGGCTCGAGGCAAACGGCGTCGATCTCGCCGGCTACACACTCCCCGAACGGGTCAACGACCTCGAGGCGGCACGGAAAGCCCTCGGCTACCACCAGATCGACCTGTTGAGCGAAAGCGCGGGCACCCGCACCGCGATGATCTACTCCTGGCGCTACCCGACCGCCATCCACCGTTCGGTGATGATCGGCGTCAACCCACCCGGCAACTTCATCTGGTACCCGAAGACGATCGACGAACAGATCGCCCGCTACGCCAGCCTCTGTGCGCAAGACGCGACGTGCCACAAGCGCACCAGCGATCTCGCCGCGTCGCTGAAGCGGACCGTCGCGCACATGCCGAACAGCTGGTTGTTCTTTCCGATCAAGAAGGGCAACGCACGGATCGCCAGCTTCTTCGGACTCATGGAGACGACGGAAAATGCCTCGCCGCTCTCCGGACCGATGACCCTGGACGCCTGGCTTTCGGCCGCCCACGGTGACTCGAGCGGGCTCTGGTTCGAGTCGTTCGTTGCCCAGCTCGTTTTCCCGGAAGTGTTTGTCTGGGGCGACGTCGCAGCTGTCGGAATGGCTGACAACCAAGCTGCCGAGCGTTACTACTCCTCAAGCGAACACGACGGCCCCTCGATTATCGGCAACCCCGGGACGGAATTCCTCTTCGGCGGCGGAGGCCTCCTGCACGCATGGCCGGCCAACCCTGCCGACAACGAGTACACCCATGTCCAGACATCGAACGTGCAGACGCTCCTGATCGGCGGCAGTCTCGACTTCGCCACCCCGCCCCAGAACGCGACCAAGGAGCTCCTCCCCCACCTGCCCAACGGCCACCAGGTCATCCTCGCCAACTTCGGCCACACAACCTCCTTCTGGACCGAACAGACCAAGGCGAGCACGCACCTGATCAACACCTACTTCGACACAGGCAAGGTCGACGACTCCCTGTACAAACCTCAAGCGGTCAAACTCACGCCCGACTCCACACAGACCGGACCCGCCAAGGCCATCGCCGGCGCGATGATCGGCTTCGGACTCCTCACGATCCTGTCGCTGCTACTGATGTGGCGCCGGGCGCACAAGCGCGGCGGCTTCGGGCGCAAGGCGAGCGCGATCCTGCGCTCCGTCTACCTGCTGGTGCTCGGCCTCGGCGGATGGTTCATCGGCCTGATCATCGTGCTGGTGGCTTTGCCGACAGTGCCCCTCGACAGCGAGCTCATGGCTGTTCTCGCCATTGGCACGCCCATCGGCCTCGGCACCTACTGGGCCTGGGTCAACCGCGACCGGCCGGCCAGGGCCACGAGGATCGGGTTCGGGGTCGCGCTGACGGGCGCCCTCGTCGGCGCGGTGTTGGGGTTCAACGCAACAGCCGGGCTCATGGCGGTCATCACCACGATCATCGGAGCCGCTGCCGGTGCGAACCTCGGCCTGATCGCCCTCGACGTCGCACGAATCGGCGAGCGGCCCGAGACCGTTCCGCCCATCGCCACCGGTGTCGACAGCGAGCCGACGCCGCAGGCCGAGCCAGTGCCCATCGCCATTCCAGCGGTCGAACACTGACCCCCGGAGTCCGTTCGCGCAGAGCATGTGGCGGTGTGCTGGTTGCCGCCACATGCTCTGCTGACGTACGGGCGCGCTCGGTGGTCTGAACGATGTCATCAAGTTATGGTGGATCCGGCGTGATCTACGCTGCCGACCCGCGTGTTGACGCCTGCATCGATGCCCTGCCCGATTGGCGGCAAGCCATATGCCGCGAGGTTCGCGATCTCGTCCACGCGGCCCACTCGCAATGGCCGTTTCGCCCTGGAATCGCTGCTCTCGGCCCAAGCGAGCACGGCGCTCAGGCGTCGCGAGGGGTTGGAATGGTGTCCGGTTAGGTCCATTCGTCGATTCCGAGCGTGAGCGCGGGCTTTGGTCGTGCCCTCGCTCGCTCTGAGGAAGCGGCCCCACGCGGCAGCATTACAATCCGAGCCTGTTGAGCACTAAGGGGGAAGCAATGAGGACCGTGCTTGCGCGAATGGTCACCTTGGGAGTCGTTGGATCGCTCGCAACAATGTCGGCGGCCGCGCCAGCGGCGACGCTCACACCGTTCATCATGCCTTCGCCCTCGATGGAGCCGACGATTCCGGAAGGCGGGCAGGTATTCGCCGAAAGCCCTACAGCTCCACCACGCGTCGGCGAGATCATCGTCTTCCATCCACCGGCCGGGGCCGAACGAGACCAGTGTGGACCGGCTGCCCACACGGTGACCCCTGGAGGCAGAGCGTGCTCGCGGCCGCTGGGGGAGGAGTCTGCTGTGCTCTCCCTCAAGCGGATCGTCGCCGGACCGGGCGACGAAATTTACATCAAGCGAGGGCTCGTCTACCGACGGGTGCGCGGCCAGGGCAGATTCGTTCGGGAACGGGGCTCTTTCGCAAGATCATGCGGCAACGTCCCTCTCCCGGAGTGCAACTTCCCGAAGCCGATCAAGATTCCGGCTGGCGACTGGTTCACGATGGGCGACAACCGCAGCGAATCCGACGACAGCAGATTCTGGGGACCCATTCCGTCGTCTTGGATCGTCGCGCGGGTGCGCTGGTGCTCCAAGCCCGGTGCCCAATGTGCCGGCGGCTCATAGTCCTGCGAGGCCGAGATCGTGCGGGTCACCCGCACGGCCGACGGGCACCGGAAAGAGGACCTTGATCGTGTGTCCGCTCGCGTCGCGCCAAACGGGGATTGCCTGGCCGTGCTGAAGCGGCGGCGGAATCGCGATCGAATAGAAGTTGTTCGCAACATGCGCCGAGAGTTCGGATTTGTTTTCAAGGAGCAACGTGACGGTGGAGACTCCATCGGGCACGACACCGTACTCATAGAGCGGGCCGTGAAAGGCGCCTTCGGTCAGGTTGATATTTCCGTCGATCAGCTGCGTGTAGCTGTAGCTCGCCTGCTGTGAGGTTTCAGAGCTGACCAGCAGGAGGACGACTCCACGGGTCCGGTCGGCCCGTTCCAGCTTCAGCTGGCGGCGCCGCGCCTTGACCGAGAGCCGTCGCAGACAGCGGCTGGACATCGGCGAGACGAGCTCGAGCTGCGCCGGGACCAGGTACTCGGAGGACTCACGAAACACCGAGCCGACCTTGCGGATGTAGTCGGCATCGATGACTGACGCCTTGGCGAACGGCGGTTCTGGGCCTCCTGCTCCCGGTAGCGAGATTTGGCTGAGCTCCCTCAGCTCAAAGCCTTCTATGTCGGCTGGCGTCTGGGGGCGGCGAAACACCGAGAGCGAGGACAGAAAGTTCGCCGGGGGCGCAACGCTGGGCGCCAGATGGGGACTCACTGGCAGCGAGACGCAAGGTCCGCGCGCGGCCGCGGCTGCCGGCGTAAAGCAGAGCGCGGCGCAGATTGCTGCCGTTAGCCCGGCCAAGCGACGTGCGCCCAAGCGGTTCAGGTAGCCCGTTCTGCCACGGAACGGCGTACCCCCAACGCGTGGAAAGCGGGGCGATGCCGGCTGTGGAGCTGCGGGAGTCCGGTGGCTCACAAGTCTGCCGTCCGCATGATGTCACTCAGCCCGAAAGGGAGACAGCTCGTCTGGCGGCGTGTCCACTACCTCCGGCGACGACGCGCCGCGGTGACCGCCAGACCGGTGAAGCCAACGCTCGTTGTCACAAAGGATGCACCAACCGCCGCGCGGTAGACCCGGCGCTCCTCGACATCGGGGTCCAACGCGAGCGGAAGAAAGGACATTGCGTTCGTCCACGCCCCGATGCCGAGGGGCCACTTGACCCACCCAGGGAGATCCGGTACCGCCGTGCCTGCCATCGCTGTGAGGCCGCCGAGCGCGATCAGGTCGAGGTGCCACTGGCGAACACGTGCGCCTGACTTGATCCCGAGCGCACGGGCCTTCTCGCCGTCGGTCTTGACGAGCGTGTAGAGCCACCCGGCCAGCGCCCCCGTTGCGAGCTCGGCGAGTCCGCTGACGACGAGGGGATCCACTCCGTCGTGGGGTTGGTCCGCCCACCGGCCCTTGCGTGTCACGACGAACGTCGGGGCTCGCGCCGCGCCGCTCGCGCAGCTAGCTCGGCGCGCGAGGCGACGCCAAGCTTGGCGAATACGTGTGAGAGGTGCGCCTGGACGGTGCGGCGCGAGATGAACAGCCGCTCGCCGATCTGGGGATTGGTCAGGCCCTCGCAGACGAGCTGCACGACCCGAAGCTCGGCCGGGCTCAGGCTGTCCCAGCCGCGCGATGGCCGCCTGCGCTCTCCGCGGCCGCGCTCGGCGTAGGCGACGGCGTCATCGAGCGACAGCGAGGCGCCTGCCGACCAAGCCGCCGCGAAAGCCTCCTCGCCGAGCGCCTCCCGCAGCATGCCGAGTTGCGCTTGGTAGTCCGGCTGACGCACCGGGAAGCGCACGCAGCCGACCGTGCTACGTGCCGCGTCCGCCGCGCCCAGCAGCCGGACCGCCTGCTCTTCGCTCTGCAGGTCAGAGAGGACCGGGGCGAGGGACTCGAGGACGTCCGCGACACCACCCGGAGCGCCGGCGCTGTAGAACGCTCGCAGCGCCTCGTGCAGCAGCTCCTCAGCACGCGATACCTCACCGGTCTCGCGTGCAAGCTGCGCCTGCGCCTCGAGCGCGGCCCCGAGCGCCAGCGGGTTCTCGTTCTCCCGTGCCAGGAACACTGCTTCCTCGATCCCGGCCACGGCCGGCGCCGTCTCTCCGCGCGCCAGCTGGGCGGCTGCTCCGACCAGGCGCGCAATGACGGCATACGCGATCTGGTTGCTGGCCAGCGCCACAGGAAACGCCTCACTCATCAGCACCTCCGCGCCCTCCAGCTCGCCGGTGGCGTACTCCAAAAGCCCCAGATTCCATTCGATCATCGGCAGGTAGTCGTGCGCCATCTCCCGTCCCAGCGCGATCGCCTCCTCGACATGCGCCCGCGCCGCCGCCCACTCCCCGGTGCGGGTCTCGCCGAAACACAGGAACGCGAGCTCGAACATCGCGAACAGCGGGTCGCCGATCGCGCGCGATTGCGCGAGCGCCTCCTCCAGCATCGCGTGTGCCTCCGCGAAGCGACACTGCAGCGTCTTGGTCAGGCCAAGCCAGGTTTGGGACTCACGGATGCCGAGCAGGTTGCCCGCCGCCCGCGAT
>JBKQOO010000104.1:0-2794 GCA_052145475.1 Solirubrobacteraceae bacterium
CCGAACCAAGCTCTACGGCTTCGACGATACGACCCCCGGCAGCTTCACCCCGGCCGTGGTCTATCGATAATACAGAGCCGATGACTTCAGGAGAGGCCGTGACACCCGAACCGCAACCGATATCGCAGCCGCAACGAATTGACCGTTATGTTGGTCAGTACGCCGCCCGTGCGGTTGACATGGTGGCTTCGGAGATCAGAGCCCTGTTCGCGGTCGCTGCCCGCCCCGAGATCGTATCGCTGGCCGGCGGCTCGCCGTACGTGGCAGCGCTCCCGCTCGATGCTGTCGGCGCCATGATCGGCCAGCTCATCGCCAGCCAGGGCGCGACCGCGCTGCAGTACTGCACCGCGCAGGGTGACGCGGGACTACGGGAGCGAATCTGCGACGTCATGGCGCTGGAGCAGATCCGCGCCCATCCCGACGAGGTCGTGGTCACCGTCGGCTCCCAGCAGGCCCTTGACCTGCTGGCCAGGATCTTCATCGACCCCGGTGACGTGGTGCTCGTCGAGGCGCCCTCCTACGTGGGCGCCCTGGGCGCCTTCGCGGCCTATCAGGCCGACGTCGTGCACGTGGCGATGGACGACGACGGGCTGATCCCGGAGGCCCTCGAAGAGGCCATCAGGCGCGCGGCCGCCGCGGGACGCCGGGCCAAGTTCCTCTACACCGTGCCGAACTTCCACAACCCCGCCGGGGTCACCCTCGCCTCCGCGCGGCGGCACCGCATCCTGGACATCTGCCACCGCGCCGGGCTGCTTGTCGTCGAGGACAACCCCTATGGCCTGCTCGGTTTCGACGGCGAGCCGATGCGCGCGCTGCGGGCCGACGACGCGGAGGGGGTCGTCTACCTCGGCACGTTCTCCAAGACCTTCGCCGCGGGCGTGCGGGTGGGCTGGGCGGTCGCGCCGACGGCCATCAGGGAGAAGCTGATCCTGGCCGCCGAGTCGGCCGTGCTGTGCCATTCGAGCTTCTCGCAGCTGACCGTGCGCGAGTACCTGAACACCCAGCCCTGGTACGAGCAGATCAAGGACTTCCGCGAGCTCTACCGGGAGCGCAGGGACGCCACGCTGGGCGCGCTGTCGGCGATCATGCCGCCCGGCTGCCAATGGACCCGGCCGGCCGGCGGTTTCTACGTCTGGCTCCGGCTTCCGGACGGGATCAACGCCAAGGCGATGCTGCCGCGCGCGATCTCGTCGCGGGTCGCCTACGTGCCGGGAACGGGCTTCTACGCCGACGGCTCCGGTAGCCAGTACGCCAGGCTCTGCTACTCGTTCCCTGCCCCGGACCGGATCGGCGAGGGGATCCGCAGGCTCGCCTCGGTGATCGAGACCGAGGTCCAGCTGCGGGATGACTTCGGACCGGCTTAAGCATCTAGTTAAGGCGACATTTCATAATCATGAGCGATCTCGAGCGTATCGTCGTACTGGCCGGCGGCCTGTCCCCCGAGCGGGAAGTGTCGCTGCGCTCCGGGGACCGGGTCTGCGACGCCCTGATCGAGGCGGGCATCCACGCGATAGTCGCGGACGCCGACTCGGCCCTGCTTTCCCTCCTGCGCGCGGACCCGCCCAGCGCCGTGTTCCCGGCCATCCACGGGGTGTGCGGGGAGGACGGCGCGATCCGGGAGGTGCTCGGGCTGCTCGGCGTGCCGTACGTAGGCTCGGTGGCCAGTGCCTGCCAGATGGCCTTCGACAAGCCGACGGCCAAGGCGCTGACCGCCGCCGCGGGGCTGGTCACGCCGCCGTCCGTAACACTGCCGCGGGAAACTTTCCACGATCTCGGCGCCGCCGCGGTCATCGACCTCATCGTGGCCAAGCTCGGGCTGCCGCTGTACGTCAAGCCGTCCCGGGGTGGTTCTGCCCTGGGCGCCGGGCCGGTCCGCACCGCGGCGGAACTGCCGGCGGCGCTGCTCAGCTGCTTCGCTTACGGCGACATCGCGCTGATCGAGCGGTTCATCTCGGGCACCGAAGTGGCCGTCGGCGTGATCGACCTCGGCGACGGCCCGCAGGCCCTGCCCGCGGTCGAGATCGTCCCCGGCGAGGGAGAATACGACTACGCGGCCAGGTACACCGCGGGCAAGACGGAGTTCTACGTTCCGGCGCGGCTGCCCGGCGAGGTCGCGGACGAGGTGGCGAGGATCGCGATCGCCGCGCCTACGGTGCTCGGCCTGCGCGACCTGTCCAGGACCGACCTCATCGTCGACGACGCGGGCACCCCCTACTTCCTCGAGGTCAATGTGTCGCCGGGGATGACCAAGACGAGCACGCTGCCGCTGGCGCTCGAGGCGTCGGGTCACTCGTTCGGCAGCACCTGCGTCAGCCTGCTCGAGCAGGCGGCCGCCCGCGGCGCCTAGGACTCCGCCTCGGGCTCCGCTGGCGTACTTACCTGCACGAGGCTGGGACGCTCAGCGGAGCCCTGACCCAAAGACCCCGACGGCGGCGGCTCCGGCGATCCGGCGCGGGACGCCTTGCGCAGGGCAATGACGTGGACGTCGATATCAAGCGCACCCGCCTGTTTGATAACCCGGGCTACGTTCGAGCCGCCGCCGAGCAGCTGCTGCCAGCGGCTGCGCTGACTTGACCCGATCACGATCTGGGTGATCTGATTCCGCCGCGCGAAATTGGCGATGGCGCGGGCCAGATCGTCGTCTTGCACCTCGTGCCAGCGGGCACCGATGTCCTCGGTCAGCTGTCGTAGCTTCTCGACCGCCTGGCGATCCCCCGGGCTGGTCGCGTCGCTGGCGCTGACATGGACGACGTCGAGTTCTCCCTTGAGCCGGGCGGCCATCCTGGCCGCCCGG